>JASEHE010000190.1 GCA_030018915.1 Verrucomicrobiota bacterium
CAACGCGCGTATGTTCCAGCGACTACTATAGCACAACCGATCGAGCCGGACAGCGAAAAGTCGTGCTATGCGCGCAGGAGGGCTTCCAGCCCGGATATTTCGCGCGTCCGGGAGGGCATGTGAAATATCCGCTTCTTCCGCCCGCAAGGCATTGCGGCGGAAGTTTCGGCGCGGCGCCAGAACACCCTGGGCCTGTCGAACTGGCTCAAGGCTGCCCTTCGGCGCGCCGAAAGGCTAATCCTGAGCAAGCCCGCTCTGGGCGGGCGCGCCGAAGCCCGAAGGGCGCATGTTTCGCACGGGAGCGTGAAACATGCGGGCCAGGCGGCGGGCGATTTCCGCGCGATGGACGCGCGTTCCACGCAGACGGGCCTGCCAGGCATCCAGCGCATGAAGCGACCGGCGCCATGTGTTCGGGCTGGCCGAGAATTCGCGGACGACGAACTCAATCCGCGCCTGATCCGGGTATCCAGCCGCGAATTGCGCGAGGAAGCGGGCGGCTTGCGGTTCGGGCAGCCGCCTGAACAGGGAGACGAGGTAGCCGGCGATCTCCCGGGCCACCAGCGCGCGGACGTTGCCGCGCGCGAACGAGACTTCCAAGTCGAATGTCGCCAGGCGTTCGCCGGCGACCATGACGTGGTC
>JASEHE010000191.1 GCA_030018915.1 Verrucomicrobiota bacterium
ATTATCCCGACGCCCGTGACGTCCGCGTCATAATCCCCGTCATCATCGCCGTCGCCAAGAGCCTCAACATACCCGTCATACGCCTTGCCAAGAGGCGTTCGATAGGTCCTGCTGAACAGGTATTCCGTCTGCGTCACGCGCGGCATGCGCAATACAAACGACCCGACACGGATCAGGTAAAGCTCGGTGTGACTCCCGCTTGAGTCGCCGACAGTCAGCGTAATCTCGGCGGTGTTGTTCGAACTCGCCGTTTCGCTGTTCCCCGAGTCCAGCGGATCGGCGTCAACGGAATCGTTTACGCCGTCTCCATCGCTGTCCGGTTCCAGCGGATTTGTCCCGTAGTCCGCTTCCCGCCCATCGGTCCATCCGTCCGAATCGGAATCGAGGTCCCGATCGTTCGGTCTCTTCGGATCGAAGCCGTATTTCGTTTCCCAGCCGTCCGGCATCGAATCGTTGTCCGTATCCCACCAATTCGGGTCCGTTCCAAAATAGGCTTCCGCTTCGTCACCCAGGCCGTCGCCGTCGGAATCATGCCCGTAAGTGGGATCGGCGGCAATATCGTATTCCAGCGCGTTGCTCAGCCCGTCCGCGTCGGTGTCTTCGATTCCGTTATGGGTCAGGTCGCCGAAATACT
>JASEHE010000192.1 GCA_030018915.1 Verrucomicrobiota bacterium
TACGTTCCGGCCGAGGACGGCAATCCGCGCGAGGCCGGGGATCTGGTCTCCGACTCGGCGGTCGTTGCCGCGGAGGACTACTGGCGAATCCGCAAATCCGCGCTTGCGGGCATGAAAGAAGACAGGCGGGGCAACCCGTGAATCCTTGGGTACCGGAAGAGGCCGCGTCATTCATTCGTTGCTCGGGAAAATGTGGCGCTGCCACCGGCTGAACTTCCGTGCTGGCCCTGAGGAGGAAAGACCGTGAAATACTATGCGATTGGGGCTTTGGCGGCGGTCAGCACGTTTCTCCATTGCGCACAGATCGGTTGCGGCGGCGAGACAACCGATCATGCTCGCCTGTACAGGGCATGCAATCTTCAGGCAAGGTTGGAGTTGCAGCCCAAGAACGACAGGGTCATCGCGCGAATCGTCGTTATCCCCACCAACAATCTGTCAAGCGTCACGGAAGACCTCGACCTAAGGAGTGTAGATATGCAGGAGTTCCATTTCAACGCATCGAGGCAAAGCGACATGCCTATTAGAAGAACGAATGTGGAGGACGTCGAGGAGAGGGAGATTGAACTTGGCCCGACAGGATTGCGTATTCCGCGATGATCCGGACACTGAATCCGCGATCATTCCGGACACCGA
>JASEHE010000193.1 GCA_030018915.1 Verrucomicrobiota bacterium
CCGTGCTCCAATAGGGCTTGGGCTTGAGTGACGACCTTCAGGACACCGTTTCTTTTGAAGGAGGTCTTCCATCGCTTGAAGTGTGCCCGGACATCAGCCGGATCTGAGAACAGGGCTTCGCATAAGGAGAAAAGGTGCTCGCAGGCATGATAGAAGTCGAGGATTTGTACGGCAAAGCGGAAGTTCGTTTTGGCGAGTGTCCATATCCACGCGGCGCCATCACCAATCACCACCACCACTTTGGCTTTGGCCATGCCGCGACGGAATGCCTCCTGACGCATCAAGATGCCGAAATCCTCCGCCTCCGCGAAACTGGCCAAGTATGAAGACGAGTCCGGGTCTCTGAGTGGAAAGCCTTTTTCGTCGCGGACATGCTGTGTGAAAACGCAACCGAGCTTGATTTCGCGGGTCTTGGCCGTGCCGTCGGGTTGTTTGCCTTTGCGACCGGCTAGTTCCTCTCGAATCATCGGCACGCCGGTACTGTCGTAGGAGACGTACATGACAGGTATGGGCTGTTGATCCGGGTCGGGTTTGCGGGCCTGTGCCCAGGCTTGCGTATTCCGCGATGATCCGGACACTGAATCCGGGACGTGTCCGGACAGTGAATCCGGGACGATACCGGAC
>JASEHE010000194.1 GCA_030018915.1 Verrucomicrobiota bacterium
GATGGACGATCTGTGCGGCGAAAAGTCCGACGCCGGGCAGGTCGAAACGGGTAGACCGGACAGAAACTGGGTGACTGGAAATCCCATCACGGATTCAGGTAGAACGTAGCAAAGCCGCGCAAATAACGGGAGAGCAAAGACCTTGCTTGTGTTTCTTGTCTGTGTTTGTGCTTCTTGTGCTCCTCTTCGTCGGGGCCATTTCTGGACTTTTGAAAGCGCCTCCCTTTTCCGCGCTGTGCCGGCCACTTTTCTCGGAATTGATTCTCCTTTTCGCGAAAACAAGCCTTCTTCATCAGCGCCTTTGTGCTCTCCAACATACTTGCAGGCAACAACCTGTTGACGGCTTGTAGCCGAATTGTCAAATTATTGTAATTCTCGATGGGACAACAAGCCGAGCTCTCGCGGTGGTATATCCCGTGCTTGCCCTAGAGAACGACCCTGTAGTCGGTTCGGTATGAACGGACTTCAAAAACTGTCGGGGCGGCCAAGCCTCTTTAGCGACACCGAGTCCTGAACAACCGCACTGGCTACGGGGCTTCTTTTTTCGTAACTACTCAGCAGGCATCCCGCGGCGGGATGCCTGCTGAGGTAAAAGGGGC
>JASEHE010000195.1 GCA_030018915.1 Verrucomicrobiota bacterium
CACCGTCTCGGGCGCGCCCCCGAAATAGCGAAAGGCATTTTCCAGGGCGCGGATGAAAGTGTCCGTCGTCTGGCGCAGGACAACCTCGCTGTAAGCTTTACGGCTATAGGAGAGCACGATTCGGAAGACCCAGGTCTTCCGCAGCTTCCCCGCAGCCGTCCGAATCGGGGCGCCGCGACCGAAATCCACCTGCGCTTCCTCTCCAGGCAGGCATTCCAACCGGAAAAACCGCTCCGGCGCTTCCTTCCTCAGCCGCCGCACGCACCGCTTCACCGCGTCGTAACGGCCAGGGAAAACGGATTCCTGGAGCAGATCCTGGTAGATGCGCTGGGCCGACAACCCCTTCTCCAGCGCCTGCTCAATCGACTCCTTGAAGGGTGCGCATTGGCTTAAACGCCCCGTTTTCCCGGCGGGCAGAAGTAGGGAAGTAGCCGAAATCCCGGTGGGCACAATGGCTGGTTTTGAACACGCCAGGTATCGCGCCACCGTCTCCCGGTTGATCCCCAGCGTTCGTGCAATCCGCCGCCGCGACCATCCTGCGTATTCCGGTCAAAGCGGACACCGATTCCGGGATCAGACCGGACAGTTGTC
>JASEHE010000196.1 GCA_030018915.1 Verrucomicrobiota bacterium
CAGATGGTGCTGAGACTTCTCGGATGAACAAGGCAACTGCTCTTTTTAGGTTCATTGGGCCGCGATTTCCACGGCACAAATGGGTGGCGTAAGGCCATTCGTTTCGGCGTCAACCACAAGCCATTCTTCGTTCTTCATGATTCATCATTTGAGCCAACGCCGAGGGCCAGGTTCGGCGAGGCCACGAGCCGTAGCCTGAACCCTCTGGTTCGGGACTCATGATCTTCCAACCCAATAGGTAGGGCACCGGTGAAGGTGGGCGACTGCAAGAACGACGACTTCTGTAATGTCTGACGCCATATGTCCTCCTCGCCCGCGCGTCACAATGTCACTTTCAGCGACATGTCTCAAGCTGTCTTCTGTCGCACCTCAACGTTCACGCTGACGGTTTCGGCGATCCGTCCTCGGATGGTGTGCAGATTTATCTTCTTGTGCTCCCAACGGCGAGTTTCTGCGTCTTTCCAGATCAACGCTGGTTTATCAGGCGAATCAGTCGCTCCAACAATCAGTGACCATACCGATAAAGCTATAACCTGAATCTTGCACGTCTTTTCCATGCATCGCCCTCAGTGCCGCTCTGTG
>JASEHE010000197.1 GCA_030018915.1 Verrucomicrobiota bacterium
GGGCATGTCGTTGGCCGAACTCAAACGCAAGTTCGGCAACCGGCTCTGCTTCCAGGGCGGCATTTCCATCCAGAAGACCCTGCCGTTCGGGACGCCGGACGACATCCGGCGCGAGGTGAAGGCGATCGCCGACGTGGTGGGCCAGGACGGCGGCTACATCTTCTGCACGGCCCACAATATTCAGGCCGACACCTCGATGGAGAATATCATGGCGCTCGTCGAGGCGTACCGGGCGTTATGAAAAACAAGAAGATTTCGACTGCGCCTTTTCTCTCCTGTCCTATCGCCTCCTTCTTCTCCCCGGATCGGCAGGGCCTATCCTGGTCCACAACCAGAGGTGGTGGCTTCATGGACCAGTCACCAGTGAGCAGTCTGCCGTCCGCGCATTAGATAGAGCAAGCGCGCGACGCTGTCCGACGGAAGTCCGACATGTCCGACAAACCACAGCCCGACGAACAAATTCCCGACGTCGAGATTCGCGCGCCGAGCCCGGAGAAGACGCAGGAGTGGATCACGGCCCTGGCGGCGGCCGGAGTTCCCTGCGGTTTGGATCGGGTGGGCTCTCGGTGGGTGATTGTCG
>JASEHE010000198.1 GCA_030018915.1 Verrucomicrobiota bacterium
CCAGAAACTTCGCCACCACCGAGCACGCCCCGCCCCATGCCGTCAGATGCTTGTTTGTGAAAGTAATCTGAACTTGCCCAACCCGATCCGCCCGCGTATCCTCTATTTCGCGCTTCACTTTTTCGTGCTCCTTTCTTTTGTTGCAGCAAGAGCACAGTGAAGCACTTACTCTCTAAAACGCAAGTCAACTGCAATGTCTGGGTTGAAATGACCCGCCATCCCGTGGACCATCTGTTGCATAAGGTCGTTGGGATCAGGAGGGGGCGGGACCGCTTCGTCTTCGATCCGCATCGGGAGAAAGAGCCACGGCCGGTGCCAACCCGTGCCCGTGTAGGTCAAGACACTGTGTTGCCGCTGAGGCGCCACGGAACGCCGGCCCGTCTCGGTCTTGCCGGAAACGCGCGCGACCTCCTCGATCCGGTTTCGCCCCGCGTTGAAGCCGAACGCTCCGCCGGTGAGCCCCAGCCACGCCCGCGGAATTCGCGCCTCGACCGTCCAACTGCAGGCGGAACGACCCGTGGCCAGAGTCATTCGACTCTGCCACGTCTTGTGCATCTTCGGCCCTGGATACGCGACAAAC
>JASEHE010000199.1 GCA_030018915.1 Verrucomicrobiota bacterium
GCCCCTTTTACCTCAGCAGGCATCCCGCCGCGGGATGCCTGCTGAGTAGTTACCTCGAAACTGTCGGAGTTGTTCTCCATCTCCTCCCACTGTGAGGCGGCCACGAAAACCAGGCCGTCCACCGACGTCAGAACCAGGCGGCGGGTTTCGTTGTAGATGGGCTGGCCGGGAACGGTGTAGAGCTGGAACCGCGAGACGAACCCCTTGATTGCATCGGACTTCAGAAGCAGAAAGTCGAAATACAGCGTCCGGTCCTGCCTGGTGGAGAGCATCGTCATCTCGCCGCGGACGTCCTCCGGCATGACCTCGTGCAGCTTCTCCAGGTTCGTGGTCTTGCCGCACAACGCGGGCCCGTAGTACACGATCTTGAAGCTGATTTCCCGCCTGGCAAAATTGACGAATGCCATGTTTTGCTCCTAGCCCGCATATTTCACACTCTCGCGTGAAATATGCGCCCTTCGGGCCGCGATGCGCCCGCCAAGCGGGCGCAAACGGGGCCAGCCACGTTCGCGGTGTCTCCCGACACCGCGTCGCGTCTTTCGCGGCGCCGTTCTCTTGAACGGCTTGCCGCG
>JASEHE010000019.1 GCA_030018915.1 Verrucomicrobiota bacterium
GGCCAATTCCTTCAGGTGCGCGCCCGCTGCGGGCGGGCACCTGAGTAGTTACCTTCTTTTTCCCATTCTTTTCATCTCGGACGCGTTTGTTTTCACGCTTTTTTGCTTTGTCGTTGTCGGCGGCGCCGATGTCGTGCGAGTCGTCGTCTCCGTCTTTATCCACGGCTTCTTCTTCGAGTTTGACCTTGCGCGGGGGAGCGTTGCCGCCGACGTGGTGGTCCTTGCCGATGACCGCCACGGTCGCCACTTTGTCCCCGCCGAACTGCCGGCGGAACCGTTCGAAGATCGTGTAGCCGGAAGGAATCGGCTGGAACTTGCCGTTGCTGTAGACGCCGGTGTTCTTCGGGCCGTAGCCGGTGAGAATCTCGGCCCAGCCGGCCTTGGTGTCGGTGACGCCGACGACATGTATGTTGGTCATGCCCCCTTCGGCGGCGAGTTTTTTCAAGTTCGGCAGTTCGCCCCGCTCCAGGCACTCGAACACATGCTCGCGCTGGGCGCCGTCCCAGCCGATGAGCACGACATTACGGGCCGGCTTGGCCGGCTGGGCGTCCTCGCCAAGCAGCGGGATGGTTGTGATCAACAACGCGAGGCAACAGACCCAACGGGACGCGGAACATGTTTTCATGAAGCCCCCTTCCTAGCCTCGACGCGAACCGACATCTAACGCCTATGACCGGATAGAACGCGGCAGACGCCTTCCTAATTGTAGCGAAAAGATTTTTATTTCGCCGCTGTTCGTGATATAGCGCCGGCATGAAAGCCCGCTTTTAAAGACTGAAGCGCGCGCAACACAGGAGGATCGGCCATGGACTGGGGAAAAGCCAATCGGTTGAGCCAGTTGATCAAATCGGACGGGCATTGCTTCTTTCTGCCGATTGATCACGGGTATTTCCAGGGGCCGACCGCGCGCCTGGAGAAGCCGGGCGAAACGATTCGGCCGCTACTGCGCTGGGCGGACGGGCTGTTCGTGACTCGTGGCGTGCTGCGGGCGTGCGTGGACCCGGCCAACAGTGTGCCGATCATTCTCCGGGTCTCCGGCTGCGCGAGCATGGTGGGCAGGGATTTGGCCAATGAGGAGATCACCACATCGCTCGACGAAATCGTGCGGCTCAACGCGCAGGCGGTCGGCGTGTCGGTCTTTATCGGGACCGAGTACGAGCGCCAGACGCTGAAGAATCTCTCGGACTTGGTGAATCTCTGCGAGCCGGCCGGCATCCCGGTGATGGCGGTGACGGCGGTGGGGCGCGAACTTGAGAAGCGCGACGCGCGGCGCCTGGGGTTGTGCAGCCGGATTTGCGCCGAACTCGGCGCCAGCGTGGTGAAGACCTACTGGTGCGAGAACTTCGACAAGGTAGTCGAGGGCTGCCCCGTGCCGGTGGTGATTGCCGGCGGCCCGCAGTGCGAGACCGAGATGGAAGTGTTCAACTTCGTGCACGACGGCATGCGGCGCGGAGCGATCGGGGTGAACCTCGGCCGCAATGTGTGGAAACACAAGCAACCGCCGGCCATGATGAAGGCCCTGCATGCGATCATCCACAAGAAGGCCACACCCGCGGAGGCGCTGGAGGTGTTCGGGAAAGAGGCTGGGTGAACGGGGGACGTCGCACGCATGTGGCGACAAAGAGGCTGGAACCCGGGAAGAAAGATGAAATCCTCCATTCGCGTCCATTCGCGCGATTCGCGGGCTTCCTCCTCCCAACCCCAGGAGTGGTGACGCATGCGCGTGGCGATGTACTACAACAACCGCGATGTGCGGCTGGAAGAGACGCCGAAGCCGAAGGCCGGGCCGGGCGAACTCCTGGTGAAGATCGTGGCCAGCGGCATCTGCGGGACCGACGTCCTTGAATGGTACCGGATCAAGAAAGCGCCCAAGGTGCTTGGCCACGAGGTGGCCGGCGACGTAGTGGAAGTGGGAGACGGGATCACGGCCTTCAAGCCGGGCGACCGAGTGGCCGTTTCGCATCACGTGCCCTGCAACATTTGCCGGTACTGTCTGGCGGGGAACCACACGGTCTGCGAAACGCTCCGCGCGACTAATTTCGACCCGGGCGGCTTTGCGGAGTACGCGCGCGTCCCCCGGATCAACGTGGAGCGCGGCGCGTTCATTCTGCCAGAAGGCATGACCTACGAGGAAGGCTCGTTTGTCGAACCGCTCGGCTGCGTTGTTCGCGGCCAGCGGCATGCGCGGCTGGCGGCCGGCCAGACCGTGCTCGTCATCGGCAGCGGAATCTCAGGGCTGCTCCACGTTATGCTGGCCCGCGCTTCGAACGCCGGCCGGATCATCGCCACGGACATCAGCGAGTTCAAGATGGCCAGGGCAAAGGAATTCGGCGCGGACGATGTGATCCATGCGCAGGAAGACGTGCCGAAGCGGGTGCGCGAGCGCAACGACGGACGGCCCGCAGACCTCGTCATTGTCTGTGCCGGCGCGTTTGCCGGCTTTCAACAGGCGCTCAAGTCCGTGGACCGGGCCGGGACGATTCTGTGTTTTGCCACGACCGAGCCTGGCGTGGACCTGCCGACGCCGATCACCGAGTTCTGGCGGAACTCGGTGACGGTGACGTCGTCCTACGCGGCCGCGCCGCTCGACATGGCCGCGGCTATCGAGTTGATGGCCGGCAAACAGGTGGAGGTGGGCCGCATGGTCACGCACCGGCTGCCGCTCGCGCGGACCGGCGAGGGATTCCGGCTGATGGTGGAGGGGAAGGACGCGCTCAAGGTCATCATCGAGCCGCAGAAGTAGCTGAAGAGGAAGCCGGAGAGTGCGCCCGACTGAAACACCGACCACCGATAACCGCCAACCGATTACGGATTGCCGACCACCGATTATCGACCACTTCCGCCCACATGCTACGGGGTCGGCGCTGGCTCGGCGGGCTGGAAGCCGAGATCGAGCTTGATCTCGATGTTGCTCGTGGCGGCGGGCGGCAGTGGGGCCGCCTCAAGCTCAGGCGATTCCGACGAGGGCTGGATCGGAATAGTCACAGACGCGGCTTGCCTGGCGGAGAGGCGGGTCAGAGTCTTCAGAAGGTCCTCCCCTCGCTCCTCCCATGGGTCCTTAGCGTAGGCAACGATGAATTCTTCGCAGCGCGCCCTGGCCTCGGGCATTCGACCTAGTTCGCTCAGGCATCGCGCCTCGGCCAGCAGCGCCTGAGGCGCCAGGTAATGGCCGGGATGCGCCTTGGCGAATGCGACAAAGCCGTCGAGCGCCTCGTGGAGCTGTCCGCGCGCCTCCAGGCAGTGCAGTTTACCCATTTCAGCGATATCAACCAGCGGATGCGAGGGGAACCGGGTCTGGATTTCTCCATACTTCTTCATGGCCAGATCGTATTGCTGTGTGTCGTAGTAGCGCTTCGCAACCTTTATCAGCGCCACGGCGGCCAGGCTCGACGGACTGTCTTCGGCCGCGAGTTCCAGGTCCTGGACCGATTTTGCGTTCCAGAGCCGGTCGGACGCCCGCTCCCGGCCGGTCTGGCGGTGGAACTTGTAGCCCACGCCCAGCGCTACGCCGGCCAAGGCGGCTCCGATCCAGAGAAGCGTCGGTTTCCCGTACTGTTTCATCAGTCCGGCCAGTTCGGCGAATTCAGGGGATACAAGCCTTGGGGCCTCGGCCGGCGATTCGACGGGCCTTGACTCAGTTTTTTGTTCTTCGCTCATCCGCGCGTTCCTTGTTCACGAACCGCGCCTTTATGGCCTTGTGAGCGGGCGAATGCAAGGCTATTTTGCCCATGCCCTTGACGGAAACTGTCCGTCAGGTGTAACGTGGCGGCCGACAAGACCGATCGAGTAGCCTTGATGAAAGCGAAACGGCTGAGATTGGGCGTCAACTGCGATCACGTGGCCACGCTGCGCCAGGTCCGGGGCGCGCCGTACCCCGACGTCACGGCGGCTGCGCTCGCCTGCGAAGCGGTCGGCGCGCGCGGCATTACCGTGCATTTGCGCGAGGACCGACGCCACATTCAGGACTATGACGTCTACGCCTTGCGGAGAAATCTGAAGACCAACCTGAACCTCGAGATGGCTAATGCCCGCGACATCGTCGCCCTGGCCCTCGCCGTCGAGCCGGACGAAGTCTGCCTGGTGCCGGAGAAACGCGAGGAGTTGACCACCGAAGGCGGCCTGGACGTGGCCGGCCAGAAGGCCGAACTCGCCCCCACAGTCAAGACCTTCGCGGACGCCGGGATCGAGGTGAGCCTGTTCATCGAACCGGTTGCGCGTCAGATCGAGGCGGCTGCCGAGCTGGGCGCCCCCTGCATCGAGTTGCACACCGGCACGTTCTGCAACGCATCCGGCAGACAGGCCGCGCTGGAACTGAACCGTCTGATTGCCGGCGCTGTCCGCGCCAGCGAACTGGGTCTGAAAGTCAACGCGGGGCACGGCATCAATTTGGCCAACGTCAACGGCATCCTGGAGATTCCTTATCTGGACACTTTGAACATCGGGCACAGTATCGTGGCCCAGGCGGTGTTCGTGGGGATCGGGAAAGCGGTCAAGGAAATGCTCGCCCACATGGCCGCCTATCGCGGGGGACGCCATGGCTAGCGCGCGCATACTGGGCACGGGGATTGACCTGGTCGAGAGTCGGCGCATGCAGGAGGTCATCGAACGCTGGGGCGCGCGGTTCAAAGACAAAGTCTTCCTGCCTGACGAGCAGAACTACTGCGACGCCAAGGCCTTTCCCTGCCACCATTACGCGGCGCGTTTTGCCGCCAAGGAGGCGGTCTCCAAGGCCTTCGGGACCGGCATCAGCCTGCATATCAACTGGCTGGATATGGAAGTTGAGCGGGACCCGGAATCCGGCGCGCCTTCAATTCGCCTCATTGGCAAGGGCCTCGAACTGGCCCGCCATCACCACGCCGGCCAAATCCTGGTCAGCCTCTCTCACACACATGATTATGCCGTAGCTTCCGCCATCGTCGTGGCGGACGATTCCACCCATTAATTCGCGCTGAACCTCTAATGAAAACGGTTACTTCCGAACAGATGCGGGAACTCGATCGCAGGACGATCGAGGAAGCCGGCATCCCGGGCGAGGCGCTGATGGAGCGCGCCGGCCAGGGCGTAGCCGCCGCAGTCCACCGCATCGCGTCGCTTGCCGGCGACCGGGCCCCGGTTGTCCGGCTCGCCGCCGGCCAGGGCAACAACGGCGGCGACGCGTTCGTGGCCGCACTCTGCCTGAAAGAGGCGGGATTCCGCGTCCGGGTCTGGCTGGCCGGGGAGGCCTCGGCGGTGACAGGCGACGCGCTGACCTGGGTCCGGCGGATGCGGGACCGGGGAATCCCCTTGACGGAGCGGCCGACCGAGGAAGCGTGGGAGGCGGCTGCCGCGGAGATCGAGCGAGAGTACGGCATCGTGGTGGACGGCGTGCTCGGCACGGGAATCGCCGGCGCGGCTCGCGGCGTCGCGGCCGGGGCCATCCGGTGCATGAACCGGCTCGGCGAGCGCTCGCCAGTGGTGGCGATTGACATCCCGTCCGGTATGGACGCCGATACGGGCAAGGCGGCGGGCGAGGCGGTGCGGGCGGACCTCACGGTCACGATGGGGTTGCCCAAGCGCGGGCTCACGATTCCGGGCTTCGTGGGCAGCGTGGAGGTCGTGGATATCGGCATTCCAGAGTCGTACGTTCAAGACTTGCCATGCGACCTGGAACTTGTCGCGCTAGACGACGCGCGCCGGGTGATCGGGCGTCGCGCTCAGGCCGCGCACAAGTGTGACCGCGGCCATGTCTTGATCGTGGCCGGCGCGAGCGGGTTCGCGGGCGCGGCCGGCCTGGCGGCCCGCGCGGCGCTGCGGTCGGGCGTGGGCCTCGTGAGCGTACTGACGCCTCAGGCGGTAGCGGCGGCTGTGGCCGGCATGGCCCCGGAGGCCATGGTCCACGGAGGGGCCCAGACGGATGCCGGGTCCCTGCGGGCCGACTGCCTGGAGGTTTGGGGCCGGGACCTTGGCGTCTTCGACGCCGTGCTGATCGGGCCGGGGCTGACGCCGAGCGAGCAGAGCCGGAGTATTGT
The DNA here is from genome assembly GCA_030018915.1 of Verrucomicrobiota bacterium. Lineage (GTDB taxonomy): Bacteria > Verrucomicrobiota > Kiritimatiellia > UBA8416 > SLMC01 > JASEHE01. The sequence goes on from JASEHE010000019.1 coordinate 6,009, forward strand.
CGAAGCGGCGCTACGGCGGGTCCGCAACCGCCTATTGCTCGACGCGGACGCGCTGAATGTCTGCGCGGGGCGGACGGAGAAGACGATTGCCAGGGCGGCCTGTCCGGTGGTTCTGACGCCTCATCCGGGCGAAATGGCGCGACTGCTGGGCGGCACGGCTGCGGAGGTTCAGGCGGATCGTTCGGGCAGCGCCGGGCGGGCGGCTGCGGTCAGCCGCGCGGTAGTGGTTCTGAAGGGCGCTGGCACGGTGATCGCCATGGCGGGGCGCGCGCCGGCCGTGAACATGACCGGCAACCCCGGCATGGCTTCCGGCGGAATGGGCGACGCATTGGCCGGGCTCATCGCCGGGCTGCTGGCGCAGGGCATCGAACCGTTCGACGCAGCTTGCGCCGGCGCGTGGCTGCACGGCCGCGCGGGCGACGACGCAGCCTGGCGGCGGGCGCAGGCGGGCCTGACCGCGTCGGACGTGATCGAGGAACTGCCCAGCGTGTGGCGGGAGGTTGCCGGGCGGTGAGTACTGGGCTGGCGGCCAACTTCGTGTTTTTGTGCAAACGATCGAATTGACGATCCAAGACGTGGCGTATGGCGGGCGGGGCCTTGGCCGGCTCGATGGGCGCGTTGTCTTTGTGCCGGGCGTGATCCCAGGCGAGAGAGCGCGAGCGCGGATCGCGAAGCAGCGCAAAAACTACGCCGAAGCGCGCCTCGTCGAAATCCTGGAGCCGTCCCCGCGCCGCGCGCGCCCGGTCTGCCCGCTGGCTGGAACCTGTCCCGGCTGCGCCTACCAGCACATGGCCTACGCCGAAGAACTCCGACTCAAAGCCGCCCAGCTCGCCGATTTCCTGCGGTACCAGGTGGACGCCAGCCAGCCGGACACGCTCCTGCCGCCGGTAGCGTCGCCGCGGGACATGGGCTATCGGAACAAGATCGTTCTGCATGCGTCCGTAAACGGCAATCGGACGCTCCTCGGCTACAAGGCGGAGGATAATCGCGCCGTGCTGGACGTTCCGCTGTGCCATCTGGCTATGGCGCCGATCAATCGGCGTCTCGCCGAGCGGCGCGCGGACCCCCGATTCATGAGCTCGCTCAAGCCCGGCATGTCGGTGACCTTCCGCCACACGGAAAACGACGGCGCGCTGATGTGGAAGGACCGGACAGGACCGGGCAAAGAACGACTGACCGAATTCACGGTCCTCGGACCGCTGCGGGCGCCGCAGCGAAGCTTCTTCCAGGTGAACCCGGCGGTGGGAGACGCGCTGATCGAACGCGTCATGGCGCTGGTGAAGGAACGGCAGCCCGAGACGGTCATTGATTTGTATTGCGGCGTGGGGCTCTTCGCGCTGGCCGCCGATCGGGCCGGCGCCGCGCGAGTTATCGGGATTGACTCGGATTCCGAGGCGATCCACGCCGCGGTATCCAACGCCGAGCGACTGGCAGCGCGGAATGCGGAGTTCCGGGCCTGCCAAGCCTGCCTGGGACTGAAGGACGCGCTCGGCCGGTTCGGCGGCGAGCGGACGCTGCTGATCGTGGACCCGCCGCGCCGCGGACTCGAGCGGGAGGTCGTGGACCGCATTGCGGCGGCGAACGTGTCGCTGATCGCGCACGTGTCCTGTGCGCCGGACACACTGGCGCGCGACGTGGCGCGGCTGGCCGAGGCGGGCTGGCGCGTAGCGAGCGCGCAGGTGTTCGATATGTTCCCGCGCGCGGCGAGCTTTGAATCAATCACGGTATTGGAGAAATAGAGCAACAAATCAACGAGGATTCACTCATGACTACGCGCGTGGAGCTCAAGCCGAGTCGCCAATTCATGGGACGGCTCCGGCATAATGCCGATCTGCTCGATGAGTTGACGGCCGTTTGCCGACAGGAGAAAATCCGATGCGGCTGGGTGACGGCGCTCGGCGCCGTCCAGAAGGCCCGGATCGCCTTCTATGACCGTCAAGCGTGAGTACCAGTTCAAGGAGTTCGATCAGCCGCTGGAGATTGCCGCGCTGACCGGAAACGTGTCTCTCAAAGACGGCCGGCCGTTCCTCCACGCGCACGCGATACTGACGGACGAGCAGGGCCATACTTTCGGCGGACACCCGGCGCCTGGAACGGTCATGTTCGCATGCGAGTTTCGGCTCGAAGCGTTCGACGGCCCGGAGTTCACTCGCGGCCCGGACGCCGAGACCGGGCTGGCGCTGTGGGCGACGCCGGAGTGAGGGGCCAAGCCGCCGAAGCCCGAAGAGTCGCGTCAGAAGGGCTGGCGGTCGAGAAGTTCATTACTTTCAGGTCGCGCTTCGACTTTCACATGAACTCCAGCTCGCCGAAGGCTTGGGGGAAATGGAAACCGAGCGGGGATTTCGGAACCGGCGACCAAGTGAGCCAGTGGGGATGCGAGGTCTCGTCGCCGCACTTGTAGAAATTGACGCGCCAGACCGCTCCGGGCGCCGGGCGGTTCACCCGCGTGTATCTCGGCAGAATCCCGACTGGAATTCGGCATTCCACCGTCCATACGACCGGCGCCACGATCTCAGGCTCGACGCGCTGCGGCAGGGAATGGGCGATGCGGACCTGGGCGCAATCGGGCTCGGAAACGGTTGCCACGTTCTGCTTGGGCGCTGCCTGGAAGTGAAAGAGCATGAAACCGCCGGCGTTCATCTCCAGGTTGAAGTAGCCGCGCGACAGATCGCGGCCCGGCACAAAGAAGAACTCCACGCAACTGTCCTTGTACACGGGGTCCTGGCGCTTCGCGGCCACAGCGCGGACATAGCGGTCCTCCACGCGGAAGATGACGTAGACGGCCTCGTGGTCGTAGCCAACGCGGGCCTGAGTGCGCGGCCGGTGTTCCGGTTCGACGCCGAAGGCGTTTTCGACAGACAGCGGCGTGATCGAATCCCACGGAGCTTTGTCCCAGTCGGCGTCAATGACCGGCGGTTTGGAAAGTCGATGGACTTGGCGCTTCATGCCTCTTTTCCTCCTTGTGACACTCATGGCCAACTTCTTGTTTTTGTGCCCTCCGCGGCGGGGCGAGCGAAGTTCTTGTGCCTTCCGCGCCTTTTGTGGTTGGCTCTGCTCGCCCCTCTGAGGGGCGAAGCCCCGCCCCTTCGGGGCGGGGAAGGACTTGCCCAGCGTTTCAGAAAACCACAAGAGGCGCAAAATCCACAAAAGGCGGACTACAGACGCAGGTGCGGCGACGTGTCGCTATGCGCGTCGTCGGCTGGGGACCACATCTTCCGCAGCAGGTTGAGCTGGTAGAGCTTGGCAACCATCTGACAGTCCAACACATGGCCCGACTTGTAGGAAATAATCCTGCCGGCAAGCCGGACGCGGTTGATAAGGGCCGCGGCAGCCAGCAAATCCAGGCACGAGCGATGCCAGACCGCTTCCAGCGACTTGCCGTTGTGCAACAGCTTGGGCTCATTGTAGTACTTCCGGCGGCCGGCCACGAGGATGTTCGCGGGCGTGTAGCCGAGATTGCGCGTGTCGGCGAAAATCCGGCCGATCGTCTTTACGTAGATCATCATGCTGACGGTCGTGTTGGTCCGCGCCAGGGCGCCGCGCCGGAAGTGCCTCCGGGTCACCGGAAACACTATCCGTTGCCCGCCAATGACCGACGGGAAGTCAACGGCGCAGTCAACGACGAGCCGGCGCGAATTCCCCTCGGCCGGCAGGATCGTGAGGAAGCCGCCGTTCGGCGCGGCAGCCGTGACCGGCTCCTTGACCGTGACGTAGGCGGCGGGCTTCTGGCGGCTCACGACGATGCCGGCCTGCTCGACCGCCTCCACGAGGTCCATGCTGCCGCGATCGAAGAGTGGCGGATCGCCGGAGTCGGCCTTGATCAGCACGTCATCGAGGCCCAGGCCGACCTTGAGCGCGACGATGTGTTCGACCATGCGCATGTAGTTGCGGGGCGCGCCGCAGTGCAGCACGATGTTGCGCGCGGCCGTCCACACGTTGTGAACCGCCACGGGAATGGGAAGCGAGTCGGGCAGGTCGGTGCGGCCGAGCCACCAGCCCGGGTAGGGGCTGGGATCGAAGGTGAGCGCGCGTCGCATGCGGCCGAAGAACGTGCCTGGCCCCGTGACCGACACTGATTTGCCGAGCGTGGTCTGGCGGGCGTCGAAGTCGTCGGCGTCATCGGCGGTGAGATCCAGGTCCACCGGCTGCCGCGCCAATTGTTCGTAGGCGCGCCGGACAACGTCTTCGCTGCCCACCAACACCTTCCCGTACAGCTTCTCCGGCATGCGTCCCTTCCCGCGGAAGTTGTGTGAACGGGAGCTAGTGTAGCCCAAAGAAGTCAGGAAACAACCGAAAATTGCGATCTTTGCGTTCTCCCCGCGTTGCGCGGGACAAGCTTGCGGCTGGCGGCCGTTCCGAGGGCCGAATCAGTCACGCCGGCGGAATACGGAACACGCATGCTCGAACTCATGAAAGAAGAAAGGTCCATTCTATGACAACTCAGGACGCATCGTCATCGGCCCGGCCGCGCCGGAGAAAGCCGTTCAGGATTCTTGCGTGGATCGGCGCGGGGATGGGGTCCCTGCTGGCGCTCTTGTTCATTGTGGGCGCGGTCTGGAACATGCGCGCCGGCAGCTGGCTTGACGCCGCCATCGCCGCCATGCGCGCCAAGGGCGAACCGGTCAACGCAAATGAATTGGACCAAGCCTACCGCGCCGGCATGCCCGAGCCGAACGCCGCCGGCTACTACGAAGCGGGATTTGCTTTGGTCTGCGAGCGCGGGAAGCAGGACGAATCCCTGCTGAAATCCCTGCCGATCGTTGGGGCGGGCAAAGCTATCGAACTTGACGAGATGCCACCGGCGGAAACCCTTCGGAATATCGAGGCATACCTCGCCGATAAACGTGACGGGTTGACCCTGCTGAGGAAAGGCGCGGCGTTGAATGCGCGCGCCTACCCCATTGATTTGCGAAGGGGTTCACGATGCTCTTGCCGCACCTCAGCAAGATGCGGCACTGCGCGCGGGTCCTGAGCCTGGAAAATCTGGCCGAACTCTCGCAGGGTCATGCGGACGCCGTGGCGTCGAATATCGTCGTGACATTCAGACTGGCGGGCAGCCCGAGGAACGAGCCGATCCTCATACCGAGCTTGTTACGGGTTGCGGTCGTATCCTTAGCGGTGGCGGACACGCAACGCGCGTTCACGCGCGCGCGCCTTTCCAACGACCGACTGCGGGAATTGTCGCAGGCCGCCGCGGCGGAGATGGATCTCGTCAACATGAAGAGACTCTTCATGAGCGAACGCGCCGGCGCCATTTCCATCTTCGAGTCCATGAACAAGGGCCCACGAGACTTCGTGGACGGCATGTGCGGCATGGACGCCTTCTCCCAGGAATTCGTCCGCCTCCCGAACTGGCTCGTATATGGCGCGTGCGCCTGGATGGGAAGGACAATGGAGGGGTTGTCGTGAAAGACGAGCCGTGGGGCAAGGGCAGCGACATCGTGTTCCGGGTGTTGAGGTAGCCTCTTATTCCTGGTAGATCGGCAAGTACTGATAGCCCACGCACAGGCAGATCACCCCGAAGGCTGTCGAGTACACTCCTCCCTCCTCACGGTCCCTGTGTCTCTTGAACTCGCCCGACGGCAGTTGCAACTCCATCAGTGTGCGCTCCATCTTCGGCAGCAGCGCGTCTCGGTGCTTCTCTCCCATCATGTTCGCTGCTGTCGCCTCGTAGTACGAGTTGTAATAGAAGTGCTCCCCGCCCTCCGGGAAGTCGAACGTCAGCAGGAACTTCGCGGAGGTCTCGATCATCTCCTTGTCCCGGTCGCTCCGGTTGGCGCCCAGCGCCAACATGCAGACCACGCCCGCCGATTTCGTCGCCGGGCTCTCGTAGAGACGGTTCTTGTAGGCAAATCCTCGCTCTTGGGCGTAGGAGTTCCGCAGATAGCTCAGCGCGTCCTCGATCGCCTGCTTGGGCACGTCCAGCTTGCAGTTCTGAGCCGAGCGCAGCGCCAGAATCTGCCAGGCCGTCGCCGACGTGTCGGCGTCCGTCGGCTGGGGTTCATAGCGCCATCCTCCGCGCAGGTTGCCTTCCATCTTGTATTGGGAGTCCAGAATCACCTTGAGCGCCCGCTCGACGGCTTTTTTGATCTCCAGGTTGTCTTCTTCCTTCCGCATCATTCCGTAGGCCTCGCACAGCGCCACAGAGCAGATTCCGTGGCCGTACATTCGGGCGTTGCCCTCGTTGCCGAGGAAACCTTTGTCCTTCTCGGTGGCGCGCGCCAGGTAGAGCATTCCCCGCCGCAGGTTGTCGCCGTACGGCGAGCGCCCAGGAAAGTGCCCCGCCGCCATCAGCGCCATGCACGCCAGGCCCGTCATCGTGTTGGGCTTGTCGCCCCGGAAACAGCCCTGCGCCGGGTCCTGCTGGCTGACCAAGTAGGCCAGCCCTTTGTCCACCGCCTCGTTCACCATGTCCTTCCGCCGGATTCTCTCCAGGTGCTGCTCGTCCGGCGAATCGGCGGCCATCACAGGCAGCGCGGCCGCCAGGGACACCGCCAGCGTCATCGCTGTTGCCGTCCGTTTCTTCGCGCTCATGTATCCTCCATGACCTGGGCTCGTCTGAGAAACCTTCATTCTTCATTCTTCGCTTCCCCGGCTTCCTTCTGCAGCCGCTCCAGGTATCGCTGGGTTGCCTTGCGGTAGTAGTCGTCGTATTGAATCTTGCGCCTGGCCTTGTCGTCCGATCCAATTTTGTTCTCCACGCCCTTCCATGAGTCCTGCAGTTCCGACGCTTGGGTCTCGGCAACCGACTCAGCCCGCCGCAGCTTCTCGAGTCGGCCGCCGCCCGGCCTGTCTAAGGGGGGCTGCCGCGCGGCCGCCGGCGCCGTCGGGATCATGGCCTGCGCCGCCCGATTCAGCGCCTCGGCGGCGCGGTTCAATTTCTCGCCGGCCTGCGGCAGAGCCGGCCCGCTCACCAGGTTCCGGCTCGCCATCCGCAGATTCTCCATCGCATCAATCACGTTGTCTTGCGCCAGCCGGTCGGTCTCCACTTCGGCGGGGGCCGGCCGGCGCGCCTTGGTCGGCGGCGCCTGCGGCAGATTCTGCCCGCGCCCGCGCGGCGGCTTTTGATCGGTCTCCGCCGCTGCATCGGCCAGGTCCTGCTCCAGGGCGGCGAGGTTCTTCGCTGCGGCATTTAGGTCCTTTCGTTCCAGATTGTCATTCATTTCCTCGATTTTCTTGCGGGGATCGGCCGACTCCGGCATCCCGGCGCGCGCCAGGTCGCGCTGCAAGCGCGCGGACTCGTCCGTCAGCCGCTTGCCCCGGTCAGCGACCACCCAGTTCAGATCGCGCATTGACGCGACCTTGAGCTGGTCTGCATGGAGCGTATCCGCCGTCTCCAGGATTTTTTCGGCAATATCCGGATTCTGCTCCCTGATCATCTTGCCGGCCTCGCGCAGGCCTTGGACCCCGGGATTGAGCGGCTCGGCTAAGATATCGTCGCGCAGCTTGGCGAGCTTCTTGCGCTCCGGCTCGGCCAGATTCTCGGGCGCGACCTTGTCCAGGAACCAGGCGACCTTGAGTTCATGCGGGCGAATCTCGTCGGCCGTTTTCTTGGCTTGCGCCGCCGCGGTTTGCGCCTCGGCCATCATCTTGCGCATATCGTTCACGCGGGTGCGGGCGGCCCTCAGCGCGCCTGGCTCCGCGCGCGGCGGCGTTTCGGCGTCTTTCTTCACGGCGTCGAAGGTCGCGTTATTTTTTTCTCTTTCCAGCAACGCTTCGCGGCCCAGGTCGGTCAGGGTGACGCCCACATCTTCCCGGACCATCTCGGCTTCCTCGCCGAGCTTTCGGGCCAGGTCGCTATTGGGATTCCGCTCCAGCCGATCCGTGGCGCCGGCCAGCCGTCGCGCGTCCTGTTCGCCCTGGCGCAGGCGCCCCAGTTTTTCCAGCCAATCTCGGACATTCTGCGCCAAATTCCTCGTCGCCAGGCCGTCCAGTTCTTCCCGAACTCGTGTCGCCTCGCGTGAGGACAGTTCGTTGCGTGCCACCGCCTCGGCCTGCTCGAGAAGGTTCGCCGCAGCGTGGCTCCGGCGGGCCGCGTCGGCCAAGGCATCCGGCTCCGCAGCGAGGAGGGACCGGCCGATGCCGTCCAACTCGGACGCCAGAGCGAGCTTGTCGCGGGCAAGCGTGATGTCGCCGTCCTCGGCCTCGATTTCATCATGGGCGTCTTCAATCAGTTTTTCCGCGCTTTTGTTCAAAGCCAGCTTGATCCCCTCCAATTCCCTGGCGACAACGGCGGCGGCCTTCACGTTGACCGAATTTATGCCTTGCATCCGTTCGGACAATCGGTCGAGCTTTTTCCGCGCGTCGGCAAGCTGTTCGGACGCGTCGTTGTCCATTCGCTTGAGCCGCTTGCGGGCGAACGCCCGCCGATTCTCGGCCTCCGCCAGGGCCCGAGCGACCGATCGCTCCGCCTGCTCGATGGATTGCTCGGCGCCCTCGGCGTCGGTTCGAGCCATCTCGTTCTTGCCGTTCGCCAGGGCGTCCGCCGAGGCATGGGCCTCGTTGGCGGCCTGCGCAAGACTGGCGGACGCCTCCTGCAGGGATGTGTCGTTCTTCATGAGCTTGTCGCCGACCGGCGTATCCCGGACGGTCTGGATGTCCTCGGCCAGTTTCTCCATCCGGCTCCCGATCGTGGCCTCCGCGAGCAGATTAGTGGCCTGCCTGGTCATGGCAGCCAGATTGGCGCGGCTGTCCTTCCCCAGGCCGGCGATGGATTTTTCGAGGGCGCGCAGGTCGCGGGCCCTTAGCATGTCCGGTAGAGCCTCGGCCACGGCCGCGATGCGGGCGGCGTCTTTCTTTTCCAGCGCCTGGCGCAGCGTGTCGGCCGCCAGCTCAAGATCGCTCTTCTCGGCCGGATCGGCGGAACGCTCCGCGTTCTTCCGGAGGTCCCCTTCAAGAGCCGACAGGGACGCCTCGTCCTCCTCCTTCAGGTCGCGCAGTTCCAACTCGCGGGACAGGCGCGCGAGGAGTTCATGTTCGTCCTTGAGGCATGCGCGTATTATTCGGGCAATGGCTTCGAGGGCCGAAAGATCGGCGGCGCGGGTTTCGAGTTCCGCTGCCAGCGCCCGCATGCGGACGGCAAACGCGTCCGGCCGATCCGCGAAGAGGACGGACTCGGGGATCGGCTGCCGCAGCCCGTTGGGCGGTTGCCAGGCGAGCGTGAGCAGGCCTTTGGCCGCGCTGTTGAAGTAGAGCGCGTGTAGAGCATGCGGTCCCTCGCCGAGCTCGATCGCGCCCCCCCGTTCCTGAGGCTCGTGTATGCCGTCGTTGGCGACGACGAGCCGGCCGTCAACGTAAAGGCGTGACCCAGCGTCCGACACGAGGAAGAACCCGTATTTGCCGGGCGTCTTGATTTGGAGGAAGCCCGACCAGAACGCGGCGAATGGCGCGTCGCCCACGCCGAAAGAGGCGACGTCGGCAAAGTTCAGGCCTCGGTCAACGCGTGTCAGCCGAGGCTCGCCCAGGCTGCGGTCGCGGCCCGTGACGTAGCGGTTGGTGATCGCGTAGAACTCGGCGCGCAGGCCGTTGGCGGACGAGGCGGCGGCCTGAGGAAAATCCCGGGGCGCCAGCAGGTCCGAGTCGGCGCTAATGGCAGCGGCGCGTTCGCGAAACCGTTCGCGGAGCGAGGCGTTTTGTGGGTCCGCAGCGGCGCCCAGTCTATCGGCCGTCTGGGACATCTGGCGCGCCTCGAGCCACGGAAGCTGTTCCTGCGCCTTGCCGTAGAGCGCGTCGGCCAGATTCGTGCTGAGCCCAGCGAGATTGGTGAGAGAAGCGAACGCCCGTTCGCCGGCCGCCTCGACGGAGAGCACCGGCACGCTGAAGAGCCGCTCCTGCCGCAGGAAGCGGCCTTCGAGCGCGGTATAGACTCGGCTGGCCGGAAAGAAATCGGATGCCTTCAGCCGGGCGGCCGTTTCTTCGGCCAGCTCGATTTCTTTCGATAGACACCGCTTTTGTTCGGCCAGTAGATACCGGTTGTGTTCAAGGTTCTCAGCGCTCGCCCCGCTGGGAATCAGCCGGGCCTGCCGAATTTCCTCCTGCACGGCGCGAACGGTCGCTAGACGTTTCGCAACGTCCCCAAACTGCTTCCGAAGGTCGGCCACCGCGCTGAGGAACGACTCGGAGTCGGGCAATTGCCCGCCGCGGACCACGACTACGCCAAGCCGCTTCGAGTCGGCCGAGTGCCCGCCGCCGTCGTGGACGCGCACATAGTATTCGATCTCGCTGCCGAGTTGCGCGTCGGCTTCGGCCGGGACCCACGTGTGCGATGATGCCTTGGGACCAAGCGCGCGGATGTTCTCGCTGCCCTTGTTGATCCGATAGCGCAGTTCCTGGCTCTCGACGCCGAAATCGTCGTCCGCCGTCCATGCCAGCGCGAGCGACTCCTTGGGCTCGAGATAGAGCGCGCCCTTGGGCCGGTCGAGCCTCACCGTCGGTCCGGAATCCTCGATGGCGGTGATGAGGCACGACCGGTTCTGGAGGTTCTCCAGGCCGCTCGCGTCGCGCAGGCGCGCGGAGTACACGCCGCTGCCGGTGACGACAAAGGCTCCTTGCCCCGTCATGGAATCCGCGGCCAGCGGGAGCGTCTTCTTCTCGCCCAACCACTCGACGGACAATTCGGACAGCGATTTGGAAGAATGGACCGTGAGGTTCACGGCAACGCCGCGATAGGTTTTGACGTCGCCGCTGGTGGACTCGACGGTCGAGGTGGGAAGTTTCATGTAAGCCGGGAAGACGTATCCGATAGTGAACCGCTCGATTCGCGGGCGCGCGAGCACCGTGAGTTCGCGCTTTTCGGAGATCACCGCGCCGCAGCGCGCCCAGAACAGGCACGACTTTCGCGCCTCCGGCAAGCTGTAGCGGAAGAGCCCGGCCTGCGCGTCATACTGCATGATGACATACCGCGCGCGCTGGTCTTCCATGCAAAGCTCGACGCGCCGGACCGTCGGGTCCGTGCAGCGGACGACGAAGTGGACCGGCTCGCCTTCGGGGCGGGGTCCCGAAAGCGGCTGGAGGACGAGTAGGTCGAACCGGCCCACGGTGGCGTCGCGCAGCGATGGGAGCATAACGCGCTTGATCGAGCGGGCGAGCCGCAGCTCGGGCAAGCCCAGCGCAACGAGGAAAAGCGCCAGGACCACGGCCGGCAGTATGAAACGCCGCGGACGCAGCGGAAAGACGTCGCGCGGATTGATCTTGAGCAGGTCGGTTTCGGTCTCCTGCAGCACGCGCCGGATCATCTCCATGGAGATGCGCGCGTCGGCCCGGCCGGAAAGCTCGACCGAGGAGATGAGCTTCTCGTTGAACTCCGGCGCCGCTTTCTCGAGCATCCAGGCGACGGTTTCCGGGCGGAGGGGCCGCAGAAACGGCCAGAGCCAGCCGAACCAAACGAACGAGAGAACGGTCGCATAGCAGCAGAAAGTCAAAAGCCCGCGCTGGGCAAAGGTGAGCGCGATGGCGTGGTCGAGCCAAGCGGCCGCGCCCAACGCGGCCAGCGTGAGGAGCAGGGCGTAGCCGGCGGCGCGAGCGAACCGCGCGTTCTTCAAGCGCCGCTCCATGTCCTTCAACTGAGCGGTCAATCGCACGTCACGCGCGGTATCCATGTTTGCCTCCTATGAGCCGAGGGACCAGGTGTCTGGTGTCGGGTGTCAGGGAAGAGAGACGAAACTTGAAACCGGAAAGATGGTAAGGCGCTAGGTCCGCCATCCCGGGTCTGAAGCGCCGCCAGGCAGCAAGGCAGGGGCTTCCCCAGTTTCCAATTTCCAGTTTCCAGTCTCCTCCCGACACCCGACACCTGAACCCTTCTTCTCTACACCATCTTCAATTTCTTCCGCATCTGCCATTCGAAAGCCAGGAGCGCGGCGACCAGCGCCATGAACGGGAACGTGTCCCACAGTTCCGTGTCGTCGTGGCGCTCTTCCTTCAGCGTGACGGGGCGCATGTCGTCGAGGATCGAGGACGCCTGGTCGAAGGCGACGTAGCGAGTGGCAAGGCGCCGGAGGAGCGATTCGTTCAGGGCCAAGTCCACGTACTCGCTGGTGGGCAGATCGCAGACCTCCAGATCGAGCTTCGCTTCGACCTTCTTGTCCTTGAGCTCCTGCACGCGTGGCGTGATCCGGTATCGGCCGCGCGGCAGGTCGCGGATCTGGGCCCGGTATTCGCCGCCCGACTTCTCCATGTGCGCAAGGGGAACGTTCTTGAGGAGCGTATTCTTCTCGTCGAACACCTCCAGGGCGGCGTCTGCGCCGCTGATCGGCGCGGCGTCGTCGTTGAGGATGCGCGCGTAGACGGTGATGGCTTCCTCGGGCGCGTAGGCGGGGCGGTCGCTCATGAGCTTGACGTAGCGGTCCGCGCCGCTCGTGCGGCCCATAGTGGCCCAGAGCAGGATTTGGCCCCAAAACCGATGGTGATACGTCCAGCGCGCGCGGTAGCGCCAGCGCCAGAACTCGTCGGCGCCGATGTAGAGGACCTTGCCGAGCCCGACGTAGGACTTCACCATGACCGGCGCATCGAACTCCTCGGCAGGCCGGGGCTCTGCCTCCACCGAAACGCCGGCGTCGGGCGCTCGTTCGTCGGCCGCATAGACGATCAGGTCGGCTGCGGGGGAGGCTTGCGCGCCTTTCTTGATCCAGTCCGGACCGGGCAGGTTCTCCCAGAGGTCGCGGCTCTGTTCCGGCGTCCCGCCAATCTGGAGAATATCGTCGTACAGGGCATAGCGCGCCACTTCTAGCCGGCGCCCGCTCCGGCCCGGCGGCGCATTGGCCGGCGCGTGCGCGGCGCCGCCGGACTGATCGTCCTGGCCGAACTTCTTGAGCGGGATCAAAGCCTCGATCGGAGTGCCCGCGTAGCGCGTCGGCATGAAGCGCTCGCCGGCCAGCGCGATCAGCGCGCCGCCCCGCTCCGTCACGAACGCGCGCAGCGCCTCCATCTGCCCGGTCGAGAAATGCCTCGGGTTCACGTCACCGAGAATCACCACGGAATACGCGAACAACTCATCCTGCTTCTCGGGAAACCCGTCTTTGCCCGACGGCAGCGTCTGGTCCTTGGTGGAGGCTATGAAGATCGCGCGAATGTCCACCCGCTTGTCGCGCTGGAGCATCATGTTCACGTAACGGCTTTCCCAGCGTGGAAACTCGTCCGCGAGCAACACGCGAATACGGTCTTCCAGGACGTTCACGCTGAACGACTGGCTGTTGTTCTGGGCAAATGCCTCGCCGTCGAACTTCTCGGCCTCGACTGTGTAGTGACGCAAGCCGCCCTTCTTCTCGACAAAGGAGAGGTCCACGACCAGCCGGGCGTCCGGGCCCGGCTCGATGAGCTTCTCCTGCAGCACGTCCGGCCCGCTCAACACCTTGAGCAGGATTTTGCGGTCGAGGTGCTGGTGGCGGAGAAGGATGACGTTGATGTTCAGCCGGTCGTCGGCGAACGACGTGTGCGGAGCGATCACCTGGGCGATGGCCACGTCGCGCGGCGGTTCCGGGGCGCCAACGCCCAACACGTAGAGCGGGATGCCGCGTTCCTGGATAGCGTCCTGAACCATGGCCACCGATTTGCCGGCGTTGTTGTTGCCGTCGGTCAGCAGTATGACGCCCGCCACGGGGTCGGCCCCGTAGCGCCGCAGAACGTTCCAGAGGACGGACCCGATTTTCGTGGCGGACAGTTCACCGACCAACCTGGCATAGTCCGCGGGCCGCACGGGATCAGGAACCTCCTTGAACGAAAAGACCGACACATCTCCCTTCTCGCTCAGGCGATTCACAAGGCGGACAGGCTCGTCGAAGAGGACGGAACGCGCCAGGTCGGCCCGCTTCATGGCGGCCAGCTTCCGGAGCGCCTGGTCCACCTCTGGGATCGCTGCGGCGACGAGGCATTCGTCGGCCCGCTGCTGGAGAAGCGGCAGCCCCGTCCGCGCCAGCGGAATCGCGGCGAAAGCCTTGAGGGTCCGGTCGAGCGCGCCCGTCGCGGTCCGCGGGTCCTTGGCCTCGGCCTTGTTGGCGGCGCGCAGCGTTTCGACGATGGAACTTAATTCCTTTTCCATGCCTTCCACCGCGGCCTTCCAGGTCTGGAGGGCCTCGGCAAACCGGCTGCGCGCGGACATGTCTTTTTCATTGCCGGCGAGGTAGCCGGTGTCCTTCGTTGAGTTCTCCAGCTTGCGGCGGAACCCGGCCGCCGAGTCCGCCAGGTTCTTCAGGCCTTGGGCAAAGGCGTCAATGCCGTCGGCGAACACGCGGGTCCAGGGCTCTTGTTTCAGGATGACGGCATTCAAGCGTTCGGCGTCGCCCTTGAGGGCGTCGGCGGACGCGGCAACAGCGGCCCAGGATCCGGCCTGCGCGGCGAACTCGCCGTTGCGCAAACGGGATGGGAACATCCCCATGCGCCAGGCGATTTCCACCTGCCGGTTCGTTGGGTAGTGGTCAACCATGGACATGGACCCGGAGGTGTCCACGATCACGGGGATGCGGCTGCGCGCGGCGGCGGCGCGAAACCGGGTGAGCACGGGCTGGAAGAGCGAGAGGATCAGCAAGGCGATCGCGGTCACGCGGGCGGCGGGCAGCCAGAAGGACCATGGCTTCTGCAGGCGGTGGCGGCGGTAAAGCCAGACGCTCAGGCCGGCCGCGGAGAGGAATAGCAGCCCCAGCAGCCAGGGGGAGATGGTTCCGGTGAACTGCAGTTTCATCCGTTGAACCTCCAACCGAGGAACAGTTCGCCGCACAGCGCAATCAGCGCGAGAAACACGAGCCGACGCCACCAGGCTTTCGCGCCTTCCTCGGAGGCGACGGCCGCGTCGAGTTCGGCCGCGTTCGCAACCCACCGGTTGATCATCGGCTCGGGCAGCCGCGCCCGCGCCTCGGCCGGCAGCGGCGCAAGGTCGCCTTCGCCGGGGCGCAGGCTGACGGCGTAGCATTTGGGCGGAATGCCCTGGGCGGTCACCGTGTAGATGCCGGGCTGCGTGGTTTCCGGCCACTCGATCACGTAGCGGCCGCCGCTTTCCTTGGGCTCGATCGGATGCGCGAATCCGTCGGGATCGGTAACGGTCCAGACCAGCGCCGGCGCGGCGCCGCCGGGCCGGGCCGATGGCCGGTTGGCGGCGCGGACCGCGGCCACGGGCGCCGAGTAGACTAGCGTTTCGTCCTGGCCGAGGTTGATGGGCGGCTGGATGCCGACGGACAGGTAGGTGATCAGGTTCTGCAGGAGCGGCAGGTAGTCCTGGGTCCGCGGGAAGTTCGTCCACTTCATGTTGGCGCTGGTGGTCCATAGAACGACGCGGCCGCTGCCGTAGCGGCGATAGAGCAGGAACGGCGCGTCATCAAAGAATCCGAGGCCCGTGGCATCGCCGGCGGGCTCGACGAGCCAGTATTTCTCCACGCGCACCTCGCCGAGCACGTGGGACTGGCCGGGGTCGAAGACGTCGAGAATCCGCTCGGCGGCGCCGGCGGGAAATCTGGGGCGGTATGGCCGGTCGCGGCAGGTCCGGACAACCTTCAGCACGGCCGGGATAAGCCCATGGCCCTGCCCGCTCCATTTGTTGTAAAAATCGGCGCTTGCCAGGTCGCCGAGCGTCACAAGAAGCCCTCCTCCGTTCTCGACGAACTGCTCGAGGGAAAACTGAAACTGTCGGGAGAGCGACGGCACATTGGCCAGCACGACGGCCTTGTACAATTCAAGCGACTGCGCGCCGGCTTCCTGAAGCTCGGCGAGGCTGCGGCGGGTGACATCGAACAAGCCTGGCTGGCCGGGCTCGTTGGCCGAACTGAGCGCGAGGCTCAACAGACCGCCCTCAGCGTCGAGCGAGCGATCGGCTTCACGGCCTTCGACCACAAGCACGGGGAGGGCGTGGCGGACCTCGAGGGCCACGCAGGCGGCGTTGTCCACGGCGAGGTCGTCGTCGTCGCCCAGCCGGGCCGCGGCGTGGCGCCAGCTCACGCGGCCTACCTCGCTCCACTGTGGAGCGCCGGCAGCCGGCGTGAAGGAGTGGTCGAACTCCAGCGTCGTGATCCCGGGTCCACAGACCGCGTCGCGTCGGCCACAAACGGCGCCGTCCACGAGGAATTCGACGCGCGCATTGGCGGAGTCGCGGCCGTAGTTGGCCACTTCGACCAGAAACTTGACGGGGCGGAACACGTCAACGAGTGGAGCCCGCGGGTAGACCTTGACGACGGCCAGGTTCAGCGCCGGAGTCTCGGGTGTTTGCCGGAACACGTAGGTCCCGGGCTTGACTTTCAGGAGCCCGCGATGCCGGGCAACGCATTCCCAGCGCTCCGGTTCGTCTCCCCTCCAGCCATGCGCCTGGCCGTCCGTGAAGAGATAAATCCTATGGCGCGGAAGGGAGGATTGCTCGAGGCTCCAGTAGGCCTGTTCGATGGTCTTGGGCATATCCAGGGTCTGGTCCAGGCCCGGCTTGAGCGCCTCGATCTTCTCGCGCAGGAATTTTCGGTCGAAGGACGGGGTCGGGAACAGAAGCTTCGGACGGTTGCCGGCGACGATCACCAGCATGTTGTCGTCGTCCTTCATGCCGGCGACGAGGGCGAGCGCGGCTTCGCGCGCCTTGAGGAAGGCGTTGTCGCGGCCGGTCCCCTGATTCATGGAATAGGAGCCGTCCACAACAACGACGTGGGTGGTGGGTTCGTTGCCGGCGCCGCCGCCGGCGTTGGTGACGGGCCTGGCGAGCGCCAGCGCGAACAGGGCGAGGAAAAGGCATCGGAGCAAGAGGAGTAGAATCCGCTCCAGGCGAATTCGCCTGGAGCGCGCTCGCGCGGCTCTGCGCAGGAACATCATGGCCCCCCACCGCTCGATCTTGAAGCGGGAGCGATTCAGGAAGTGGATGACGATCGGCACGGAGATCAGCAGCAATCCCGTCAGCATCCATGGATTAAGAAATTGAGGGAGCATCAGGGAGTGTTCAGGGTTCCACCTTTGCAAGGCCTTCGGCGGATAAGTCGGGATTCATGGTTCGTTTCTACCGCTTCATCCTTCCCGCGAGATACCGCGCCATGGCCCGGTCCACCGGCTCGTTGGTCATGAACGTGACGTAGTCAATGTGCAGCCGGTGGCAGGTCTTGCGAATCCGGCGCTGGTGCTCGTCAAACTGGCGCAGGTACTCCCGCCGAAGCCGGAGTGGATCCGTCAACTCCACTTCCGCGCCCTCGAGCGATTCGAATCGGGTCATGTCCTTGAACGGAAAGGTCGTTTCATGGGGATCGAGCACCTGGAAGAGAATCACCTCGTGCTTCTTGTGGGCGAAGTGGCTGAGCGCGCGCGCGATGGCGGCCGGGTCGTCGAAGAGGTCCGACACGATCATGATCATGCCGCGGCGCTTGATGCGGCCGGCGAGCGCGTGGAGCACGCCGGCAAGGCCGGTGTCTTCGCCGGGGCGAGTGTCTTCCAGCGTGTCAATGATGGTCTTGAGGTGCGTCTTCGTGGTGCGCGGCGGCAGGAACTTGAGCACGCGTGAAGTGCAGGTGACAAGGCCGACGGCGTCCTCCTGACACATCAGCAGGTGGGACATGGCTGCGGCAATGAAGCGGCCGCACTCGAATTTAGAGACGCCGTTCGAGCTGTACCCCATGGAGCCGGAGGCGTCGAGCACCAGATAGGCGCTGAGCGAAGTGTCCTCTTCGTACTGCTTGATGTAGTGCCGGTCGAGCTTGGCCAGGACTTTCCAGTCGAGGTGCTTGAGATCGTCGCCCGGCGTGTACTCGCGGTGCTCCTGGAACTCGATGGCAAAGCCCTTGAAGGGCGACTTGTGCCGACCGGTGGCGAGGCCCTCGACGACCTTGTGGGACGCCAGTTCCAGGCGCTTGAACAGCGCGAGCTTCTTCACGTCCAGCCGCCGAACGGAGAGATTTGAAGCGTGAATGCCGCCGAGACGCATCAATCGGGCCCTCTGGGAACGGATTCATTTCCGATTTCCAATCGGAAATCTACTCTTCACTTTGTTTGGGGACTTCCTTGAGCAGCCGCTGAACGATGGCGTCGGTCGTGACGCCCTCGGTCTCGGCGTTGAAGTTGGTGATTAGGCGGTGACGCAGCACAGGCAGGGCGAGCTGCTCGACGTCCTCGCAGGCGGCGTAGAAACGGCCATGTATGAGCGCGCGGGCCTTGGCGCCGAGGATCAGGTTCTGGCCGGCGCGCGGGCCGGCGCCGAGCTCCAGCCAGTCCTGCGCGAACTTGGGAACGCCCGGTTCGTCCGGCCGCGTCTTGCGGACAAGTTCCAGGGCATAGCGATACACGTGGTCGCCCACGGGCACCCGCAGCACGGTCTGCTGGAGATCGATAATCTCCCGGGCGTTGAGAATCGGCCGGATTTCGTGGGCCTGAGCGACGGTTGTGGCTTTGTAGATGGCCAGCTCCTGTTCCGCGTCGGGGTAGTCAACGAGGATGCTTAGCATGAAGCGGTCGAGCTGCGCCTCGGGCAGCGGGTAGGTGCCCTCCTGTTCGATCGGGTTCTGCGTGGCGAGCACGAAGAACGGGCGGTCAAGCTGGTAGGTGTGGCGGCCGGCCGTGACCTGCCGTTCCTGCATGGACTCGAGGAGCGCGGCCTGCGTCTTGGGCGGCGTGCGGTTGATCTCGTCGGCCAGGATCATGTTGGCAAAGATCGGGCCGCGGCTGAATACAAACTCGCGGCGGTTCGTGTTGGGGTCTTCCTGCATGATGTCCGTCCCCGTAATGTCGGAGGGCATCAGGTCGGGCGTGAACTGAATGCGCTTGAACGAGAGGTGAAGGACGCGGGCGAGCGTGGAGACTATGAGAGTCTTGGCCAGGCCCGGCACGCCTACCATGAAGCCGTGCGCGTTGGAAAAGAGCGTGATAAGCAGTTGCTCGATCACGTCGAACTGTCCGACGATCACCTTGCCAACTTCTTCTTTCAGTTTCGTGGTCGCTTCCGCCAGTTTCTCCGCGGCTTTTATATCGTCCGGCATGGATGTTCTCCTTGCTGTATTTGACCTAGTCTAGTTTCGAAGATGCCTTTCGACAAGCCCCTCCTTGCGGCAAACTTAGCGCCTTCAAGCCATCAAATTGCTTTCAGTTCAGGAGCTTTGAACCTATATCCGGCAGTTGAACTGCCGAATTTTTCACAAGGCTAAGGGCTTGTGGGTGTTACGGATCTGGAGGCTTTCACTTATTTGGTGCAAGACGCAACGGTGTGCCGTATTCTCCTGAGAAACCAACCACAGGAGGAACACAATGGACAACACCGTTGCGTCCGTGGCAAAGCATGGCACAGAGGAACCGGCGGATCAAGCGAAGCGTGGACAACTGCCGGTGGCGGCGGGTGGGGGATTTGAAGTGGAATGGGATACGGAGGTAAAGGTCACCCCCATGGGCTCGCTGGTGTGCTTCGCGCAGCACATGGAGACGGGCGGGTTGATGGATCGGCTGTGCCGCAACACCCCCTTGGCCTACACAAGCCCGAACGCGCCAGAGGAGCGGGACGTGATGGGAACCATTGTGCTGTCGGCGCTCAACGGCCAGACTCGATATGCCCACATCAACGCCCTGCGGGGAGATCGGGTCAGCGCCGAGGTGCTGCGCGTGTCGAAAGTGGTGCGTATTCCGGTCAAAGCGGACACCGATTCCGGGATCAGACCGGACAGTTGTCGGAGCGTTAGCGACGCTGTGGTTCATGGTTTACGAAAGTGTCCGGTGTGAGTCAAGGTTTTGTATGTCGCCTTGGCCCGGTCGGAGTCCCGATTCCGATCGGGACGACGTTCTCTTTTTTTCCTTCCCCCATATTTATGGGGCCTATTGTAGCCTGCCGCGAAGGCGGCAAGGATCTGTTCTGGCTCATTCGGTCTGACCTCGTGGTTTACGCAGGGTTTCGCCCTTGAGCTCGATGCGGTGAGCGTTGTGGAGCAGGCGGTCGAGGATGGCATCGGCGACGGTGGGGTTGGCGATGGTGTCGTGCCAGAGCTTTGTGGGGAACTGGCTGGTGATGAGGGTAGCGCCGGAACCTTGGCGATCGTCGAGGAGTTCCAGGAAGTCGCGATACTCCGATTCCTTGAGCGTCTCCATGCCCCAGTCGTCGATGAGCAGTAGGTCGGCTCTGAGCAGTTTGCTGCTCAGGCCCATGAAGCTGCCGTCGGCGTGGGCCTGTGTCAGCTCACGGAAGAGTTTGGCCGCCACGTAGTACCGCGCGCGGTAGCCGTCGCGGCAAGCCTTCTGGCCTAGAGCGCAGGCCAGGAAGGTCTTCCCCGTTCCGGTGGAACCGGTCAGGATCACGTTCTGATGATAGCCGTAACTACTCAGGTGCCCGCCCGCAGCGGGCGCGCACCTGAAGGAATTGGCCCC
>JASEHE010000001.1 GCA_030018915.1 Verrucomicrobiota bacterium
TTCGGTGTCCGGAATGATCGCGGATTCAGTGTCCGGATCATCGCGGAATACGCAAGGTCCTCTTGGACGTGCGCCTCGACCGTGAGCTTCACCCGCCTCACCTTCCGCATCCGGGCAAGGTAGCCCACCGGCAAGAAAAGAAAGCAGCAAAGAAAAGAACGCCCTGCAGGAGCGGGGCGCAGACCCGGTCCCGCGGAGCGGGACCGGGGGGGATCTATCGCTTTGACTGTCCCCCGTCAGCAGGCAGCGGCACCCCAATCCCCTCACGCTCTTCCCGGAACTCCCGCCTCCCGTCCCTGATCCAATCTGCACAACCCCCCGCCCATCTTCAGGGGGATGCATGCGCGCTTACAGTTAAGACTGAACGATGTCCTGCCGCTCCCGCCGCCTCTACCACTCCCGGCACAACCGAATATCGGGCTTCGCGTTGATGAGAACGCTGACCCAAGCCGAGTAGAGCCTTTAGACGGTTCACTCGGTGCGGCAATTTTCTTCCGGCTTCCATCCCACCCGGCCTCATGGCCGCGCGGCTGCCTTCAGATCGCGGTTGCCTTCGGCAGGCCCCGCAGAGGACTTGCTTTTGCTCACCTCCTATCGTTCAATCATGCCCAGCGAACACGTGAGTCCCGCTCACGCGGAGGCCGAGCGCCACCTCATTGAAGAGGTGTCGCCCGCTCGATCTATCCGGCCCGCCTCGGGCCGGTGGCCGGCGCTGAACACTGATGCTTGCCCTCCTCGTCCGCTTCCTGTATTCTCTGAAACCATGATATCGAAGCCCCTGCCCCTTCACATACGGATCGCGGCGCTCCAGTGCAATTTCGAGGGCGGCCCGAAGAAGACGCTCCTCGTGCCGGGCCTCTGGCGCCGGTTCGGCTTCAACGTCGAGCAACTGCTCCACACCCACGCCGAAGTCTATTCGGCGGTGTTCGACCGTCGCCGGCACGGCGCGCTTCTCAGCCGCTACATCGCCGAGGCCCGCCGCAACGGCCTCGCGATCATCCTCTACCTCAACTGCCACATCCTTCTCGAATCCCAAAAAGACCGCGTCGCCCACTGGGCCATGATCGGCAAGGATGGTAAAGCCCTCCGCCTCTACAACACCTATTACGGCTGCTGCGTCAACTCGTCCTGGACCGATTTCTTCCTGCGGTCCATCGAATCGCTCAAGGGCTTCGATCTGGCCGGCATCTTCTTCGACGGGCCGATCAACGCGCCCTGTTTCTGCCCACGCTGTCGCGCCCGGTTTAGAGCCCGCCACGGCCGGACCATGGCCGGCGCTTCCGCGCCAGACGTCAACGAATTCGCGCTCAACAGCTCCCTCGATTTCATGACCCGCGCCTACGACCGGGTCAAGGAAGTCAACCCCGACCGGCTCGCTTACTTCAATCTGCCGCTCCTGCATTCGCGCATGACCGACTCCCAAATGCGGCGCGCCCTGACCTGTAACGACATCGTCGAGACAGAAGGCGGTTTCCAGTTCTACGGCCCGCCGAAGGACGTGGACATCTGGCGTTGCGGCATGAACGCGCGCGCCGTCGAGGCCGTCGCAGGCGAACGGCCTCGCCTCATCGCCATAGCCGGCGACCACAAGCCTTGGTCATGGTACCTCCACACGCCCGCCGAAACGCGGCTATGCTACGCCTCGGCTCTCGCCAACGGCGCCGGCGTCTGGTACGGCATCCATTGCCGCACCGCTCACCTCGACAGCCCCACCGGCCGGGCCGCGCGGCAAATGGTCCGGTTCGACCGCCGGCATGATGACCTCTACCGGCGCACCGCGAGCCTAAGCGACGTCGCGCTGCTCTACTCTTTCAACACGGCCAAGCGCTACACCTCGTCCGGCGAGGCGACCGACTTCTACCGCGGCGGCGGCGCGGAAAAGGACGCCGTCATCGGCAACTACTGGGACTCCCTCAACGGCGCCTACGGGCTGCTCTTCCGCTCCGGCATCCCGTGCGACATCATCACCGAGTTGAACATCGAGGACCTCCGCCGCTACCGCGTGCTCGTGGCGCCCACGAGCGCCTGCCTCGAGAAAAACGTCGTCGAGGCTATCCGCGATTTCGCGCGGCGCGGAGGCGTCCTGATCGCCGACTCGGAAACTTCGCTCTACGACGAAGACGGGAACCGCCAAAAGGATTTCCTGCTCGCCGACGTGTTCGGCGCGTCCTTCCGGGGCTACCGACAATACGCGAGCCACGACTACTTCGGCTTTGCTCCGCGCCGTGACTTATTCGCCCGGGAGAACACGCCCTGGATTCCCGCGCCGCTTATGGCCGTGGACATCGCCGCCGCGCGGGGCGCCGAAGTGATCGCGCGACTATGCCCGCCGCTGCCCGGCTGCTACGCCGGCGCCCCTGGCAAACCGGTCCATCCCTTCATCATCCGGAACCGCGCCGGCAAGGGGCTGTCCTATTACGTGGCGGGCACATTTTTCGAACTCTATCGGAAGTTCGGCATCCCGCACCACCGCCACATCGTCCGGCAGATCGTCCGCCGGCACGCCAAGCCGCTGGTCGAACTTATGGAAGCGGCGCCGGGCGAACCGGCCGCGCCACAGTCCGTCGAGTTCACGGTTCGACGGACCAGCCGCGCCAACACGGTGCTCGTCCACCTGGTCAACTACACGGGCGGCATGACCCGCCCGATCGAGAAGGTGGTTCCTCTGCGCGGCGCAATCTTGAAGGCCAACGTCCCGGTTGACTCCGCCACGGCGCTCGTGGCCGGTCGCAAGCTCCCGGTCCGGCGCAACGGGCTGATCCGTCTGCCCGAAATCCGCGAGTTCGAGGTCGTTGCCATCACCACCGCATGAGCCCCGGAAGAAGGGTTCTGGGTTCAGGTGGGCATCCGACACGCGGCGGAAAATCCGCGCGGTGACTGTCCCCTTGGCGCCAATGTCAAACCCAAGTTTCCAATTCCCAGTCTCTCACTGCCTCTTCTCCCTGACACCTGAAACCTGAAACCTGAAACCCGACACCTCGCTTCTGAGGCCCACCCATGCTCATCAGCGCCAGCCGCCGAACGGACATTCCGGCCTTCTACGGCGAGTGGTTCATGCGCCGCCTGCGCGCTGGCTGGTGCGGAGTCGCCAATCCATTCCACCCCAGCCGGATTTCCCGCGTCTCGCTGCGGCCGGAAGACGTGGACGCCATCGTCTTTTGGACGCGCGACCCCGCGCCGCTCGAGCCTCGCCTTGACGAGATCGCCGGCATGGGCTTCCGTTACTACTTCTTGTTCACGCTGACGCCGTACGGTCCGCCACTGGAACCTCATCTGCCTCCACATGCGGCGCGACGGGAGGCTTTCCGCCGGCTCGCCGCGCGGCTCGGCCCCGCGCGCGTGATCTGGCGCTACGACCCCATCATCCTCTCCACGCGCCTTACCGCCGACTACCACGTCGAGGCCTTTGTCCGGCTGGCGGACGAACTCAAGGGATCGACCGAGCGCGTGATCGTCAGTTTTCTCGACTTCCATCGCAAGACCGAACGCCGCCTCGCCCCCATTGAGGCAGCCGGCGGCGACCTGATCCGCCGCGATCCGCTTGCCCATTCGGACCTGGGGCGACTGACCAAGGCGCTCGCCGAAATCACTGCGGAGCGCGGCATGGAACTCCAGAGTTGCGCCGAGGATTCCCGGCTCGATGCTTTCGGCATCAAGCCCGGCAAATGCGTTGATGCCGACCTGATCAACCGCCTGTTTGGGGCCGGATTGAAGCGCGCCAAGGACAAGGGGCAACGACCGCGCTGCCTTTGCGCGATTTCCAGGGATATTGGCGCAGTAGACACATGCCGGCACGGCTGCGCCTACTGCTACTCCACCGCCTCCCACGAGCG
This sequence comes from Verrucomicrobiota bacterium, assembly GCA_030018915.1. Lineage (GTDB taxonomy): Bacteria > Verrucomicrobiota > Kiritimatiellia > UBA8416 > SLMC01 > JASEHE01. Next base: position 3,834 of record JASEHE010000001.1, read on the forward strand.
CGCCATCGAACGCGCGCGCCGCCACGACCCTGCCGGCCCGATGCTGATCCCCGCGTCTTGACCGCAGGCCGTTCCACGACCGTAGCCGCAATGACGAGGAGGTTGCGTGAGCGCTCGATGGGTAATATGGCCTCAATTTGTCTCCGTGGTGAGTTCTCGCAATACCACAAGCCTTTGGAGGCGCTTGAGGTCAATCGGCCACAAGATCGCAGAATGGTCTTGACGGCGTCACGTTGCATTGCAAATCTTCTTTGGATCATGATCATGACAAACCGCCAGGGACAATATCTGGTCGGTATTGACATCGGCGCCGGGAGCGGCGCCAAGCTGGGGCTGTTCGCGTCCGAAACCGAACAGATCGCGGAGGCCATATTACCCATCGAGCGCTACGGCGCCTCCGCCGATGCGTTTGCCGACTCGCTCGCCGACGCCGTCGCCCGGTTGCTCCAAGAAAACTCTGCCCGCCGAGAGGCCCTGCTGGCCTTGGGGGTTGCTACACCAGGCCTGCTCCGGTCCGATGGCTCCATCCGTTCCGTGTCCAACGTGCGATTTCTCGCCGGAGCCAACCTCAGCGCCTTACTGACGCAGCGCCTGGGAGTCCCCGTTCGCACCGTCAATGACGCAGACGCCGGCGCTTTGGCCGAGTGGTCCCGCCGGCGCGTTGAGTTGCTCTACTGGGTTCTGGGCGGCGGCTGGGGCGGAGCATGGGTATCGCCCCAAGGTCACGTCCGGTTTCCGGCCGTAGATTGGGACGGACAGGATGCCGGCCTGCACTACACAAACGAGCCGGGATACGCCATCCCGCTCGGCAAGGCCGAAATCAACCGGGCATTCGCTCCATTCGGCCGGTGCTTCTCCGAATGGGAGGAATTTGGCCTTCGCGCGCTCAACCTGTCGGACCATCAACTCGTCGGGCCTTGCGGACGTCGCGACTGTGTGAGGGCCGAATTGTTCGTCTCCGGACCCGGCCGCTGGAGAATTTTCCGCTACCTCGCCGGCGACCTAGCTTCGTTCACGCCTGCGCTCTCGGCCGAGCGGATTGGCCGACTTTTCTCCCAGGCGACCGCCGGGCCGGTCCTGGACGAACTCGCGCGACTCAAGTTTCCCGTGATGGTTCAGACCGACACGATCCTCGGCGTCCTGTTGGCCGAGGCCGCCTTGGCGCTATTTCGCCAGGCCATTCCACAGGGATGCCGACCCGATATACCGGTCTTCATGGGCGGCAAGCCAAGCCGCGCGCTCCCATTCTTCGGATCGGCGGCGCTGCAACGGCTCCGAGACGGGGGAATTGCGAGTTCGATCGGCCTGTCCTGTTTCGACGAGGAAAACAAGAACGCCAATCTCTTTGGAGCCGCGTTCGCCGCCAAAGCCGTCGCGCAATAGGGCGCCCGACCGCCTTCCGCCGCTTTGCGCCACTCACGGCCAACTTCTTGTTCCTGCGCGAAGTTCTCTCTTTCTCCGCGCCTTCGTGGCGATTCTTTCTCTTGAGTTGCGGGCACAGCCCGCGCCGTGAGTTCCGCCTCATCGCGTTCGTAGCCGCGTGATGCGCTCCATTTCCTGGCCGCGCTCCTCGATCTCACGGACCATCTTGAACTGAGTTCGAGCGCGGTCCAGATTGTGATCCGGCCGGGCGATCTTGAAGTAGAGGTCTCCCGCCAGATAGTCCGCCAGGAATCTGACGCCGATGGTGAAGGTAATCAACTTCCCGGAGAACACCAGATACTGTCGCTCAGTCGGAGTCAAGAACTTCCCAGCGGCGTCCAGATACCCTTGGACCAGCCCCTCGAAAATCGCCATATTCAAGGTAACCTTGTCAAGGTCCGTTTCGTCCTCCGTCGCGGTCGGCGTGAACGTCCGAACCATGTCGCCGAAGTCATAGAGGACCGAACCGGGCATGACCGTGTCAAGATCTATGACGCACAGCCCCTTGCCCGTCCGGTCGTCAATCATGACGTTGTTCAACTTGGTGTCGTTGTGCGTGATTCGTTTGGGGACCAGGCGTTTTTCGATCAGGTCAACGATGACCACGGCATCCCTCCGCCGTTCCATGCAGAACGCGATTTCCCTTTCCACTTGCGATCGTCGGCCGGCCTTGTCCTCCTCAATCGCCTTGAGCAACGCATCGAATCGTCTCGGCGTATGGTGGAAATACGGCAGCGTCTCAACCAGTTGCCCGCCCGGCAAATCCACCAGCAACGACTGGAACCGGCCGAACGCCCGGGCCGCTTCGCAGGCCTGATCCGGCCCCACGCAGACATCGTAGGTGCTCGCGCCGGCGATGAACTCGTACGCCCGCCAGCACTCGCCCGCGCCCGTTCGGAGAAACGTCCCGCCATCCCGCGTAGGCACCAGGCTGAGAGTCGCTCGCGAAAGATCGCCACCCGAAACGCCCTCCAGCTTCCCGCGAATATGCGCGGTAACCCTGGCAATGTTGCGCATCAATCCTTCCACATCCCGAAAGATCGCGTGGTTGATCCTCTGAAAAACGTAGCGCGCCTGGCCGTTTGACCGTTCCAGCGTCACGGCATAGGTATCGTTGATGTGGCCCGATCCGTATGGCGCCGCATACGTGATGTCCCCCTCGACGCGAAAGCGCCGCGCGATCTCGCGCGCCTTGTCCAAATGGATTTCCTGGCTGCTCATGCCGGTCTTTCGTTGAACGAATCGATACGCGCCCGCCGTGGTTACGGCAGGGCGCAGCAAAGCGATTTCAGAATCCCATCCGGCCCGCCGAGACGCGCCCGATGCCGATTCATGTGCTCAACATTGATCCGATAGAACTGAAGATGGTACGCGTCGTCTTCCCCGTCGGCGAGCAGCAGGCACGGATCCTCGATCATGGCGCGCAACAGATGATTCATAAAGACGCGGTGCCGCATAACGGCGACCGTCGCTTCATGCGCTTTACCCGTCGTCTGGATGCCCCACTTTGCCATGAGCCCGTCCAACTTGCAGCCGTCCTTGTAGAAATCGCGCGGGCCAGACGGGCACCTGTACACCGTCACCTTTCTGAAGCCGCCACCGTCCTTCACCAGCGCGGTTTCGCTCGTCATGTTAGGCAGGTCGAGCCAATCCTCGGCAAAATGCGTGCTGGTGTTCGTGGTCCCCGTCGTGCCGAACCAGACGATCTTGGAGTCCCAGTCATACATGCGGCCGCAGACCGAGTTCCGCCCGAACGTGCTCGCGCGCTCGTGTCCTTCCACGAAGGCGGCCGCATCCCGACCGATAGCCGCCCAGGAATGCGTCGGGTGCAGCGATCGCGCGCGCTGCTTCCTCTTCAGAACCGCGTTCGTGATGCTCCCGACGCGGCTCGGAGTCGTGTCCGGATCGAAAATCTCGCCGTACGGCCCCGATATTGGATTGGCAAACGTTTTCGTAAAGGTGGGGACGCACAGAATGCCCTCCGGACCCAGTAGGTCGAGGAACGCATCTATCAGGGCGTCGGCGCCGCAGTTCGGAAGTCGCGCGAGGCACCTCGGCCTGGCCAGGCTCTGAAGATTCGAGTGCATCACGACGCAGTCACCCCTCGATATCCCCAGCTTCTCCAGGGCGTCTCGAATCGACTCTTTCGTTATCACATGTTCTGACATAGTTTTCTCCTCGCCGATTGACGCGCCACCGGGTTTTCCATCCCCGTTTCCGTTTCATGGCACTGCGAGCAATGCGCAGACTTCAAGGGCAAAAGGGCTTGCAATCAGGCCGGCCACTACCTACATTTATTCGGAAAGTACCTGTAGCTCAATTGGACAGAGTTCCTGACTACGGATCAGGAGGTTGCAGGTTCGAGTCCTGCCAGGTACGCCATTTGCGCGTGTTTTCGCTTGATTTCGTGGCGCAGGTTTTCTAATCTATCGCTGAAAACGAAAACGACTGCGGGGTGGAGCAGCCTGGTAGCTCGTCAGGCCCATAACCTGAAGGTCGCTGGTTCAAATCCAGCCCCCGCTACCAATTTGTTTTTCAAGGTATTTCCAAGGACATGGATATCCGATCCGAACAGGACGTAGCCGATTCTTCTGACTGACTGGCCCGGCGCAATATGGCCCAAAGACGGACAACTGTGCAGGCAGTGGTGACCGTCAGAATTAGCCAGTCCGGATTCGGCCGCCGTGTAGCCAAGCACAATCGCCTTCTTGCCGTCGGCTGATACGGCTCCGAAGATCGCCGGAAAGTCAATGGCAGTAGCGCTGTGCCCCCAGAACCATTCTTCACCCAGGCTATTGCGCTTCGCAGGATCACAGCGGTACGCGCAACGGATCGCGAGACTGCGTGGAAGCGATGCCATACTGATCATACTCCACCCGACCATCACATGACTGCGGGCAACCTCCTCATTGTTCATGAATGCCTCGCTCCTCGCCTGCCAGCATCCGCCATCGCACGACACGGAATGCGCCACCATGGATGATTCATTGGTCAACGTGAGCGAAAGCCGCAATTCGTCACCACCAACCAACATCTCGGCCCGCAACGCGAGCCCCACAAAAAACTCGGAGTACTGGGGGTTTCCGGCTGTATCACGATGATTCATGGCGTGGACGTCCGCTCCGTAGGCTTCTGTTGTGCGCCACGAATACCCCCACCCTTGACTCAGCCGTTCCCATTCAGGACGGCAATTTGACGGCCAGGCCATGATTGCGCCTTCTTTCGCGTTGATGGCTTCAGGAAACTGCATCTGCCATTGCGAATTCCATAATCCGTGTTCAATGGCCACAAACCGGTCATTTCCACCGGGACTAATGCGCAGGTTCGTCATCTATTGACCTCCACGTTTCGGTAAATACTCTAGCAATAGGGACGGAAATAATCAGCTCTTTAATGAGGCTGCGCTTTTCAGACTTCGCTGCCGCCGCGCCTCGTACAGGGCGACGGCCGCGGCGACGGCCGCATTCAAGGACGCCACCCTGCCCGCCATCGGAATGAACATGAGGAAATCGCAGGTTTCACGCGCCAGTCGGCCGAGTCCGTGCCCCTCATTCCCGACGACCAGGCCAACCGAGCCAGAAAGGTCAACCTCCGTATATGGCTTCGCCCGCGGCGAGAGGTCCAACCCGGCGAACCAAACCCCGCATTCCTGGAGTTCCTTCATGGCCATCACCAGGTTAGTCACGCGCGCTACTCTCACGTGCTCGGATGCGCCGGCCGACGCCCTGACAACGGCCGGAGTAATCTCGGCCGCACGGTCCTTGGGAATGACGACTCCGTCAACGCCCACGGCCTCCGCCGTCCTCAGGATCGCTCCCACGTTCTGCGGATCCTGCAGGTGATCCAGCGCCAGCACGAACGGAGCAGCTCCCCGGCCTTGAAGCGCTTTCAAGAACGCATCTAGCGGCTCATACGGATAGGCCGAGCCCCGCGCAGCCACACCCTGGTGGTTCGCGCCGCCCGTCAAAGCGTCAATTCCTCCCTCGCTCATCCGCTTGAGGCGGATTCCCGATGACTGCGCCAGCCGCTCAATCGCCTGGATATCCGAGCACGGCTTCACCGAGTCACGAAAGAGAATCTCCTCGATTCGGCGTCGCCCGGCTCTCAATGCCTCGTGAACGGGTCTCCGTCCATAGATGATTTCCAGCATGGACTACGCGCCTCTTGCCTGGTATTATCGGCCGCAACCTAGTGGATCGGTCGGGCTTCTGCCTGCGTTACTAACAGATTTATGCGCCCGGCGCCACCATTTTCCCTCCGCGGCAGCGATTCCGCAAGCTGGCGGAGAGGAGCGCAGGGAGAGCGCGGTAGGAGGCCTCCGCGGCTCGCGGATCGCTGAGAAGCAAGGCGCGAATATGAGCGCGGAATGCGAGGACTATTCTCGGATGCGGGTGGTCGTCGTTGATGACGACCCGATGATTCTCGACGCGCTCAAGAGCGCCTTGTCCGAGTTCGGCTTCAACGTTCTTGTCTTCCATGACCCCTCGACGGCCCTGGACTGGATGAAGGAGAACGGCGTAGACATCGTCATCAGCGACATCTACATGCCCGGTTTCGACGGTTTTCACGTGCTCAAGGAAGCCAAGTCCATTGATCCCCAATGCGACGTGATTTTTATTACCGCCCACGCCCAGTTGGACATCGCGGTCCGCGCGCTTCGCGAAGGCGCCACCGACTTCTTTGAAAAGCCGTTCACCGTGCCCATTCTCAAAGCGGCCATGGAGCGCACACGCCGGTTTCGAATCCTCAGCCGGCAGAATAGGCTGCTGACCGACCAACTGCATGCCCTCAGCAGTCAGCTTGTTTCCCAAAACGACTTGCGCAACGTGATGCTCGGTCATGCCCCTGCCATGAAACGCATTGCCGAGCAAATCGTGGACGTGGCCGATTCGACGGCGACCGTCATGATCGTCGGTGAAAGCGGGACCGGCAAAGAACTGGTCGCGCGCGCCATTCACTTTGCCGGCGCCCGCCGGCAATGCCCTTTCCTCGTGGTCAACTGTCCGTCAATCCCGGAAGAGCTGTTCGAGTCCGAGATGTTCGGGCACCGGAAGGGCGCCTTCACCGGCGCCGTCGAAGCGCGCGAGGGCTACGTCAAGGCCGCGCAGGGCGGCACTCTGTTCCTCGATGAAATCGGCGATCTCCCCCTCAAGTCCCAGGCCAAGATACTCCGCCTGCTCGAGCAGCGAGTCTATCTCCCGATCGGCGAGCACACGGAACGCCTGGCCAACGCGCGCGTGGTGGCCGCCACAAATCAGGCTCTGGACGCTCTTGTCCGCGACAAGAAGTTCCGCGAGGACCTGTACTACCGCATGCGCGTCTGCGCCATCGCCGTTCCCCCGCTCCGGGAGCGACGGGAGGATATCCCCATGCTGGCTCTCTATTTCGCCCTCCGCTTCGCCGCCGACATGGGCAAGCCCATTGACGGCATTGACGAGCAGGCCATGACCGCTCTCTGCGCGCTCGACTATCCCGGGAATGTCCGGGAACTGAGGAACTTGATCGAAAGCAGCATCATCCACTGCCGACATTCCGGGAAGCTTTCTCCTCAGGATCTCCCCTCGTTTGCGACGGCCGGGCCGGCCTCGCCGCCGCCGGCCGCGCAGGCCTGGCCCATCGAAGCTCTCCGGTTCCACGACGTCGAAAAGAGGCTCTACCAGGAGGCCCTCAGCCGCGCCGGCAACAACGTATCGGCCGCCTCTCGACTGCTCGGGCTTTCCAGGGGCAAGCTGCGCCGCCGGTTGGCGGACCTCAAGCTCAAGGCGGATTCAGCCTGACCCTGCCGCCTCGCCCGCATATTTCACACGGGAGTGTGAAATATGCGGGCGAGGCCATTCCAAGTCCGCTGGAGATTCAACCGATGCGGAATGCGATCTTCGAACAAGCATGGAGCGTCGTTCGAGCGGGCCTGCCGGCCTGCCATTTCGACCGGCGGGAGGGAGCGGGCGGGTCCGCCTCGCCCCCACTTTGCGCCGTGATTCTCGGTTCTGGATTTGCCGGACTGGTTGAGGGACTCCCCGCGGCTGCCACGCTCCCCTACTCTGCTATTCCCGGCTTGGGGCAGCCCGGCGTGGAGGGACACCAAGGCCGGCTTCTTCTGATCGAATGGGAGAAGGCCGGCGTCCTCGTCTTCCAGGGCCGGCGACACTGGCACGAAGGACAAGGATGGGCGCCCGTTGCCATTCCCGTCTATCTCGCGCATCGGCTCGGGTGCTCCTCTCTCATCCTCACGAACGCGGCCGGGGCGATCAACCGTGATTTCCGGCCCGGCGATTTCATGGTCATTGATGACCACGTCAATCTCATGGGCGGCAACCCGCTCATCGGCCCGCGCGATCCGGCCTGGGGCCCCAGATTCCCCGATCAGCGTCGGGTTTATTGTCCACGCCTTCGCGGTCTGCTCGACGACGCCGCCTCGAACCTTGGGCTGTCCCTCCGCCACGGCGTCTACGCCGCCATGCCGGGCCCATTCTACGAGACCCCCGCCGAAATCCGCGCGCTCCGCGCCCTGGGCGTTGACGCCGTGGGAATGTCCACAGCTCCAGAGGCGTCACTGGCCTGCTCGCTCGGACTCAAGACCGCCGCCATCTCCTGCATCTCCAACATGGCCGCCGGAGTCGACGTCGCGTTCTCCCATGACGACGTGGTCGCGGCCGTGGCGGCTGCTCTGCCTCGGCTGAAAGCCTTGCTGGCCCGCCTGATCCAACGACTGCCGGTTCCGGCCCCGCGCGCGGCGAGGTCCATGCCGCCGACGACATGACAGCGAAAATCTCCAGCGTTCCCTCGGACCGACTCCGGCGCCTCGCTGTCGAGGCGGTTCGGCGCCTTCAGGCCGCCGGCTACACCGCAGTATGGGCCGGCGGCTGCGTCCGCGACATGCTCCTGGGCTTTCCCCCAAAAGACTACGATATCGCCACTAACGCTCCGCCGGACGCGACAATGCCCTTGTTCCCGGGTTCCGTGAGCGTCGGCAAGGCGTTCGGGGTGCTCCGCGTTCCGGTCGAGGACGTCTTCTTCGAGGTCGCAACCTTCAGGCAGGACATGGACTACCGGGACGGGCGCCGCCCGGAAACCGTCGTCTTCGCGGACCCGGAGACGGACGCCCGTCGCCGTGACTTCACGATCAACGCCATCTTTTACGACCCTGTCACGGACCGGCTCCTGGACTACGTCGGCGGTCGCGGCGACCTCGAACGCCGAGTTATCCGTTCGGTGATGCCGCCCGACAAGTGTTTGGCGGACGATCACTTGCGTATGCTCCGCGCCGCGCGTTTCGCGTCCGTGCTCGGCTTCAATCTTGATGCCGAAACGGCAGCCGCCATTCGACGGCACGCGCCGCTCGTTGCGCGAATCAGCGCGGAGCGAATCCGCGAGGAACTCACCCGCATTTTTCTCGAATCGGCCCGGCCCGGCGCCGCGCTGGCCCTCCTGGACGAGCTGGGTCTGCTTGCGACACTGTTGCCGGCCGTTGCCGCCATGAAGGGGTTTGTCCACCCGCCGGAGTTCCATCCCGAGGGCGACGTCTTTCAACACACAGTCGTCGCTCTCGACGTGATGGGCGCGGCCCCGCCCGTCTTCCATGGGCTTCCGGAAGATCGCCGCCCGGACGCCCGCCGGCATCTGGCCTACTCGGCGCTCCTTCATGACGTCGGCAAGCCGCTGACGGCCGAGCAGACCCCGGCGCGGATTCGATACAATCGCCATGCCGAGGAAGGCGCGGACGCCGCCGAGGAAATCTTGCGACGCTACCGTTTCCCCATCAACGACATTGCCGTCATCACGCAGTGCGTCCGCAACCACATGCGTTTCATGCACGCGCGCGACATGCGAAAATCGACCCTCCTGCGGCTGGTCACGGCGCCCACGTTCCCGATCGAACTGGAGCTCCATCGCATTGATTGCCTGGCCAGTCACGGCAGCCTGGCGAACTACGAGTTCCTGGCCGCGTTCACGCGCGCCGAAGAACATGCCATGGCGCCGCCCCGCCCGTGGGTGTCGGGTCACGACATCATGGGTCTGGGGGTCCCAGAAGGCCCGAAGGTCGGACTGTGGCGCCGGCGCGCCTACGACGCGCAGTTGGAGGAATCGTTCCGGAACCGGGAAGAACTTCTCGAGTGGCTGGCGCGGGAAATCCGGCAGCCCGAGTCGTCCGGACCAGCGGCGTAGCTCGCCGCTCAGCCCGCATATTTCGGGCGGGAGTGTGAAATAATCCGGGTCAGGACGCCGCCTTCAGCGCCTTATCCTCGGTGTTCGGCAGCACCTTCTGCTCCGCCACCATTTTTCTGGTGATCTTCAGCGCGTTGTTGACCGAGTGGCTGTCAACGTCGAACATGACGTCTGTCATGAGCTTCTCGACGATGGCCCGAAGTCCGCGCGCCCCGGTCTTCTTGTGCTGAGCCATGCGAGCCAGTTCGCGGAGAGCGCCATCGGTGAACGTCAGCGCCACCCCCTCCATCGCCAGCAGCTTCTGGTATTGCTTGATAATGCAGTTCCTGGGCTCGATCAGGACCCGGACCAGGTCATCCTCGCTCAGTTCGGTCAGCGAAGCGACGATTGGAAGGCGCCCGGTCAGTTCCGGAATGAAGCCATACTTGATCAGGTCATGAGGTTCGGCGCGGATTCCCGGCTCCGCGCCCGGCAAGGCATCTGCTTCGGCAGGGCGAGCGAATCCCATCGTCTGCCGGCCGATCCGCCTGTTCACGATCTCGTCCAGCCCCACAAATGCGCCGCCGCAGATGAACAGAATGTGCTCGGTGTTGATCCGGATGCACTTCTGATCGGGATGTTTGCGTCCGCCCTGTGGCGGCACGCTCGCCACTTTCCCCTCGAGAATCTTCAACAGAGCCTGTTGGACGCCTTCCCCCGAAACATCGCGCGTGATGGAGACGTTCTCGGTCTTGCGGCCTATCTTGTCGATCTCGTCAATATAGACGATGCCCATCTCGGCCCGCGACACATCGCCGTCGGCGCTCTGGATCAGGTAGAGCAGGATATTTTCCACGTCTTCGCCGACATAGCCGGCCTCCGTCAACGTGGTGGCGTCGGCGATCGCGAATGGGACTTGCAGCATACGCGCCAGGCTTCGAGCCAGAAGAGTCTTCCCGCTGCCGGTCGGGCCTATCAACAGGATGTTGCTTTTCTCGATCTCAACGGCGCTGAGCGGGTCCTCCTTCCGGAAGTGCTGTTCCTGCTTGAGGCGCTTGTAGTGATTGTGGACCGCCACGGCCAGAATCTTTTTCACATGGTCCTGGCCGACCACGTACTGGTCGAGGAAATTCTTGATCTCACGCGGCCGCGGCATCTTCAGCTCGGCGCTCATGCGGATGCGCGTCCCCTCCTTTTCCCCGGCAAGCATGCCGTTGCACAACTGGACGCATTCGTCGCAGATGTTCGCGTTCGGCCCCTCGATCAGCCGGCGCGCCTGATGCTGGGGTTTTCCGCAGAAGGAACAGGTCTGTTGGCGACGCCCGCCTCTCATTCGGCGCCTTTCCCGGGTTTGCGGCTCTTTACCACGGTGTCAACCAGCCCGTAGTCTTTGGCCTCCTTGGCGGACATGAAGAAGTTTCGGTCGGAATCCTTGACGATCTGCTCCACGGGTTTGCCGGTATGCCTGGCCAAAAGCTGGTTCATCGTGTCGCGGAGCCGGAGAATTTCCTTCGCGGCAATATCAATGTCGACCGCCTGCCCTTCGGCGCCGCCCAGCGGCTGATGGATCATGATCCGCGCGTTCGGCAGGGCAAAGCGTTTGCCGAGCGTCCCCGCCGCAAGCAGCATGGCGCCCATGCTGGCTGCCTGTCCCACGCAGTAGGTCTGGATATCGCACTGGATGAACTGCATGGTGTCATAGATCGCCAGGCCCGCCGTCACCGAACCGCCCGGCGAATTGACATAGACTGAGATGTCCTTCTTGGCATCCTCAGCTTGGAGGAAAAGCATCTGAGCGATGATCAGATTGCTCACTTCATCCGTGATCGCCGTTCCAATGAATACGATTCGATCCTTCAAAAGACGGGAATAGATATCGTAGGCCCGTTCGCCCCGGCCCGTCTGTTCCACCACCATTGGGATCAACATCTGGTCTCGTTCGTCCATAGTGTCACTCCTGCCTCTTGATTTTGGCCTGTTCAAGCAAAAAATCCATGGTTTTCTCGGCGCGAAGGTCGCTCTTGAGTTTCTCATCCGCGTTGTCCTTCGCCATCGCCGCCTTCAGCCGCTCCAGAGGCATCTTGTACCGCGCCGCCACCGCTTGCATATGCGACTCGACGTCCGCCTCTGTCGCCTGGATTTTTTCTTCGTCGGCGATCCGGCTGAGGATATACGCCAGCTTGATCTTCTCCGCCGATGATCGCGTGGCCGCGTTGACGATCGCTTCCTTCTGCCGCTCGATCTGTTCCCGGCTTCCGCCCTCCATCAGCGCCCTTCGGACAATGCTCGTGATTGCCTGGTTGGTCTCGTGCTCGACGACCACCTGCGGCAGATCGATCTCGGTCTTCTCGAGGAGAAAGGCGGCCAGCTCGTCCTTCAGCCGAACCTTCTCAGCAGCCTCGGCCATCTTCAGCAGGTCCTCGCGAATCTTCTGCCGCAGCGACGCCTCCGAATCAACCCCGAACTGACCGAACAGGTCCGGCCCCAGGATCGGCCGGACCTTCTCCCGGACGCCCTTGACGCGGACGCGGTACGCGCCGGCCTTACCGGCCAGCGCCGCCACCGAGTGGTCCTGGGGAAAGGAGACCGTGACGGTTCTTTCTTCCCCGACGTTTGCGCCCACCAGCGCATTCGTGAACCCCGGCAAAAAGCCCGGTTCGTCCATCAGCATCCAGAAGTCCGTCCCTTTGCCGACTCCCGGCAGCGAGGGCGCCAGGCTCGCGACGCTCCGGCCCTCGATTTGGCCTTCGTAGTCCACCTTCACCAGGTCGCCGGCTTTGACCGCTCGCCCGGTCACGTCTTGAAACCGGGCGCGGCTCTCCAATGACACCTCCAGCGCCTCCGCAACCTGCTTCTCCGTGATTTCCACGGGCCTGCCATTGAGCGCGATTTTTCCGTACTTGGGCAGGCTGAACTCGGGCGGCAGGTCAACGGTGACGCGGACCTGCATGCCTTGCTGCTTGTCGAACCTCGCGTCGGACACGCCGACGACCGCGACCGGATTGATGCGTTCCTGTTCCAGCGCTTTTCGGTACAGCTCCGGCAGCAGCCGGTCGCGCGTCTCGTCGAGGATTCCGCGGGCGAACTGCCGCTCGACGATGTGCCGTGGCGCCCGGCCCTGCCGGAAGCCCCGCACGTTCGCCCCCTTGACGAACAGGTCCACGACTTGATCGTATTCGCCCAGAACCTCGCTCGCCGGCGCGTCAATCAGGATCGCCTTGCGACAAGGCCCCGCGTCCTCGAAAGAAACCTTCATCCGGGCCTTCACTCCTTCATGGACATCAGGAATTCCGCGTTGCTCTTGGTCTTCTTGATCTTGTTCACAAGCATCTCCATGGCCTCGACCGGTGGAACTCCGTTGATGGCGCGCCGCAGAATCCAGATGCGACCGATCTCATCGGGATGGAGCAGCAGTTCCTCCTTTCGAGTGCCGGACCTCTCCACGTTGATGGCCGGGAAGATGCGCTTGTCCACCAGCGCGCGGTCGAGACACAGCTCCATGTTGCCGGTGCCCTTGAATTCCTCGAAGATCACGTCGTCCATGCGGCTGCCCGTCTCCACGAGCGCCGTTGCGATGATCGTGAGGCTTCCGCCGTTCTCGATGTTCCGCGCCGCGCCGAAGAAGCGTTTCGGCTTGTGCAGGGCATTAGCATCAACGCCTCCGGATAGAATCTTGCCGCTGTGCGGCTGCAGCGTATTGTAGGCCCGCGCCAGCCGCGTGATGCTGTCAAGCAGGATCACCACGTCCTTGCCGCATTCGACCATTCGTTTGGCCATCTCGATCACCAGCTCGGCCACTTGAACGTGCCGCTCCGGCGTTTCGTCGAATGTCGAACTCAAGACGTGGGCCTTCGTGCTTCGGACCATGTCCGTGACTTCCTCGGGCCGTTCGTCTATCAGCAGAATGATCAGGTAGATGTCCGGATGGTTTCCGGAGATGCTGTTGGCGATCTTCTGCAGCAAAACGGTTTTGCCCGTGCGTGGCGCGGCCACAATCAGTCCGCGCTGGCCCATCCCGATCGGCGTGAAGATGTCCATGACCCGCATGGAGACCTCGTCGGGCGCGGTTTCCAGATGGATGCGCCGATTGGGAAACAGAGGCGTCAGGTTCTCGAACGGTATCTTGTGCCGCGACAGGTCCGGGTCATTGCAGTTGACCTTGGCCACCCGAAGCAGCGCGAAGAAGCGTTCCTTGTCCTTCGGCTCGCGAATCTCCCCTTCGACGAGATCGCCGGTTCGCAGCGCAAACCGCCTGATCTGCGACGGAGAGACGTATATGTCTTCCGGACAGGGCAGGTAGTTGCTGTGGGGCGAACGCAAAAAGCCGAAGCCGTCCGGCAGGATTTCCAGAACGCCTTTGCTGTGCATTGTGCCCGCCCGCCGGGCGTGCGCCTTGAGAATCTCGAAGATCAGCTCGTGCTTGCGAAGCGCGCCCAGATCCACCAGGCCGAGCTTGTCCGCCATGGCGTTCAGGTCCGGCATGGACTTCTCCTGTAGATCGTAGAGACTGAGGACGTCGCCCGCCCGCTGCGAAGCCGCGGCCAGCTCCGCCAGAATCGCCGTGTCGGCCGAGTTGGGAGAGGAATCCCAGCCGGCCACTCTTCCGGCTTCCCGCGCCTCGGCGCCGTTGCCGTGCTCACGCCTGTCTCGGTCCATGTTTCGTCCGCGTCCGTCGTAGTTGTGTCTTGGGCGTCTATTCACGATCGCACTCCTGCTCCTGCATGTTTCCGAACCTCCTCAATGCGCCGCCAAACCCGGGTCGTCTGTTCCAGCAGCAGTCGCCGGGCGCCGTTGTTGGCGATCACGAAATCGGCGCGCGTCATCTTAGCGTTTCCCGCCATCTGCGCGTCTATCCGCCGCCTCGCGGCCGACGGGGTCAGCCCGCGCATGCGAAGCCGGGCCATCTGATTGCGCGGGGATGCCCAGACGCAGACGACCACGTCCCACTCTTTCTCCATTCCGGCCTCGTAGAGCAATGGAACGATCAGCACAGCCACCCCTGTTCGCCGAGGTCTGGACTTGAGCCAGGCCCGCCATGCCTTTCGCGCATGCGGATGAACCAGCGCATTCAACCGGGCAAGTTCCAGAGGATTCGCGAATACCCGCCGGCCGAGAATCCCGCGGTCAATGGCGCCGGTCCGGGCATCGAGAATGCCGCGTCCAAACGAACTCGCGATCCCCGCGTATGCCGCGCCGTCCGGCCGCATTACCTCGCGCGCCAGACGGTCTGAATCGCAAACCGCCGCGCCAAGCTTGGCCATGAAGCTTCCAACCAGGCTCTTGCCACAGGCTATGCCGCCCGTTAGAGCAACCTTCAGCATTGAAAACGAGATGTGCCGGAGGGCAGCATCTTATGGAGTTGCCGGGATCGGGAAAAGTGGTCTTTGGAAAAGCTCTCCAAGTATCGAACGGAGATCAGTTGAGTTGACCACATCGCCACCGAATTGTCAACCCCTAAACCCGGATATTTTCGCGCGGGAGTAATATGCGGGCTAAAACGCCCTCAAAACGCCGATCCGGAGATTCCATGACCATCACATTCCGAGCTGACCCAGCCGCAGTTCCTGTTGACTGGGCATGCGCGCCAGGGATTCGAACTCGAGTTCCCTGAGAAACGGCGCCACCTTTTCCGGCGCCGCAAGCACGCGCTGAAAGCGCGGCCATTCCATTCCGGTCACGGCGTCGCGGCGCAAAGCAACCAGCCGCAGATTGCGCAGCACCCCATCGCGATGTTCTTGCAGCGAGCGCCGGAGCCGATCCTTGTCAATCTGCTCCAAGCGGTCCAGCAGCCCTGCCGTCGTCCCAAACCGGGCCAAAAGCCCGGCGGCGGTCTTTGGCCCCACTCCTGGCACCCCTGGAATGTTGTCCGACGAATCGCCGGTGAGGGCCAGCCAGTCAGGAATCTGCGCCGGCATCACGCCCGTCTTTTCCGCGACCTCCCGCGGCCCCATCGGCCGCTCTTCGCCCGCGAGAGGCAGGATGCGGACTCTATCGGTCACCAACTGGTAGAGGTCCTTGTCGCTGGTGGCGATGAGGACTTCCTCAGTCGCCGGTTCCGCCCAGGCCACAACGGACGCGATCAGATCGTCCGCCTCCTGCCCCTCCTGCCGCAGCATGGGGATATCGGCCCGATCCAGGTATTCCATTGCCAGGCCCACCTGGCCTCGCAAATCGTCCGGCATGGGAGGTCTCTGCGCCTTGTACTCCGGCAGCAGTTCGGTTCGTTCGATGGGGATTCCAGCGTCAAATGCCACGGCCCAATGCGTCGGATTCAGAATCTCTTCGATTCGCCGAAGCTTTTTGATGAAGCCGAACACCGCGTTGGTCGGCCGGCCGGCCCGGGTGGACAAGCCCTTGATGGCATAAAACGAACGGTAGAGCACAGCCGCGCCGTCAACCAGGATGAGCCTGACCTTGCCGGACATTGCGGAACTCACGGCCGCGCGGCGGCGGCTGCGTCCGGCGCCGCCTTTGAGACGAGCGGCGCCCGTTTCATGATCGGTTTGCCGGCCGGGTCCACAAGCCGCGCGGTCACGAAGATGAGCAGGTTGCGCTTATCGGCTTTGTCGTAGCGGCTGCGGAACAGCCGGCCGAGCAGCGGAATGTCGCCGAGCACCGGAATCTTGTCGTCAACGCTGCTGCGGATCTCGGTGATCATGCCGCCCATGACCACCGTGGCCCCATTGTAGATGGAAATCTGTGTGGTCACGGTGCGCGTGTGAAAAAAAGGCTGCTCCATGTTGAGCACCTGCTCGTTTCCCCACTGGTCCTTGAACACCGAACCGTAGTTGTGCCAGATCGGTTCCGACACCACCTCGGGCGTCATGGTCAGATTGATCATCTGGCCTTCCGGGCTGACCTCCGGCAGCACGGAAAGAATCACGCCGACTTCCCGGGTCTCGAAGGACCCTGGTTCCACGATGCCGCCGATTGCCACGAGAGTGCCCCCGGCGGCCGCCGCCAGGATGGGTTGCACTGTGAACTCCGTCGGATAGATGTACTCCGTGACCACCTTGATGGTCGCCTCCAGGCCCGACTTGGTCGTGACTTTCGGGGCCGAAAGCAGGTCGGCATTGCCTTTCTGCTCGATTGCATGCAACACCATCGAGATTTCCGGGTTCGTCAGAACGGCCGCCAGCGTCAGAACATCGTCGGGCTGCACGGTCGCGCCGGTGGGAACGGCCATGTCGCGCACAAAGCGCTCGCCCCTGGTGAATCCTCTATCGAGTCCACCCATGTTCCTCCCCATGATCAGGCGTGGCCGGCTGGACGGCGGCCCGACGGCGCCCGACTTGTATGCCATTTCCCAGTTGTCCGTCAGGCCCCATTCGATTCCGAAGGAATTGAGGTCGGTCTGGCCGACTTCGACGAAGCGCGCTTCGATCTCGATCTGGCTGGGCACCACGTTCAGCGCGGCCAGCTTTTCCTCGAAAATTGCCAAGTTGTTCTCCGTGTTCGCCACCATGAGCTTGCCGATGGCCGGGACGTGCTTGATGAACGAGCCCCCCGGCCACTGCACGCCCATTTCCCCGAACAGATCCTTCAGATTCGTCTCCCTGGTGGTGGTGGTTCGTTCCAGAGCCGTAAAGTCGCTCTTCCTTGCCGTCGCGCTGAGTTCTTCCCTGGTCCTCTCCGTGACTTCCACAAAGGACGCCAGCACGTCATACATCCGGTGAATGATCGGGCCATCCGGCGCGTTGAACGGCACAATCATCACGACGCTCCCCTCGATGCGCCACTTCAAGTTGGCGATGGACGTGACGATCTTGAGCGCCTCCAACACCGTAATGTAGCGGGCGCTGAACGTGAGCAAGGGGACTTCCACCCCGCCCGCCGCCATCGCCGCCTCGGGGACGGCTTCCGCCGCAAATGGGTCCTGCTGAGCAGCCCAGACGGGCGCCGTCAAGCCGCCACCAGCGGCGCCCACAAGGCCCAGGTTCAAGATCATGTTCACGCCCCGCTTCTCCTTCGACTCGGAAGACAGCGGATCGTGCTCCACGCTGGACGATTGAAGGAACTGAATGACGTCCTGAATGTTGGCCTGCCGGAAATCAATGTCCGGGATTTCGATCTTTTCCATCTTGTCCATGATGGCCTTGCGTCTGGGGTCCTCGGTGCTGATCGGTTGTTGCCGGTCGGTGACAGGCGCGCTCATCTCGCTTTCCATGAGGGCATAGTCCCGCCGGTTCCAGTCGCGCTGCACGTCCGTCATCATCTGCTTGCGGGTGTACTCGAGTTCCATGATGGCGATGTCGCCCTTCCGATTCGCCACCTTCTCCATCATGCGGATGGCCTCGGTGTTGTACGGGTCCAGCTTGACGATCTTTTCGAAGAACTCCTGGGCTTTGTCCAGTTCTCCCGCCAGGTAGTGCTCGCGGCCTTGGCGCAGCAGGTCGCTGAGTTTCTCCTCGGCTTCCGTCAAATCCTTCTGCTGCCACCGCTGTGTTGGTTTGGGTGGAGGCGGAGGCGGCTTGGCCTCGCGCCGCGCGATTTCGGCGGCAAGATCCCCGGCCAAAGGATGCCCGATCAGGAGGGCCCTTCGACACAGCTTTTTCGCGTCCTCATAGTCGGCCTGCTCCATGAGCCGGAATGCCTCCATATAGGTGCTTTCCATCATGCCTTTTTCGGCCGTCTTTCGGTCCGCCTCGTTCTCGGCTCTGAACCCGGCGTCCTTGAATGCGTCCACGGCGTCCTTGAAGAGCTTGGTTGACTCGGTGAACTTCCGGGCCTGGAATGCCTTGTTGGCCTCCACCAGGGCTTCCCGGCCGTGTCGTTCGTAGGCGCGCCGGCGGAGCTCCTCGCTGTCCTTCATGAGGTCTATTTCGGCGGATCGTGGATCCATGGCCTTGACCGCAGCGCGCTCGAAATCTGCCGGCGCGGCTTCACCGGCGAGTGGCGCGGGCTCCGCCGCGGCAACTGGAGCTGGAGGAGGAACCGGAACTGGCTCCTCCTTCTTCACTGACGGTGGCGCCTCCATCGGAACCTTGCTTGCCTCCTCGATCGCCTTGTCAAGATCGTCCGACGCCTCGGGGGCCGCTCTAGCCGGCTCGGCAGCTGGTGGGGCTTCCGCGGGCTTCTCCGCCGGTTTCTCGGCCGGCGCGGGTTCAGCGGGTTTTTCCACCGGCTTTGCGGTTTCTTTCTTGGGGGAATCAAGTAGTCCTTCGATTGCCATATCAATCGCCAGGTCCTCGACGATCTCGGCGCCGGACTTCGCGGCCTGTCCGTACGCGGCGGTGGCCCACAGTCCAACGCCTACCATGGCAGACAGCATTCCGGAAGCACAAACAAGGAAACACGCCTTTTGTTTCATCGGAAAATTCTCCTCTACCGTTCTACCGCAAACCGTAACCAACGACGCCGATCCTAATCGCCCGCCGTCTCGCTTTAGCTTTAGTCGTTCCGCTTCGTCAGTTTCTGACCGACCGTGAATTGTTTGCCGTCTTGCTCGCGTTCTATTGCCACACTTTCAGAATCCCTGTCAATTCGCAACATCTTGTACCGCTCGTCCTGAAGCACGAAAACGTCTCCGGGCTTCGCGGCGATCTCTTTACTTCCCACGAGGAAAAACAAATGAACAGTATACTCGAACTGCTCGGCGTCCACGCCCTTCACCAGCACGACGACTTTATCGCCCTGCACCAAGGTCAGTTCGGACAGGTCAACCCGTTGCGACACCTTGCTGGTCGCCGTCGTCCTCATCTCGTATTTCTCTTCGAACTTGACCAGCTTGAATCCGCACGCTTCCTGGCCGATCTTCTTGAAGAACGTCATCAGGCTGCCGGCCTGGCTGCGGTTGAGGCCGTAGGTCCGGAAGCCGTCCGGACCGACGACCGTGCTCCTGAACTTGAGGATGAATGGACGGACAACGAGCCTATCGACACGCAGTTTAGCCGGCAATTCCGGCCGGCTCCTGGGATCGGCGGGATCGGTCGAAGGCTGCGCGAGGCATTCCTCGACATTACTGAACCCGTCGTCGTCCTTGTCTTTGTTGGCGTCTGTCGGATCGAGAGGGTTGAGGCCGTGCTTCTTCTCCCATTCGTCTGGCATCTGGTCCTTATCCGTATCGCGACGGATGTCGATAATTGGCGGTTGTGGCCTCTTGCAGCCTTCGTGCGCGCATTGCATTGCAAGGTATGGGATCGGCCAGCGGCAATCCACGCACCACACCCGCATCTCGGGGGTGACCAATTGCCGATTGGTCCATGCATTGTAATCGATCTGGAAGGGCGCCCCGATCGCCTTCCGCGCCTGTTGGAAAACGGATTCGTCCTGGACTTCCGCGTCGAGATGCGCCGGTTTCATGTCGCGAATCTCCTCGTCCCATTCCCGTTGTTTCTCCTGGATGCGGCCGATCTGCACGGCCAGATAGAGCAGAGAGAGAATAAGGCACACGAGCATGACAAACGCAATGAGTTTATCATGGTGAGTTCTGAGCGCGTCAACGATGTCGTCAAACACCTTCACGGCGTAGTCTCTCCGGCTTTTGCGCGGCCTCGGGCCGGTTCAAACTTGTAGACGGTCACATTCATCCGCGCCTGGAGTGGTTTCTCGAGGGTCGGGCCGCTGACCACCCGGTCCTCCCGTTGCGGCCAGACCAAGCGGGCAGGAACTTTCTCCTCGGCCTTGTCCGCGCCGTCCGGCTTCGCGGCCGGCGTCCTGGCACTAGGGCGCCCTGCTGCGGCAACGTCGATCTCTTCCGCCGCCTGGGCCGGCGACGGCTTGACTCCGGTCCACTCGTTCTGCGCATCCAGGAACGTCACCACGGTGAAGGCGCCGAGTTTCGCGAGGCGATTCAGGATTCTCACGACCGAGGATTCCTTGGCTTTGAAGTCCAGCGCGAAGGACTGCCTGGTGTAGACGACTTTCTCGGCGGTCTTCGCCTCCGCCTTTGCCGGCTCCCTCGCCGCATGCCGGCGGCCGGAGGTCTCGAGCGCGCCCGGCGTCTTCTGCTCCTCGAATTCTTCACGGGCAACCCGCGTCAGCGCCGCGGCGCCTTCCTCGAAGACCGCCCGGCACACTGCCTGGACGATCAAGAGCTGCTCGTTCAGACGCATGACGTCCGTCGGAGACGGCATGATGCCTCCGGCATATTTCTCGAAGCCGAATTCGAAACGGGGCGGCAGCGCCGCGCCATGCTTCTCGGCTTCCTGGACCAGTTCCTTCTTCGCGTCGCTCAACAGGGTGAGCAGAATGGCCGGGCTGACTTGTACGACCTTGATCTCGCCCTGCCGCAGGTCGTCCGTGAGCCGCCCACGCCAGTCGGCGCAGACCTGCGCGTTCTTACGCTCGCGCTCGACGTTCTCCAGACTTGGGAACGGCTTGTTCCGATAGAAGTTGCGAAGGGTCCTCATGGCGGAATCCACGTCGCCCTTTACCGAGTTGAAGCGCTCGATCTCCCCGTAGAGCAGGAAGGCGGCCACGGCGACCAGCACCGCCACGGTCGCCGCGCCGATGATCACGAAGATGTTGGTTTTCACCGGAGCCTGTCTCCGCTGGTTTCAATGGGTTTGTTCAGGCGCGCGCGAATGGTGAACTCCCAGGTGGAATCAATCAGCAGTTGGCGCTCCAGCTCCGTCTTGTCGGAAAAAAGGCCCGATTCGCGGAGCCGGTCCCGATAGACCACGATCGGCGTCTTGTCCACCGTGGCCGCCAGCTTGAGCTTATCGTCAAACCCACGCCCGACGATCTCTACCCCTTCCACACGGTCGCCGGCCGGGGCGAGCGGCCGGATCGAGTTGAGCCACATTCCGTCCAGCAGGCACGCGTGAATCGCATCAATCATTTGCAGCCATTGCGTCCGCGTCCCGATGACCAGCGCGATCTCGTCCAGGTCCTTCTGGACGGCCTGCTTTTCTTGCTGGACGCTCTTGAGGCGGCCTTCGATTTTCCGGAAATCCGCGATCCGTTTTCCCGCGGTTTCGAGCCGGGTTTCCAGCATGGCCCGCATCCGGTGGAAGTAGACCCACCAGCAGAGCATCGTCAGGATCAGGCCGACCCCGGCCAGGATGAAGAACGGTTGCCGGCGCCGGAGTACCCGCCGGGCCAGGAGGTCGGGCGGCATGAGGTTGATTTCAACCGGACAAGTCAAGGCCCGCCGCAGGGCCAGGCCGGCCACCTCCCCGAGGAGGTGGAGGTCCCCCTCAATGCGCTTGGGCTCAATGGACTCGTTGACGGCTATGTTGGCGAACGGGTTGAGGTATTCCACTTCGACCGTGAGCTTCTCCCGGAAGAACGTATCCATGTGCGGGATGATCGCCGAGCCGCCGGTCAGCAGCACGAGACTCGGCGGTTGACCGCCCTGCTGGCTCCGGTAGAAGTTGATCGAGCGGTTGATTTCGGCGTGGAGCCGGGTGATGACGTTGCGCGCGATCTTGGACACCCGGTTCGCCGTCTCGTTCTCCGGTCCGGCGTAGACGCCGCCGAAGGCGACGAACGCGTGAGCCAGCTTCAACTCCTCGGCCTCCTTGAAGGGAATCCCGAACTCCTTCATGAGTTCTGTCGTAATCGCGTTGCCGGCCACAGGAATGCTGCGGCTGAAAATCCGGCTCTCCTCGATGAAGATCAGGTTCGACGATCGAGCGCCGATGTCCAGAACCATGGCGCAGCCGGGAAGGCCCGGATAGTTGTAGCGGACCGTGTTGTACAGGGCCATGGGCGCCGCGTCTATGATTTCCGGCTCGAGGCCGGCCGCCAGCACGCAGTCCGTCAGCCGCGTGATGTTCTCGATCTTGACGGCCACCAGCATGACGTTCAGGTCGTCCGGTCCTCCGCCGCTGATCAACTGGTAGTCCCAGACCACCTCGTCAATCGGGAACGGGACGTTCTGCTCGGCTTCGTAGCGGATGATCTGCACGACCTTGTCTCGGGCCACGGGCGGCAGCTTGACGTACCGCGGGAACACCGCCTGGCCCGACAGGGTCATGAAGAGCGGCGCCGGCTTGATGCCGCGCTCGGCCATCAACTGGCGAATGGTGGAGACAATATAGGCGGATGCGTCGGTCTCGCTCTCGGGGTCCACGTCGAGATGCCCGACGGCATAGTTCAGGAGCTCAGGCGCGCCCGATTTGGCGGCGGAGAACTCCGCCATCACAATCTTACTGGCGCCGACATCCAGGGCGATTATTCGGTCGGTTCGAAACACCTTGTCCTCTTCCGCGGATTCCAGTTTCGCGGATTCCGGCGGCGCCGAGTCGAGCCGCCGACCTACTGCCGGATAAACGGATAGTCATCAATGTTGATCAGGCGAAAAGGCGACTGATCCCGATTCAGGAGATACCCGTCGCGCGGCACAACAATCTTGCTGTCCACCACTTTTTCGTTCCGCCACCACTTTTCCCCGGCCGGCATTGGGACGTCGGTCTCGCTCATCTCGTCAATGATCTTCCCCCCGCGCAGAACTTCGACGCCGATGGCCACAACCTTGCCGTGCCGCTTGAGGGCGGTGGGAGTAAGATAGACCGAGCAGACGCGACCGCGGCCCCTCTCGATGTCCCTGTAGGTCACCGTGGTCTTGTAGAGACTGTACATTTTCCCCTTTTCGCCCTCTTTCGACGTCATGACGTAGAACCGCATCATGAGTTCGTTAATCCAGTCGGGGAACACATCGAAGGTGAGCGTGATCTCCGCCCAGTCTTGCGGCGCCGTCGTGGGGCTGACGCCGGCGCGGAAGTTCGGCGTCTTGATGTAGCCGCGTTCGGCGAGTCCCGTGAACTTGCGGAGGCGAACGACGTTGCTCGGCCTCTCGCCCGGCGTCGGTTCCGCCGCGGCTTCGGCGCCGGCGGCCGGGCCTTCCTCTTTTTTTGCGCCAGCCTTCGCCCGTTCAACGGAAACGGCGGTGAGACTCAACACCAATGCCAGCAGCCCGCCGGCCAGACACAAACGCCGAACGAGGTTCGTCATCATAAACCTCCCGTGGGTCAAAAAAACGCGCGGCAATCCCGCAAACAACGAACGGGGGGACATATAGAAGATATGCCACGACAAAGCAAAGCAAAAATGCCGGAAACTTTTTCGCGGCAGGGGGGGGGGCAGTCGCGGGGTGGCGCCCCGGCGGCTTGCGCGGCCGGAGTTCGATATTTCCGCGTCCCCGCGGCGCAAGGCCGCAGGGACGCCACCCCGGACCACCCCGTTATTTCGCGTTTTTGCGGTTGACTTTGTTCGCGGGGTTGGGTTATTCTGTTCTATATTCTATTAACTCGGTGATGACACATGTGGGTGTCTGCGATTGGCCCGAAGCTGCCGCAGGGACTGGATAGCAGACGGGCCGCCCGACGAACCGTCAGACCCGGAGGTTGCTCCATGAAAGGCGATTCGAGAAATTCCCGCCGCCCGATCCTGGGACTTCTTTCCGCGGCCGCGCTCGCCGCCTTGGCAGGACAAGCGACGGCTCAGACCCTCATGCCATACTACGACACCTTCGAAGACCACACGAACAACCAGACGATCATCGGCGCCAACGGGTGGCTGGCGTTGACCAACATCTATGCCGTGGGAACCAACACGGGGCCCTACACCTACACCAACGCATGCGGATTGCCCTTCCCCACCTCGAACCACAACGTCGTGGTCAAGCTGGACACAGAGAACTCCTCCGTCTCTAACTGCTTCAGCTACGGCGCGACGACCCCCACCAACGTGTGGGTGGACAATATGATCCAGTTCGTGATGTCTCCGGATGAAGACGCCCGGGGCGTGATCACCAACGACAACAAGATCCAGTTGGCGTACTACGTCAACACGAATGGAAATCCTGTTTTCCTCCACAGCGCGCGATGGTTTGACACGGAGGAGTGGGAATACAGGGCCACCAACGTTTTCTCCACTGTCTCGGACGTCACGATACCGACTGGGGCTTGGGCACGGGTAACCGTGACAATGGACTACAAATCAGACAACGTAAGGAACCACAAGTATTTCCGGATCGCTTTCAACGGTCATACGGTCACAAGCGACTTGGCGTATGCCCTGCCCCTAAATGCCGACCCCCCTAGCGCGACGGGCACGTATTTTGTCTGCGCGAATTTCCAGACCGCCACCGGTCTCAAGTTGAATTCGGTGAACTTCTCGGGCACCGGACACCTCGACGACTACAAGGTGGAGGGCGACGCGGCGCCTCAGATCGCCATCATCGCCGCGATATGGTCCGACGGCGCTTCGGGCGA
Source organism: Verrucomicrobiota bacterium (assembly GCA_030018915.1). Taxonomy (GTDB): domain Bacteria; phylum Verrucomicrobiota; class Kiritimatiellia; order UBA8416; family SLMC01; genus JASEHE01. Next base: position 28,562 of record JASEHE010000001.1, read on the forward strand.
TACGCGGGGCGGGTGGATCACGCCGGGGCTGCTCGTCTACGTGAACTCCGGGGGCGGCACGAACTTCTCGATCGGCGCCAATACCTATTGGAGCTACACCAATCTAGTTGTTAACGGCGCGCCGCAAACTCCTACGAACCTCCTCGCCTTCAACAACGTCACGTCCAACCAGTTCTTCGCCGCCTACTTCGCCGCCGACCGGACCACCAACCGAATCCCGCACTGGTGGCTCGCCGAGCAGAACTCGGGCTGGACCAACGACTTCAACGCGGCTGCATCGGGTGATCCTGACGGCGACGGCCTGCTGACCTGGGAGGAATACCTCGCGAGCACGGATCCCAACGACAGCAACTCGGTGTTCCGGATTATTGAGTTCACGACCCAGGACAACGGCACCAACTACACCATCCGCTGGCCTACGGCGTCCATTGACCCCGTGTTCGGCGGCATTCCGTTCCTCGTACTGCGGACCGACAACCTCACCAACGAGTCCTGGCCCGTGGCTGGGACCGTTCCGCGGGCCGTCGGGATTTCCCAGTTCAGCGATGCCCCCCCGCCCGCGAGCAACCCGGTCTTCTACCGCGTTGCCGTGACCAATACGACGCAATAGACGCCGGCCACCAATTGTCAGGGGCCGGCCGAGAGCGGCCGGCCCCCATCGCGCGCCGGCTCTCCACAGCCATCGCTCCGGCAGTGGGAATTCTTCACATTTCCTTGACGCTGTTGTCCTTGCCGTTCCTTTTCCCCCTGTGCTATAATTGCCGAAAACAGGGTGGATTGTGCCGCTGTCCCACGGGCTGGAACCCGTGCGCCGCAGCCGGGCGATGGCACGGCGGATGCTCCGTGGAATCTGAACGTCAGAGGCGAGGTGTCATGAGGCGGTCAATTGGAATCTCTTTTCTGCTGCTCGGGGCAATGCTGGCAATGGCCCCTCGATCTCGCGCGGCCTATTACGACCAAGACTTCAACGACTTCGCCTACGCCTACTACGGAACCACGGTGACGAATGGCGACGGATGGGCGGTGTCGCATTGTTACGTCAGCAACGCATTCCGGTACTGCCGAATGGGCGCGACCAACTATCAGGACGCGACCCGTCTCGCGTATGTGATCTCGCCTCTGTTGACGAATGGGATCGGGAGGATCTCCTGGGAAACCAAGAACCAGCAAGCGGGGAACAACGTCTACGACCTCCAGTACTCCACCAACGGAACGGCATGGACATGGGGCGGCGCCTACACGAACAGTGACGTCAATTGGATATCAAACTCCCTCGCCCTGATCAGCTATGCGAGCGTCTACGTCCGATTCATCAAGACGGCCGATCCCGGCGGCCCCAACGATCGATTGTACTTCGACAACATCCGGATTATTCCCGCGGCGTCGTACGTTGTGATCACGAATATCGCGCTCAGCCCGGACCCTCCGCTGACCGACGGCTCCGTTCAGGTTTCCGCGACGATCCTGCCCTGCGCACAAGCCGGCAACGTCTCGGCGTGGGTGTACTATGCGACGTCCGGCGCCCGGCCGTTCGCGAACTACGCGTCTATGTCCACCACCGGCAACAACTACTACGTCACATCCAGCGGGATTCCGGCCCACTCCCAGCCGGGCCTCACGGTAAAATACTACCTCTATGCGACCTTCAGCGGAGTCACCCCGTTGACCCCAACAAGTTCCCCGCCCGGCTCGGTTGGCTACTATTGGTATTTCTTGCGGGCGGCTTCCAACGAATCCGCCTACCCGAACATGCAAATCACGGGCGCGGCCACCACCAACATGCTCCTGGCCGCCGACTACCTGTGGCAGGGCGTCATCACACCGCCCGGGCCTCTGACCAACCCCACGTTCTCGTTCGCCTCCGGAACCAACTCCTGGGGCGACACCAATCAGCCGGTCACGGCTCTGCCCGTGTATGGCGCCGCCGACCCGGGCGCGAACATCAACGTGAATGAGACCGTCACCAACTACCTGTCGTTCCTGTTCAACGAGACCAACCTGAGCTACAGCATTCAGAACTCCTCCTGCCTCAACTTCGACGCCTGGACCAACGGCACGACCGCCAGCTACGGCGCCTATACCAACGGCGAGGGCTGGGTCATCGCGGGCCGAATCAACACCCTCGGCGCCGGCGAAACCGCCCGCGCTTTCATCAACCGGTACGGAATCCTCCATCCGACTCTCCCTATCAACGAACCGATCCACTACCTGCAATCCCCCCAGCGCGAGGGCGGAATCGGCTCCGTCTCCTTCTGGTATCGGAACTGGGATGCGGCGCCGACCAATCCGGCCACCGATGCCGCCGGCTTCACGGTCCAGAAGTCCACGAACGGCGCGGCCGGGACATGGATGGATATCAGTCCCACCATCTGGCAGACCAACATCCTGTCCACGAATTGGCTCTACTTCGCCGCCTCGGTGGCCGACCGCAAGAGCGCCTACGTCCGGATCGTCAACACCAACAACACCTCCTCGCGGTCCTGGCTGTGTCTGGACGAAGTGGTCGTCACCGACCCTGGCGCCACCGTGGACATCACGGAGAACCCGCGCAACCCAACGACCCCGCTGGCCGGGCAATGGGTGGACGTCTCGATTAATGTGACGCCATGGGGTGGCGCGACCAATCTCGCCTGCGCCGTCTACCAGCAACCGGAGGGGATGGCCACGGTTCCGTACGCCATGACCCGGGTGGCAGGCAACACATTCTCCGTGTCTCTCCCGCCCTCCCCGCCGGGCCGAGTCTACTACTACTACGCATGCAACTACGGGGGATTCAATGCGACCCCGATTTATTACCCGGATGGCGCCCCGGGACAAACGCTGGTCTATACCAATCTGACGGACCCCGGGTCAGCCCGGCAGCAGGATTTCCTGCCGTTCAATATCGCCAACTACGGCACAACCGTGACAAACAGCGACGGATGGTCGGTGTCGCACTGCTACGTCAGCAACGCTTTTGCCCACTGCCGCATGGGCCCCACCAACTATGGCGGAGGCACTCGCTTCGCCTACCTGGCCTCGCCTTTGCTGACGAACGGTTTTGGCAACGTCTCCTGGTCGGTCCGAAACTACCAAGCCGGTCAAAACACGTACGAGGCGCAGTATTCCACCGACCAGACAAACTGGGTCTCGCTCGGCGCGTATGCCAACGACAGTACCGCATGGGTCACCAACCGTGTGTGGGGAGGAATTTATGAAGATTCCTGCGTGCGGATTATCAAGACCGGCGACCCTGGCGAGGCCAATGATCGGCTCTACTTCGACGACATTCTCATCAGCCCGCCGCCGTGCGATGTGGTGATTTCAGAGCCGCCCTTCTTCACGCCGGGCTATCCGGCCAGGAATCAGCCCGTGACCGTCTCGGTGTTCATCACGGACCGGAGCGCCAACTATCCGGCCTGCAATCGCATCACGACGCTCCACTACACGCATTCCGGCGGAGCCGGCGGCGTGGTGGCCATGACGCAAGGCGGCGGAAACGCATGGTCCGCGGTGGTCCCGGGATTCCCGGCCGGAGTCGTTTCTTACTACATCCGATGCTGCTTCGACGGCTACTACTACACGAACGGAGCCTTCTCCGAGAACCAGAGCCCTGCTTTCTCGCCCGACGCGCCGCCGACGGCGCCGGAGCCGAGCGCCCGTCACACCCACACGATCCGCGAGTTCGAGTCCGACTACGACTCCATCAAGGTGAACCTGTCCTACACCAACACACCGATCGCAATGCGCCAGTTGAACGACTATGAGTGGCAGGGCATCCTGGACTTCGGCTACGGCACGATGGACCCGGCCCTGAACCTGGCCGGCTTCAGTTGGTTCACCCAGACCAACTACTGGGGCGGCACCAACGAGTGGGGCGATCCGGGCCAGACCCGTTCGAGCCTCCCATTGACCGGCGTCATGAGCGCTGGCCCCTCGAATATCACGCTGTGCGGCCCGCAGTACGGCCAGGTAGTGATCCGGTTCAACGAGTCCAGCTCGAACTACACAGTGCAGCGCTGCGCGTACCAGGACTTCAACCGCTGGTCGGCCTCCTCCGACTTCTTCGAGGAAACCTGCAGCAGCGTCGGCGTCACATCGCGCGTCCAGAACTTCGACACGTGGGCAACCAACCCGCCATACATTCAAAAGGACGACTTCGAAAGCGCATACTGGTGGAATAATATCTACGGCTCCCACTACCCGTCGTGGGACACCCGCCTGGTTCAGGGTCCCTCGTTCTGGACGTTCGCGCACTACAAGCTCACCAACAACTTCGAATTGGCGGGCGTCGGCAAGTGCGCTGTTCTCAAGGATGAGGCCAACTCCGGCCTGTTCTATTCGTCTTACCGCAATCCCATTGCTGACAATGGCCATGGACTCGGCTTCCTGGAGATGGACTTCCGGTGCCAGGACAACAATTGGAAGCCCACTTTGTACGAGCACAACGTCTGGTCAAATTCAGCCATTGAAGCCGCCGTCACCGCCACCGAACTGCCCATCAGCGCGAATGGACTCATGCTGGGTCCCTCCTGGCTCTCTCTGCTTTCCCGCTATACGGCCGAAAACAACTACTATGAGCTCCGGTGGGAACACACCGGCTTGGGCCCTAGCGGGTTGGGCAAGCGTCGCCTCGGAATCTATCGCCGTTCTCCAGATCCGGTCGGCTTCACGCTTCTGGAATCTTCCGCCGAGTATAACGGCTTTCTCTCCACTACGAACACGCTGCGCTTTGTCGTGAGCGCGGCGGCCGGCGGAAAGGTCTATCTGCAGGGTCTTCTGGATGGCGCCCGTGTCGTGCATGCAATAGACAACACCGGCTATGTCATCACCGATCCCGGCTCCATCGGCATCAACACCAGGGACGCCTCCATCATGGTCACGAACATCACCGCCGGCTGGGCGCAGGCGGAATCCTTCCGGGGCTGGCCCGACTTCACGGAGGGGTCCGACACCAACTTCGTCACCAACGGTTGGGCGGCAACGCGAATCTGCGACAGCAACGGCAGCGGTGACAGCTGGATCCAACTGCGAGCCTGGAGCGCGGCGGGACAGCCCCCTGCGGTGGTCTCTCCCAAACTGCCGCACGGACTCGGCTTTGTGAACTATCGCTACAAGAAGTTCGAAGGCAACCCGACCTTGTGCAAGACGCAATGGTCCACCAACCTCGCCGACTGGGTAACCGTTGACGCCTGCGAGATTGGCGGCAGCGACTGGCAGGACCGGTCTTTCACGGTAACCAACGCGCTCCCCGCCAATATCTACGTCCGATTCCTCAACAGCACAAACGCGTCGGGTGTGTCAACGAACCTGTATCTCGCCCGCATCGCGCTGCACCCTTCGCCGACGCGCGGCTACGCCGAGAACTTTTCGGACAACCAGGCTCAGGGCTGGACCGGCGATCCGAACTGGTGGAAGGTCAACACCAACGGGGTGCCACGCTACACCCGAACCGGCTATGCGGCCGCGCCGCTCAAGTTCGTGGTCAGCACGGCCAAGGAGAGCGACGAGAGCCAGCTGGCCCTGGACTCTCCCTGGGTCTTCAACGCCGCGTACACGGTCAGCAACGTCTCGTTTGTTCACTTGTCCCATCCCATCCGGTGGGCCGAACATCCCGGCACGCTCGGAGAAGGCGTCTACGTGCGGGTCAAGCACACCGACACGGACGCCAGCCTCGTGGTGGACAACGTCCAGATTGACCGCTGGCACGGCTACACGGCGAACGTCAACGGCTGGTCCGCCACCGAGTGCTGGACCTCGATGCGCGCCGCGAACGACGACTACACGGCCCACACCAACTGCCTCGAACTTCGCCATTCCCGGGCCTATACCAACATCTACGAGCGCCCATACTCCATCGGTGGCCAGTATGCGCGCAGCCCCTACCTCACTAACGGGATCGGCGTTCTCTCCTTCTCTTTCAAGAACGTCGCGCCCGAACCCAACCCGCTCGACACTGGGCAACCGGTATCTTTCGACTACTACCAGGGTGAGTGGACCAATCTGCCGGATTTCGCCGGCCTCACCCCCTACATCTCAGGCACAACCAATAATTTCGACACGGCAGTCGCGCTCCGGCCAACCAACTTTGCCATCCGCTTCACCGGCTATATCTACATTCCTACCAACGGCGCCTGGCTCTTTTCGACGGAATCCTCGGAGGGCAGCAAACTGTACATTGATGGAACCGAATTGGTGAACAACGACGGGATTCACGCCAAGCAGAAGATCTCGGGATCGAACACCTTGAATCTGGGCTGGCACGACATCAAGGTCACGTATTTCAACGGCGCCGGCACTAATGCCGCCTCTTTGGAGGTCCGATACGCAGGGCCAGGGGTCTCGGATCAGCCGATCCCCTCTTACGCCATGATTGTCGAGCCGGCCGTAGTCAAGGTGGAAACGGCTGCCACCCCATTCCCGAGCACATGGAACACTCGCGCCACATACACAAACAACTGCCCTACCAAATGGACGTCCAAATCTATTTCCATCAACATCCCCAGTCCCTATATCGCCGCCAGAATCCTCCACGTGTCCACGAACTATCAAACCGGAATCCTCCTGGACAACTTCGAGGTGAATGACTTCGTGGAGCGCGATCAGTTCACCTGGGTCGCCTACAACGCCCTGATCACGTCCAACCAGGCCAGCCGGCTCATGGACATCAAGGGCGGGTACCTCAACTACGACACCGTGAACCAGACGGCCAAGCCGCCCATGACCAACGATCGGCCATATATTCAGTCCGCCAACCTGACGAACGGCATCGGCGAGATCAGTTTCTGGTATCGCGCCTGGGGCGGCGCTCCGCCCGCGGGCAACCCTGGAATCATCCGCATTGTCAAGGCGCCGGTGGAGACGGCGCCGGCCGGCGACTGGCTGCCGCTCCTGACGATCTCCAACATCACGACCACCACGTTCACCTACTTCACAACCAACTTCTACGACGCCACGAACCACTACGTCAGGCTCTACAGCGACACCACCGGCGTGGGCCGCGTCTGCCTCGACAACGTCCTGATCACCGCCCCCTTCGGCGCCGACATCTCCATGACCAACCTCTACATCGAGCCGGCCATCCCGCTGAACACCAACGCCGTGCACGTCTACGTGGACCTGTTCGACTTCTTCCTCAACCCCCAGAACATCGCCGTCAGCCTCCACTACTATGCCGCGCCCAACCAATGGGGCACCCTCCCTAACGGCACCCGCTTCTACCAGGGCACCAACCAGTGGGGCGCCTGGACCGGCGGATCCACGATCCCCATGACCGTCGTCAGCACGAACGGCTACTACGTGCGCTACAAGACCACGTCACCCATCCCGGTTCAAGCCATTGACCAGCCCGTCCAGTACTACGCGTCGGTCGCGTTCACCGGCATGTTCAGCGAGGCGGTCAGCCCCAGGTCCTGCAGGCAGTTCGTGAACGCGGCCCACTACTATCCGATCAACCTGAACGCCGGCCTGACCACGAACCGCATTCCCTACTACATCGTCTTCTCCTGCCTGCCGGGGCACGTCTGGATCAACGAAATCAACACCAGCGACGACTCCTACTGGCCGACGGCCGCCATGCAGTACGTCGAGCTCTGCGGGCGCACGGGCAGCACCGTCAGCAACTGGTGGATCCAGATCTTCAGCCCCGGCTACAGCCAGCTTGCCTGGTATCGTGTGACCAATCCGCCCGCGCTGACCGACGAGAACAACGGCTACGGCTTCTGGGTGTTCGGCGACTCCCACACTCCGTCCCGCGATCTGACAATGACCGTCGAGGTGGGAAGTCCTCCCCACGAATCGCGGACGCTCCCGGCCGCCGGCGGAATCCGCCTGCGCCGGAGCATGGGCGCCTACGAGCAGGCGATCTCATACGATGCGCATGAGGGCGGCGGCGGCCGCAACCTGGAGCCCTACGGATTCGTCTACGTCGGCCCCGACGACGACTTCCTGGACTCCCCCGTGTCCGCGTACGGGACCGGATCCAACAGCGCCGGCTTCACCTGGCGCAACGACACGACACCCTTCACACCCGGTGCCGTGAATACCGGCCAAACGCTGCTCGACTGGCGGACCGGCGGGGAACAGAACGCGCCACTCGTGGCAATCACCGCCTTCTGGATCGAGGGCGGAACCAGCGCGCACGTGACCTGCACCGGCACCAACGGCTGGTCTCCCTGGCTCTACTACTGCACGAACCTCCTCACCACGCCCACGAACGGCTGGACTCTGGCCACAACCAACTCCACCTACGCCAACGGCACCAACCAGATCACCTCCACAGTGCTCACCAACCTGCCCGTCATCTTCTACCGCGTCGTCGCCACCAACAGCGGCTGACGGATTTTGCGTCCTCGCTTTTGCGCCTTTTGTGTTCCTCCTGTCTCTTTTTCGGCCGGCTCGAAGCAGCTCGGACAAACAGTTTCCGGCATGTTTGATCCGCTGGTTGCCGGCGGCGGGGCCGCTGAGCAGCGGCTCGCGAAAAATCCCGTCAGTCGCCTGAGCCGAGCCAGCGGAAGAACTGTACAAAGCATTCATGTCGGCCGTCCTTGTTCAGGAAAGGGTCCCGCCAGATCACGGCCATCGCCCGCTGGTACCCGTGCCAGTCTCCGCCCAGCAGCCCTTTGGATCCCAAGTGGCCGCTCGTCGGCGAATACGGCCCCGCCACCACGAACACCGTGAAGAGGTTCTGCCGCGCGCCAAGCAGGCCGCACGAGTATGAGATCATTGACTCCAGCTCAAGATCGCTCTTGTTCGAGAAAGTTCCTCTGAAATCTATCCGCCCGATATCGGCGACGTTCGTGAAGGCCGATCCGGTTTTCCGCATCTCGATGAACGCGCCGGCCAGCGTCTTGGCTTCCGCTACGGTTATTTTGGTTTCCGACTCCGGATACCCCAGCGGCGCCTCGACAAAGACGGAGGCCAGCACGTTCGAGTTCATGCTGTTCGGGTTCACCAGCCCGCAGCGCGTCCCGACGCCGGGTGGCGCCGTGGTGAAATACGCAAGGACATTGTCGTATGGCGTGGTATTCGGGGAATTGGTCCCGTGCGTGAACAGACGAATGGTTCTCAGCGGATCCTTCGAGGCCCGCAGCAGGTTCCCAAGCTCTCCCGCCGACTTCAGTTGCCCCTGGTTCGACACGTGCATCAACGTATCCAAGTCTATCCCGCGCTGAGGCTGCAGCTCCCCGCGCCTGATGCGTTCTTGCGTCTTCGTATTGACTCCTCCAATCGTGTGCCCGGCGTTCGTCGTCGTCGTGTCCCAGCACAGCGGGCTCGAGCAGTCCCAGTTGACCCGGGGATCCGTGGCCTCCAGCGATTTGGGCTGCCAATCGAAGTTGCCCCCGGCCAGGCCCGACACGATGAAGCTGTTGGTCCAGGTCAACGCGATGGCGTTCGTGGGATAAGGCACGGCGTCCACCATCGCGTTCGGCGGCCCGCCGCCAATCGCCTCTTTGCAGTACACCACGCAGCGCACCCTCAGCGTCACGGCGATCCGGTTGGTCGGCCAACAGCCGTCGATCGAGACGTCTCCCACACCCCCCCGCAAGTCCGTCGAACCGTACCAGTTCGCCTCCCCCTTGTACCCCGAATAGCGCGTTTGCGGGTACGGGGGCATCTTCTTCGTCTCCTCGGCATTCGCGGCGCTCTCGTAAGCGAAGCGGGCAAGCTCGCATTCCGTCGTCGTTTCGATGTCGAACGTCGTGTTGGTCTGGCCCCGGATGAACGGGTAGAACCACTCCACCCGGATCCGTCGCGGCGGCGTCATCGAAAAGGTCCCCCCCTCCTCGCCCGTGATGTAGTTCAGAACCACTGTGGTTGGCGCCACCTCGTTGATCATGGGCACGGATTCCGTGCAGCCGGAGTCCAGGCGCCTTGGCACAACGTCCTCGTCCACGTAGTCGAGCAGGTTCGTAAAGACAAACGGAGCGTCGGCCAAGGCGATACCGCTTTTCACCAACCGGTCAACGATATCCGCCTGCTTGGCCTCCAGCTCCGCCACAGTCCCGCCGATGTAGAACGGGGTGACGATGATGGGGGCCCCGTTGGAAAGGACCTGATTCCCCTCCGGGAACCTGGAATAGGCGACGAAATTCGATGGGTAGCAGTCCTTGTTCAACCCTTTGTCTTCCTGCATCCAGTAGAAATCCCGGATTGTCTCGTAGCGCGCGTCGTTGTTCCGGTTGCCGGTGAGCTTCCCCGAATCCTTGATCTCGTTCAGGATGGCGTTAGTGAGGACGATCTCATGCGGGTCTGCGCCCGCCGCGCGGTTGGAGCCGCCCACGTAGTTCATGTCGAGGTAGCCGGAGATATTCGCCACGACGTAGGCCACCCAACCCTGCACGGTCCCTTCTTCTCTATCCGGCCATAGCGACTCGCCGCAGATGAGCCACTGCGAGTTGGTCTGCGACATCGGTCCCCACAGGTCCCGCGGAATCTGCTCCATGGTTTCGTCGGAAAACACCACCTTCACCCGCGAATTGTCGACGCTTCTGGCGGTCCAGTCTTCCGAGGTGAAAACCTGGAAATTGGGATAGACATCGTTGGCCAGATAGCCCGTGATCTTACCGAAATCGTTGGTGAACACGTTGGTCTGCGCTACGTTGACCGTGATGTCTTCAACGGCCCGCGCCAGGCCCACCCAGACCAGTTGCCGCGCTCCGACGCCGAAGCGGTAACTACCGGCCCCCAGGCGCTCGGTCCGCATGCTGATGGAAAAGGCAACCCCCGCCATCAGGAGAACGGCCAGAACACCCAGCACGATAATCAGCGCCACGCCCTCGCGGTTCCGTCCTTCTCGAAATCCGCGCCCGGCAACCGGCGCGCGACAGTCCGGTTTATTTTTTCGCATATCGCCTCGCGTTCACCATATAGGCGCGGGTTATATACTGCTGTTCCATTGACTTCGGCAACGATTCTGCGGTGCGCTGCACCCTATACGGTTTCTTCCAGGGATCGTTGAAGCCGTTGACCAGTTGCCGATCGGAAAAAGTCATGAACTTGATGTTGTTCGTGTTGTTCCACGCCAGGATGGCCACTTGGGCGTAATCCATCTCAACCCACGCATTACCATAGGGCCACAGCTGGTAGGTGTCCCAGTAGCTCTCCCATGCCTTGGCCAGGTCCGCCGCTTCCGACCTGGCCTTTCGGACTCTGGCCATCCGCTGCGCGTGAACAAGCGCTGGAAACATAAGACCAGCCAACACCAGGATGATCAACACCACTACCAGTATCTCAATGAGCGTGAACGCCCGCCGCGCCGCGGCTTCCACCATTTTGTGGCACTCATGGCCAGGCTCTTTATTCGGCAATCGGCAATCGGCAATCGGCATTCCGTTGTGGCCCTGCCGCTCTGTGTTCATCGAGTTCATTGGTCCGTCCGGATGTTGTCGTCTTCCGCATCCCAGTTGCCGTCCGGCCCGCCCGATCCCGCCACGATTCGGGAGACTTGGTACGAAGAACCCATCTTAATCTTGATGTCCACGAACTGCGGGAGGTTGCTCCTGTTCATGGAATACTCCTCATCGGAGGGGCAAAATATCAGCTCATTAACGTGTTTCGCCAGGGTCCCCGATTTCTTCGGCAACTCCGTCCCTGGGTATCCCCCGCTAAGTTCGTGCCGAACCATCTCTCGCACAATCGTCTCATCCTGGTGGAAGTAACGAATCCGGTAGATCGCGCGATTAGTGTCCGTGGCATCCTCAATCAAGTAGAAAGCGATTTTATCCGGCTCGATCGTGAACGGGAGCAGTTCGTTTGCCACGGCCTGGCACAGTTCCCGGCCCATGAAGGTCGCGGCAGCTCTCCCCTCCACGTTCAACTTCGATCTCCGCATCCCAACGTCCCAGGCCACGCGCATCTGATTGAACACGCTGCCAATCATCATCACGATCATCATCAGGATCACTGCGGCAACGAGAATCTCCAAAAGAGTGAATCCGTTTTCCCTCAACACGCCGGCGTCCGCCGTTTTGCCCGCAAAACGGACAGTTCGAATCTCAGATCGACTTCGTATTTCGCGCTTCAACATAACCGCCCACCGACTACCGACCACCGATACTACGGCATTCCGCCGTAGAAGAACTCCGTGTAGAACCATTGCGCCTCATTCGTGACGAAATGGTTCCCAAAACACACCCTGAGATCCGCGACCCGCACATGCTTGTACCGATCTTTGCCGAACGGCTCCCCCTGCATGTCCACGATCACGTTGGTGACCGCCAGGATGTAACACATCCCCACTCCTTGCTTGAGGAAATTGGCGATCTTCTGCTGCCGGCCGTCCCCGATCAAGTACGTGGAACCTGGCTGGTAGTAAATCGGAACCTTGTCCACCACCTGCTGCTGGAAATCGTCCTGATTGGTCCACACCTGGAAGTCCGACACCTTCATCGCTTCGGCGCGCAGTCCGGTCAATGCCTGCTCGGCGAACAGGCCGATGTGCGTGTCCTCCACCGCGAGGTCGGCTTGCTTGAGCCCAGCCGGAAACAGGGCAAAAAGCGTCAGAACTCCAGCGCCGACGAGCAGCACGGCCAGACTGACCTCGACCAGGCTGAATCCTCCATTCGACCGAGGCAGCGCCGGTCGTCCGATCGTCGCGTTGAGATGCGGTTCGTTCGCCATGGTTGCGCCCCCGCGCCGTCAATGTTCGGTTTCTTACGGCTATTCCGAGATTTCCACAAGGCCCGTCAGCCCCAGTACGCGGATTTCCCGGCGCCCTGCTCCATTCTTCTCCTTGATCGTGATTACGTAATTGGCGGCGCCCGACTTCGGCGTGGCGCCGTCCGGAAAGAATATAATCCCCTCCGGCGCATTGTTCTCTTCCGCATTGTCGAACTTCAAGGTGGACGGCAGGAACTGAATCTCGTGGGCCAGCCATCCGAACTTGTCGCCTCTGTTCCAAAAATCCCTCTTGCCGCCGGTCAACTTCCCACCCACGACAGTGAGCGTTTGGGGGCTGTTGTCGGCCACCACGCCCCAACTCCCGGCCGTCAGGTTATAGATTGTGCCGCCTTTCAGAGTGTCGTTCCACCGGGGATATCCTGAGTCCAACTGCGCGACGCCATCCTCTCCGTAATGGCGCCCGGCTTCCGAACAAACCCAGTAGCGGGCATTGAGCCCGTCGGTATTATCCTGCCGGAAGAACACGTATGTGCTCGCCCCGTGCGTCATGGCATGCTGCCGAGCCAGGCTGATGACGCGGTGCAGGTTCGAGAGCCCCCCCCGGATCGCGGAACCTCGTACGATTCCGAACCAGGCCGCCATCGCCATCCCCATCACAATGAATATGATGGACATGACGATGAGCAGCTCAAGCAGGGTGAACCCTGCCCGATGCTTCCCGGCTGCCCGCCGAATTCCAGCCCGCGTCATTGCGGCTTGCCTCCTGTCAGTCTTTTGCCGACTGGTCGTTGACCACTGCGTTCGTTTCGGACACCGTGATACTGTAATACACGCCATAGGGGTCCTTCACGGAGCCCTGGCTGTCGCGATTGAACGTGCCCTTGTTCAGGTATCGCATGTTCGCGGAATTGGCGCCTTCCAATAGTTTGACCACCAGGCAGTTGTCTTCCTCGTATGTCTTCCAGCCCTCCGGCGACGGCTTGGGCCATGTCATCTCCTCCAACTTGTAGGCTTTCAGGGCAGCGATGAGCGCCTTCTCCTCCAGTTCCTTTTGCCTGCGCTTCGCGCTTTCTTTGGACGGCTGCAACACGGGCAGCAGCAGGCCGATCAGGATCGTAATCACCACGATCACCATGAGCAGCTCGATCAGCGTGAAGCCCCGCCGCGCCGCGAATCGAAACGTCCGGGTCACGAGTCGTCACTCCTTCCAACTGCAGATGTCGTCGGCCGTGTGCGAAACCCCGTCCGGCCCGTCCGACCAGACTGCCACGTTGACGCCGATCCACGGCCCACCCCCATTCAATTGCACTCGATTGTCCATGTCCGTGTCGAGCGCCACTTTGTAGACGCCCTTGGTGGTGTTTGGAACGCCCCAGGGATCGCAATAGTAAATTGTGTTGGTCCTCACGTCGAGGAACGGGATGTTCCACGGATTATTGGGGTGGGCGTTCGTGGAATCAGCGGTGACGCCTCTCAGAATGGACAGGGCGTTCGAATCCATCATGGCGATCGGCATTGGCGGAAAGGTTTTGTAGCTCAGCAGATAGGCTTTCCACGCTTCGTCGAGTTCCTTCACTTCCCGTTTGGCACGGGCGACTCTAGCCTTCTTCCGCGAATGCATGACGACCGGCAGCATCAAGCCCAGCAGGACGCCGATGATCGCGATGACCACCAGCATCTCGATCAAGGTAAAGGCTTCGATTCGCCTACCCATCACACTGTTCCTTTCCGAAGCCCGCGCGGCGCCTCGTATCCCGCAACTTCGCTCCGCCGCCTTGCTGGAGACTGTGGAAAGGGCCGCCGGACTCTCTACTCCGACCAGGAACCTCCCGAAGGCCCGCAAGAAACGTCGTCCGATGTGTTGGCCACACCGTCCGGCCCATTTGACCACAGCCGGTACGAACGGTGCGGAGGCGGACACTCGTATATGTATTCGCGGTCCCAAGGATCCATGACGGTTGCAACCGTGTTGCTGTATTGCAGGTCCATGCCGGATGACTGCGGGGTACTGCAGCTCCGAAGGCTGCGGCCCAGCGAAACGTGCCGCAAGAAATTAGCTATGCGTCCCTTGACTGCCTTGTCCCGGTCGGTGTCCTTGTCGTAGGGATGCTTTTGGGGCTTTGGTTCCTTCTCTCCCATGTCGCGCGGCCAGAGAAAGGCCACTAGCCCGTAGCTGTAGCCCAGGCCCCCCTTAATTTCGCTGCTGAAATAGCCCTTGTAACCATCGTCGAACCTGTCCAGATCCCCGTCCAGGAAGAACGTCCCGCGGTTCGACGGATCGTTGTGAGCATCGAGCCACTGCCGCCACGCCGGCGGCTGATTTGTCAGGCACTCATATTCGTACCCCATACTGCTTTTGTTTTCCCCAACCTTCACTATGGGATAGGTCCCGTAGGCCGTGTAGTACTCGTTTAAGGCGTTCTTGAGCGCCTGAAGGTCTGCCACGCACTTTTTTCGCCTCGCCTCCTCGCCGAAATGCGCCACGCTCTTCAGAAGAACGGCCGACAGGAGGAGAATAACGATGACCACCACCAGCATCTCGACAAGAGTGAACCCCCTCGTCTTGACGGCCGGCGCGAGACTGCCGCGCTTCGTCATAACCCACCCCCTAACTTCTTCGATCTAAAGGTACCAGACCGCGCGTTTTTCCACAACATTTTTTTGCGTTTCTGCGATTCACGCGAACTTCACGCCCTATCGTAGAGCAATAAGGCGGTGGCACATGGCGGGCAAGCCGGACGGGCGTTGAGAGTGAACACGGCGCGGCGAAGCCGCGCAACTGGTTCCCGAACACGGCGCGTCCCGGTTCGAGGGTCACGGGTCGCTTGCCTTTTACACGGGGCGGCGGTATCATAGTCTGGTGTTCGGTTGACCCGGACCGGCGGCCGGTTGCCTGTCGGATCGCCGGAATACTGGGCAAGGTGGATTCGATGCCCATGATCGAGAAGAAGAAGCTCTCGCAAACGATGCGGATCGATCTGATCCCGGACGTCCCCGCAAGGCCCGTGCCGGGCAAAAAGAAGCGCTACATCGTGTCGTCCCTCGCGCCCGGGGCTACGGTCATTCGGCCGCGCGCGCCAGAGGAGACGGCGAAGGGCACGGAGTACGAGGAGTTGCTGCAGAGTCTGTACGACGCCGCCTTGATCACGGACATGGCAGGCAAAATTGTTGACGTCAATTTCCGGGCGCGGGAATTCCTGCTCTACAACCGGCATGATCTCCGAGGCATGGCTGTTTTCGACGTGATTTCCGGCGCCGACGAGTCGCTCATCCGGACTCTGGCGGCCAACCTGGCGAACGAGCGTTATACGCTCATCCAGGCGTACTGTATCCGAAAGGACGGCTCCTGCTTCCCCTCGGAAATCGCGGTTAATCGGCTTCGACTGGCGGATGCGCGGCTGTGTTTCTTTATCCGCGACACGACGTTGCGGCGTCAGGCGGACGAAATGCTTAGAACCGAGCACAACGCGATTCAGAACTCGGGCGACGGGATCGCGATCGCCGATACGAACAATCAACTGGAATACGTCAATCCGGCCGCAGCCCGGATGTGGGGATACGACGAAACGGACGAATTGCTCGCGCTCCCGGTGGCCGATCTGTGGGCCGACCACGAGGCGGCTGAGGCGATGATGAACGCTGTCACGAGCGATCGGCAGTTTTGGAAGGGCGAACTAATGGCAAAACGCAAGGACGGTTCGCTGTTCGACACGCAGGTGTCCGCCGCCTTGAACAGGAACTCGGACGGCGAGCCGGTTGGCGCAATTTTTTCCTTTGTTGACGTGAGCGACCGCAAGCGCGCGGAAGAGGCGGAGCGCGAGGCGGAGCGCCGGCGAGTAATGCTGGAGAGTCTCGGCGCCGCCTGCCATCACCTGGGGCAGCCGGCCACGGTTCTTCTGGCCAATCTGGGCATCATGAAGAGGAAACTGGAGGGTTCTTCCACCGATACGACTGTAAAGTCGCTCCTGGACGACAGCATTTGCGCCATGGAGACATTGGGGAAGATTCTGCACAAGCTGAACGCGGTGAACGAGTACAAGACGACCAAGTACATCGAGGACACGGACGGCGCGGCATTCAGCCGGATATTGGATATCTGACTGAGCCTTTTGAAAAAGCCTGAAAACGGAAAGACAACCTCGCGACGAGGTTGTCTTTCTCCACCTTCTTGCTGAGAAAGCCTCAGCAAGAACCCAGGACCGTCAACGCTACTAGTCGATGTAGACGTGTTCCGGGAAAGAACCTACCACCGGGCACGTAGGCGTTTCGTCAACGCGGTTAACGTAGTAGTATTGAACAGTCGCTTGGCCGGCCCCAGCTTCGAGACACTCCAGAACGTGGGTGCCATCTATGTAGGGGTCCAAGTTCGACCAGGCGGTTGCGTCGTTCGCGCCGGCTGATTGACCAATAATCTGCCCGTTTGTCCAATCGAGCTTGATGGCCAGCACTTCCTTGGCGTGGTCAATCAAGCGCAGGTTATTGACGCACAGTCCCCGACGCGCATCCTTGCGATACTGCAGAAAGGCGGGGATGGCGATCGCGGTCAGCAATGCAATAATCGCCACCACGATCATAATCTCCACCAACGTGAAACCTCTTTTCTTCATCGCACTCCTCCTTCCGTGAGGGGTTATAGGCCGCGACCTTGCCCGTGTTTTACCTGACACTGGACTGACGGAGGTCAACACGCCAAACCTGCCGAACGGGAACGAGCAATACTTGTGCCAAGCACAAGACGAAAACGCCAAGCCGGCATCACAACGCTCAACAATTTAGAATTCGCAAGGAATGTTACTTTATGCGAACAAGATCAATCTCGACAATGAGAACACAATGGATCAATAATGAGAGTCGTTTTTCGCAAAAATGAACCCGGTTCTGCTCGGAAATAACAAGAATGTGCGCCAGCCTGAACTGAGATACGGCTAATCCCGCATGCTGGACTGATCGGATTCAGACTCAAAGCCACCCCCACCCCGAACCCTGAACCCTCACTCCTATTCTCCTTCCACCGGGTGCTTTGCCTCTTCGCCATCAGGAAGCTTGCGGTAGAGAGTGGCCAGACTGATCTTGAGCGCTTTTGCGGCCTTCTCCTTGTCGCCATTCGCGACGGAGAGGACCTGCTTGAGGTACTCCTTCTCCTTGGTTCGAAGGAAGGCCTTCAGGGACTTCGCTTTCGTTGAATCAATGTCTTCCGCCCCAAGAGGTTTTGAAGTTTGTATCGGCGTGACGGCTATCTTCGGAGGAAGCACATCCTTGGTGATCTTGTTGTCCCGCGCAAAGGTGATGGCATGCTTGATGGCGTTTTCCAGCTCTCGGACGTTCCCCGGCCAGGGATAGGATTCGAAGATTGCCGATATTTCCGGATCGATCAAGGGAGGGGGCTGCCCCTGCGGAGTCTCGGTGCGTAGAAAATGAGAAACAAGCAGCAGAATATCCTCGCGTCGTTCCCGTAGTGGCTTGATCTCGATGGGGATAACGTTCAGCCGATAGAAGAGGTCCTCGCGGAACTTGCCTTCCTGGATCATCTTCTCGATGTTGGTATTGGTGGCGGCAATGACGCGCACGTCAATGGGGACATCCTTGTTACTGCCGACTCTGCGGACTTCCTTCTCCTGAAGCACGCGCAGGAACTTGCCCTGGATACTGAGCGGCATGGAGGAAACCTCGTCAAGGAAGACGGTGCCGCCGACCGCGGCTTCCAGAAGGCCTTCTTTGTTGGCCGTGGCCCCGGTAAAGGATCCCTTTACGTGCCCGAACATCTCCGATTCCAGGAGGGGCTCCGGGAGCGCCGCGCAACTGACCGCCAGGAAGCGCTTGTCGCGGCGCTGGCTGTGCGCATGAATGGCCTTGGCAACCAGTTCCTTACCTGTTCCGCTCTCGCCGTAGATCAGCACAGCCGTGTTTGTGGGCGCGACTTTCTTGATCATTTCGCAGACATTCTGCATGGCCTTGCTCTCGGCCACGATGTTATTCAAGTGGTATCGCGCCCCGAGCTGGGCCTTGAGGTAGACGTTCTGGACCCGCAACTTGCTGTACTCCAGGGCGCGCTGGACGGTGATGAGGAGTTCGTCCACTTTAAAGGGCTTGGTGACGTAGTCGAACGCGCCGAGCTTCAGAGCCTCGATCGCGGTCTCCACGGAACCGTAGGCGGTAAGCATGACGACCGGCAGGGCGGGTTTTTCGTCATGGACGCATCGGAGCAGTTCCATGCCGCTGATGGGCGCCATGCGGATGTCAGAAAGCATGAGGTCGAATTCCTGGCTCGCCAGCAATTCCTTGGCCTTCTCGCCGCCGAGAGCAGGAACAACATCATGCCCCTCTGCCTTGAGAAGAGTGCTGAGAACGCTCAGGATACTGGGCTCGTCGTCAATAAGGAGTATTTGGGCCATGGCAACTACCGAGGCGGTCTCTCACCGCGGGGGGAGACCACCTCATGGAATTGGCGTCAACCAATCCCGCCTCCATAGAAAAGAGCCTATCCCCCGCGCGCAACGAACACAACAGAAAAATGCTCATCTTTGCGGCCGTCTTGAAAGCGGCTCAGCCCTTCTGCACTATTTCGCCGATCTTGAAGATGGGGAGAAACAGGCAGACGACAATTCCGCCGATGAGCACGCCGAGGATCACCATAAGCAGCGGTTCGAGCAGGGAGGTGAGGCCAGCCAGGGTGGTTTCAACTTCGTCGTCGTAGAAGTTGGCGATGTTGTCCATCATCTCGTCGATTTTCCCCGTCTTTTCGCCGGCCTGCAGCATGCGCACGAGCATGATTGGAAAGACGGTCTGAGTCAGCATGGCGTTGGAAAGCGGCTCTCCCTTTTCCAGGCAGCCTCTGGCGCTCAGGACGATATTGCCCGCCACCTTGTTGCCGGTGGCGCCGGCGACGATGTCGATGGCGGTGAGGATCGGGACGCCGCTGCGAATGAGCTGTCCGAACATGCGGGCAAAGCGGGAAGACGCCACTTTCTTGTTCAAGTCGCCGAACACGGGCAGTCGGAGCGCCAGCCGGTCCAGAATGAATCCGCCCGTCGGCGTGGCCTTCCATTTTTTGAAGGCGATCACAAGCCCCGCGATGAGCAGAACGACCACCAGCCCGTTGTGGCGGATGAGATTGCTGAGGTTCATGAGGGCCCGCGTCGGCCCTGGGAGTTCCCCGCCGAGTCCCGCGAACATGTCGGCGAAGATCGGGACCACGAAAACAACGAGGGCGGTGGCAATGGTGAGGGCCAGGCACATGACGATCGCGGGATACATCATGGCGGACTTGACTTTGCGGCGGAGTTTGGCGCTGGATTCCAGAAAACCGGCGAGTCGCGCAATGGTTTCCGGCAGTTGCCCGCCGGATTCGCCGCCCTTGACCATGTTGCGGTACAGGTCGTCGAACACCGATGGGAACTGACGCAGCGCGTCCGAGAAGGCGGCCCCGTTTTCGATGTTGCGCTTGATCTGGCCGATTGCGTATTTGAAGTTGGGGTTGTCGGCCTGTTCCTCCATGGCTTCGAGGGACGCGAGGATCGGCATGCCGGCGGACAACATGGCGGAGAGCTGGCGGGAAAAACCCGGCAGCGTCTTCTGCACGATCTTCTTGGCGCCCGGCACTTTTTTCTTGGCGCCCGCCCTGGCGGCGGCTGGCGCGCCCGTCTTTTGCGTGGCCGCTGATGTGGAAGTGGAGACGGCAGGGCGAACCCCGGCCGCTCGCGACACGACAGGACTCATGGCGCATGTCTCCTTTAAGCAGTCGGCGCGTTTCCCAGGCAGAGCCAATGGGACGGGCGCCGGTTACCGCGAACTCACGATCTTGAGGGCAGCTTCAAAACTGGTCTCGCCGAGCTTGACTTTCTCCAGGGCGCTCACCGAGAGCGTCTTCATGCCTTTTTGCGCCGCCCTGTCGCGCAAGGCGTCGGCGGGCGCCCGCCGCATCATCAGCAGGCGGATATCTTCCTCAATGGGGAGGACTTCCATCACGGCGGCGCGGCCGCTGTAGCCGATGCTGTGGCACTTCGGGCATCCGGAGGGCCCGTATATCTTGCAGCCTTGGAACAGCGCGGGGTCCACGTGGTGAAGCTTGAGCAGTTCCTCGGGCATGGGCGCCTCCTTCTTGCAGATCGGGCACAACTTTCGGTAGAGGCGCTGGGCCTGAGTCAGGATGATGGACGAGGCGAGCAGGAAGGGCTCAATGCCCATGTCCAGCAGGCGGGTGATCGTGCTGCAGGCATCGTTCGCGTGGATGGTGCTGAGCACCAGATGGCCCGTGAGGGCAGCCTTGATGGCGATGTCCGCCGTGTCCCCGTCGCGAATCTCGCCGATCAGCACGATGTCGGGATCCTGCCGAAGGATGGCGCGAAGCGCGTCGCCGAACGTGCAGCCGGCGGTCTTCTTGCCCGCCGTGGCGGCGTTATGGTCGCCGTGAGCGCCGGATGCGGACGAGGCCGCAGTGATTTTCACCTGGATCACGCCGGGAATCTGGTATTCCACCGGCTCCTCGCAGGTGACGACGTTCACGTCAATCTTGTTCAGCTCGCGGAGGCAGGAGTACAGGGTGGTCGTCTTGCCGCTGCCGGTCGGCCCAGTAACCAGGATGATGCCGTGCGGCTGATTGATGGCGTAGTTCATGGCAGCAAGGGCGCGTTCGTCCAGGTTCAGGTAGGACAGGCCTGGAAAGAGCGAGTTCTTGTCCAGCAGGCGCATGACCACCCGGCCGCCGAAGATGGTGGGCAACACGCTCACGCGGACGTCAATGCTCTTGTTCAGCGTCGTGATCCGGAAACGGCCGTCCTGCGGGTGGCGCTGTTCGCCGATGTCAATGTCAGCCAGAATCTTGACGCGGGAGACGACGGCCGACTGCAAGGTCTTGGGCAGACTGGGCCGTTCGACCAGGACGCCATCAATCCTGTAGCGAAGACGCAGGAAATTCTCCTGTGGCTCGATATGGATGTCGTTGGCTCCCAGGCGCACGGCTTCGATCAGGATCATGTTGACCATTCGGATGACGGGCTGATCGCCGGCGCTTTCCATCATCTTCTCCAGGCTCTCCGCTTCGGTCTCTTCGACGGCGCCCACTTCCATTTCGACTTCGGGGGATTTCATGAGCGTCTCCAGGTCTACCGCGGCGCCCCGGTCGGCCATCGCGCGCCTGATGGCGTTGACGATGTCCGGTTCGCTGGCCACGAGGGGAACGATCGCCAGGTCGGTGAGCGTATGCAGCTCGTCCATCGCGACGATGTTGAATGGGTCTCCCATGGCCACCGTGAGCGTCTTGCCGATCTTGGCGACTGGGATAAGTTTGTGCCTCGCCATGATCTCCTTGGGGACGCGTTCCAGGACCTGCGCGTCGGCGGTGAAGTGAGCCAGCGATATGGGCGGGATGCCCAAATACTCGGAAATGGCGAGCGCCAAGTCTTCCTGAGAGAGCAGGCGCTTGTCGAGAAGCTCTTTCTCGATCGTGACGCCGCTGTTCAGCGCCTCCTGCTCCGTCTGCCGCAGGACATCGGGCTCCACCATGTTCCTGCGGATCAGGATGTCGGTCAGTTTGATTGGGCCGGTCTTTTTGTCCATGTCTCGACTACTCGCCCCCGCCCGTGATGCTGAGCGCGGCATCCAGACTGGTGATGCCGTCGCGGACTTTGTTGAGTCCGATCTCCTTCAGGCTGAGCATGCCCTTCTTCTTGGCGTGGGCCGCGAGGTCCTTGGAGCTCAGGCCGTTGAGGATGTCCGCGCGCAATTCCCGGTCCACGGGGAGCGCCTCCATGATGGCCATGCGACCCTTATACCCGCTGTTGCGGCATTTCATGCAGCTGCCGGCCTCGTAGGTGGTCACACCATCGAACAACTCCGGAGAAATGTTGTACCCCCGGAGCAACTTTGTCTGGAGTTCTTTGGCGGGTTTCTTGCAGGATGGGCATAGTTTGCGGAGCAGGCGCTGGGCCTGGGCCAGGATCAGCGCCGAGGAGAGGAGCGAAGGCTCCACGCCCATGTCCACCATGCGGGTGATCGCGCTCGGGGCGTCGTTCGTGTGCAGGGTGCTGAGCACCAGGTGCCCGGTCAGCGCCGCCTTGATGGCGATGTCCGCCGTCTCGTTGTCGCGAATCTCTCCCACGAGGATGATGTCGGGGCTCTGCCGGAGCACCGACCGTAGCGCCGCGGCAAACGTCAACCCAATGAACGAATTGATCTGCACCTGATTGACGCCCGGCAGTTGATACTCCACGGGGTCTTCGCACGTGACGATGTTCACGTCCGGTTGGTTGAGTTCCATGAGGCAGGAGTAGAGCGTCGTCGTCTTGCCGCTGCCAGTGGGCCCTGTGACGAGCAGAATGCCGTTTGGCTCCGAGATGGCCCTTCGCATGGCGACATAGGCCGCCTCGTCCAGCCCGAGCGCGGACAGGCTCGGGAAAAGCGCCGCCCTGTCGAGAATCCGCATGACCGTTTTCTCGCCGAAAATCGTCGGCAGCATGTTGACGCGCAGGTCCACCTCCTTGCCCAGGGCTCGGAGTTTGATCCGGCCGTCCTGAGGCACGCGGTGTTCGGCGATATCCATATTGGACATCAGCTTCATGCGCGAGACAACGGCGCCCTGGAGGCTCTTCGGAGGCCCGGGAACTTCCATGAGCGCTCCGTCAATCCGGTAGCGCAGGCGCAGCGTCTTCTCCTGCGGCTCAAGGTGAATGTCGCTGGCGCTCTGGCGCAAGGCTTCCACGAGAACCATGCTGACTATGCGGACGACCGTGCTGCCTCCGGACCGTTCGATGATGGCCTCGATAGATTCGTCTTCCTCATCCCGGACTTTCTGATGGGTGATCTCCTGGTCGGAATCGGCCTCCTTGAGGATTTCCTCCATGTTCATCCCTTCCATCTGGTCCGGGAAGGCCCGTTCGAAGGTTTCGGTGATCTCTTTCTCCGCGGCGACCAGGGGTGTGATCTCCAGCCCCGTCATCACATGCAGCTCGTCGCGGGCGATCAGGTCGAACGGATCGGCCAGCGCCACGGTCAGCGTGTTACCCATCTTGGCGATCGGGATGACCCGGCGCCGGATGAGCATCTCGCGCGACACGGAGTCAAGCAGATGGGCCGGCGGCGCAAAGTGGGAGAGCGCGATCGGAACGATGCCGAGATACTCGGCGAGGGTCAGCGTCATGTCGGATGCGCTCACCAAGTTCTTTTCCAGCAGGTGCTTCTCGATCCGGATGCCCTGGGAGAAAGCCTCATGCTCGGCCGCCGCGAGCGCGGCGGGATCGATCAACCCGCGCTTGACCAGAATGTCGGTAATTTTGCCGAGGGCCATGGCCATGTAGACCTCTCAAGTTTTCAACGCTATTGTGCCACAGCCCGCAACGAGTGGCAATGCCGAGTGTTTTGAGCTTGTCAAGGGAGGCGCAGTCTATATCATGTTACCGATCTTCTCTCGGGGACGTGGCGCAATTGGTTAGCGCATCAGATTGTCGATCTGAGGGTTGCGAGTTCGAGCCTCGTCGTCCCCGCCAGTCTTCGTTCGGAGCGTAGCCGCCTTCGCCAAAGACAGACGCGCCCGGGATCACAGAATCTTGAACTTGGGCAAGTCCTGGATGTCAACGGCGCCAACGAGGCGGTTCTGCCCGTCCACGACCAGCAGATCGTCAATCTTGTGCTCCTCGAAGGTCTTGAGCACGTCAATCGCGAGCTGGTCGCTCGCCACCGTAACGGGCGAACGAGTCATCACCTTTCCAAGCGGCATGTCCAGCAGCCGCTCGCGCGTGGGCAGTCTCCGCCGCAGATCGCCGTCCGTGAAGATTCCGAGCAGGCGGTTTTCGCCGTCCACGATTCCCGCCGATCCGGAGCGCGCCCGTGTCATGGCCAGCAGCGCGTCTTTGACCGTCGCGGTCTCGGAGAGACTGGCAAGCCGGTCGGCGGTTCGCATGATGTCGGACACGCGGAGGAGCAGGGCGCGGCCGATCACTCCGCCGGGGTGGAGTTTGGCGTAGTCTTCCCTGCGGAACCCCTGGGCTTCCAGCAGCACCATCGCCAGCGCGTCGCCCATGGCAAGCGTAGCCGTCGTGCTGGCGGTCGGGGCGAGATTGAAAGGACAGGCCTCGCGGTCAACCGCCACGGTGAGGGCGATATCTCCGGATTTGGCCAGCGTGCTGCCGAGGTCTCCCGTCAGCGCAATGATCCGGACCCCGATCCGTTTGACGACGGGCAGAAGAGCGACGAGTTCCTCCGATTCGCCGCTGTAGCTCAGGGCGAGCAGCGCGTCGCCGGCGCACAGGATACCCAGGTCCCCGTGGATGGCCTGGGCGGGGCTGAGGAAGACGCTGGTTGATCCCGTGCTAGCGAGGGTGGCCGAAATTTTCTGGGCGACATGCAGATTCTTGCCGATGCCGGTGACGACGATCTTCTTCCCGGCCCGGAGGCACTCGAGCAGGATGTCCACGGCGCGGTCAAAGGCGGGACCGATGTTGTCGCGGACTTTCCGCAAGCCCTCGATCTCCATCGTGACGACGTCCCGGCCTTTTCCCGTATAGTTCACTCGGCCTCCCGGCGCCGGAGCTCCGGTTTCCGGTCCGCGCCTTTCCGGTCCACTCACGGCAGAATGAGAGCAGGCTACAAGGTTCGGAAAAAAAACGCAACCGGAAGATTATGCGCCCACAGTTTCGGCTATGCAACGCCCCGCCGATTTCGTACAAGATGGCCTGGTCTTGACCGATCGGCGCCGTGCGGCCGGCGACTGGAACGACTAGCCCACGACACAAAGAGCGTTCGGCTATGGCTCGAGAACTGGCATTTGTCCTCATCAATCCCTACACGATTGCCAAGTCCAGAACGGGCGGGGTGATCGCCCGGTACATGTGCCGCA
The DNA here is from genome assembly GCA_030018915.1 of Verrucomicrobiota bacterium. GTDB lineage: Bacteria > Verrucomicrobiota > Kiritimatiellia > UBA8416 > SLMC01 > JASEHE01. The sequence goes on from JASEHE010000001.1 coordinate 53,991, forward strand.
CGGACCTGGAGTTCGTGGCGGCGCGGATGTTCGGGCCGAGCCGGGAATTGGTTGCGCGCTACGCGAAGCACGTCCGGCGCGCGGACCCGGAACATGAGCAGACCTGCGCGCTGATCGCCGACTACATCCAGCGCGCCTACGCGCCGGACCCGGCGACAGGCATGCCCCGGCGGGTCATGCTGCTGCTCTTCGAGGGAGAGGACGCCATCGCGAAAATCTGGGAGGTGACGGGCAGCGCGACGTTGAAATACGGCAGCGGTGAAACCATTCGGGACACCTACGGGGACTATGTCTTGGACGACAAGGGCAGCGTGCTGTACTTCGAGCCGGCGGTGCTGGTGGCGCCCGGCCGGGCGCGCGCCGCGGCCACCCTGAACATCTGGGCGGAGCGCTCGGCGACGGACGGAGGCCTGGTCGAAGGGGCCGGAGACGTGCCGCGCGGCGCGGAGATTCAGCGCACACTCGTGCTGCTGAAGCCGGACAATTTTCGTTTTCCAAGCGCCCGGCCAGGCGGCATCATAGACATTCTCTCTTCGTCCGGTCTCCGCATCGTGGGGGCGAAGAAGTTCTGCATGACAGTCGCGCAGGCGGAGGCGTTCTACGCGCCGGTTCTGGAGAGCTTTCGCGCGCGGTTCGCGAAGACGATCCCGGCTCGCGCGGCTCAGGCGCTGTCCCGAGAATTCGAGCTGCCTGTGCCGGAGAGCATGGTGATCGACGCATGCGAACAAGTGGCGTCCACCTTCGCGCAGCAGCAGTTCGAGGGCATTGTGGAGTTCATGACGGGCTATCGGCCCTCCAAAGTCTCGGAGGCGGAGAAGAAGGCCCTCGGGCATGAAGGATGCCTTGCCCTGGTGTACGAGGGCGTGGATGCGGTGCGGAAGATTCGCGCGATCATTGGAACCACCGATCCCAACAATGCTCGGCCGGGATCGGTTCGGCGGGAATTCGGCACGAACATCATGGTCAACGCCGTTCACGCGTCGGATTCCGCCGAGAGCGCGGAACGCGAGCTGGCCATCGTCAATCTGGCCGAGGACACGGTTAAGGCGTGGATCGAGAAGTACTATGGGACGGCGCCGTAACCGGCGCTGGGAACGTTCGTCGTTGTTCGCGCGAGAATAGAAAGGTTGCCCCATGGGCAAGAGAAATCTCTTGAATCCGAGGATCGCCGGCATTCCGCCGTCCGAGACGCTCGGAATTGCCGCCCTGGCGAAGAAACTGGCGGCCGAGGGCCGAAAGGTGTGCGACTTTTCAGCCGGCGAACCCGACTTCGACACGCCCGACCACATCAAGGAATCGGCAGTCAATGCGCTAAAGAACGGAAAAACCAAGTACACGCCCGCCGCCGGCCTTCCCGAACTGCGCTCAGCCATCGCAAAGAAGCTGAAGAAAGACAACGACCTGACCTACGAGCCGCGCCAGATCGTCGTCAGCAACGGGGCCAAACATTCCCTCTTCAACGTCATCCTCACGATCTGCCGGGAAGGCGATGAGGTGATCATCCCTGGGCCATGGTGGCTGAGCTACCCGGAAATGGTCAAGATCGCCGGCGCCAGGCCGGTCTATGTGTACGCGCCGGAGTCGAAAGGCTTCAAGCCGGAGTCGGGGGACTTCGAGAGAGCGGTGACGTCCAGGACGAAGGCGATCATTCTCAACAGCCCCTGCAACCCGAGCGGGATCGTCTACACGCGCGACGAGTTGAAGGCGATTGCCGCCATCGCCGTCCGCCACGATCTGTTTGTCGTTGCCGACGAAATCTACGAGAGCCTCGTCTATGACGGAGCCACGCACGTGAGTCTGGCGAGCTTCGGCCGGAAAATCTATGACCGCACCATCACGGTGAACGGGTTCAGCAAGGCATGGTCCATGACCGGATGGCGGATGGGCTACCTGGCGGCCGCGCCGGCGGTTGCCGACGCGGTCACAGCGTTCCAGAGCCACAGCACGTCGGCGCCCAACACGTTTGCCCAGTACGGCGCGGTGGCTGCGATCGAGGGGACGGGGTCGGACGTGGCGGGCATGGTGAGCGCGTTTGCGGAACGGCGGGCCGTCATGTACCGGCGGCTGACCTCGATTGAGGGCATCACGTGCGTGAAACCCATGGGAGCGTTCTACATGTTCCCCAACGTTTCCGGTTTCGGCATTTCAGCGGCGGAATTCGCGAAGCGGCTCCTCGAGCAGCAGGCCGTGGCCGTGGTGCCTGGCGGCGCCTTCGGCGGCGAAGGAAATATCCGTCTCTCCTATGCCTGCGGCATGGACGATATTCGCGAAGGCATGGACCGGCTCGAGAAGTTCGTGAAGTCCCTATGATCCCGGCGGCAGGGCAGGCCGCTATCCCCATCCCTGAGTGTCCGTGTTCCTGCTCACAGCCTGGGCGAGTGGCGGAACTGGCAGACGCGCAAGACTTAGGATCTTGTGCCGAAAGGCATCCGGGTTCGAATCCCGGCTCGCCCACTTTTCGACTTTCCAGTTTCACGTCGTTCAGTCCACTCGGCAGATCAAGCCCTTGAGGTAATGGCCTTCCGGAAAGCTCAGAAGCACTGGGTGATCCGGGGACTGGCCGAGAAAACGGAGAATGGAGGCCGGCCGCTTGGCGTCCAGGGCAGCGTCGGCCACGATTTTCTGGAACAGCGGCGGAGGAATCCGTCCGGAGCAGGAGAAGGTGAACAGGAAACCGCCAGGCTTGAGCAACTGGAACGCCAGCATGTTGATGTCTTTGTAGCCCCGGCTCGCCCACATGACCTGTGCTGCCGAAGCGGCGAATTTCGGCGGGTCGAGAACGACAACGTCGAATTGCCGCTTCGCTTCGCGAAACCGGCGGAGGACTTGGAAGGCGTCGTGCGCCACATTCTCCGCGGCGGCCGCTGGAAACCCATTGAGATCGGCATTCCGTTGCGCCAGCGAGAGCGCTTCCGCGGACGTGTCCACGTTGACCACGCTTTTCGCCCCGCCTTTCAGGGCCCACAAACCGAATCCGCCCGTGTAGGCAAACGCGTTGAGCACGTCAGCGCCGGCGCAAAACTCGGGCAGCATGGCCCGGTTCACCCGCTGGTCGAGATAGAATCCGGTCTTGTGGCCCTTGCGGATGTCCGCCAGAATGCGGACGTCGCCTTCTCGGATTTCGATGAGCGCCGGCGGTTCGCGTCCGGCCAGGACGCCGGTTGCTGGTTGGAGACCCTCCCTTGACCGCGCCTCGGTTTCGGATCGCTCGAAAATTCCGGCCGCTGGAAATGCCGCCTGCAGTTGCTCGACAATCTCATTCTTGCAGCGCTCTACGCCGGCAAAGAGGAACTGGCACACGAGAAAGCCGGCATAGTGATCCACGATGAGGCCCGGCAGTCCGTCCGACTCCGCGTTGACAAGGCGGCAGGCGAACTGGGGCGCGATCAGATTCATGGCAGCCCGCGTCGCGATCGCGCGCTTCAGGCGGTCGGCGAAGAAGGCCGGCCCGATCTCTTCGTCCAGGGCGAACGTCCAGGTCCGAACCCGGATTTGCGAGGCGGGCGAACAGGCGCCGCGCGCCAGTCGGCGTCCGTCGCTCGCCGCGATGTCCACGGTCTCCCCGGCCGCGCCCACGTCCATATCCTCGCGGCGCAACGCGCCGGAAAAGACCCAGGGGTGCCGGCGGAGCAACGACTCATCGCGGCCGGATTTGAGCGTCAGCGTGGTCATGACCGGGACTTCGCGTTCAGGGTGGCGAGCGCCAGGTCGGCCGCCCGCTCGGCGGCGCCGCCTGGACCGAGCGCCGCGTTGGCGCGGCATAGTCCCTCGATCATGGCGCGACGTTCCGGCGTGTCGGCGAGCAGGGATGAGAGAGCCCCGGCCAGGGCGTCCGGCGTGGCCGCAGCCTGGATGAATTCCGGGCAGACCCGGCGGCCTGCCACGATATTGACCATGCCGATGCTGTCCACGCTCACGAGCCGCCTGGCGAGCAGGTAGTTCAGCCACGGCATGCGGTAGACGATGATCATGGGACATTCCATGAGCGACGCCTCAATTGTGGCCGTGCCGGATGCGACCATGGCGGCATCGGCCTGGCGCAGGACCTGCCGCGTGTTGCCCGTCACCACGGCCCAGCGCAGGGGGCCGGCAGGCAGCGCCCGGATGCGCTCACGCAGGAACTCCTCGACCCGCGCGGTCGGCGCGGCCAGAATGAAGGCGGCGCCCTCGTGTTCCCGCTCCACCCGCAGGGCAGCGGCCCACATCACCGGCAAAACGTGTCCGATCACGTGCAGGCGGCTGCCCGGCAGCAGCGCGACGCGCGGCGCGCCCGACCAGGGCAGTTCCGGTTTCGGCGCCGCCCGGGCCGCCCGGGACTCGTCCACCAGCGGGTGCCCCGCGAAATCCACGCGCAGGCCGGTGTCGCGGAAATGTTCGGCTTCAAACGGGAAGATCGCAATCAGCCGGTCCACCACGCGGGCCATCTTCGGAATGCGCGAGCGGCGCCAGGCCCAGATCTGCGGGCACACGTAATAGATGACCTTCATGCCCAGCGCGCGCGCCTCCTTGGCGAAGCGGAGGTTGAAGCCCGGATAGTCCACCAGGATCACCGCCTCCGGCCGTCTCGCGCGGGCCAGCCGGAGCAGGTCACGGAACACGCGCCGGAAGAAGAACAGACGCCGCGCCACCTCCACGAAGCCCATCACGGCCATGTCCTTGATGTCGTAGAGCGTCTCCATGCCGGCGGCGCGCAGTTCCGGCCCGCCTACTCCGAAGAACCGCAACGAAGGATCGCGCTGCCCGAGCGCGCGAGCGAGCTGGGCGGCGTGCATGTCGCCCGAGACTTCGCCGGCAATAACCATGATCAATCGCTGAGACATGAGGCTAAGCCTGGACTGACGCTCCTTGCGGCGCGTGATAGAAGCAGCATAGAACACTGACAGCGGATTTGCGCGGTGCAGTTATATTATTGGCAGCGGAATGCTTTCCGCAAACCCGCCGCAATGTCACAATATGGCGGAACAAAGTCAACAGAATCAATGGGGCGGGATCACCCGGCGTATCGCTTTGCGAAGGGAGCCGGAGACGTGTTTGTGGCGCGAAGCGCGCTGGGGGTGGAAGTGGAAGTGAGTCGGGAGGGGATGCGGCTGCGGAAGGGAACGGAGGATTGGGTCATAAGCGCCGTTGGGCTGGGCGGTCAGCCCGAGTGCGTGGGGGCGAATCGTGTGGAGGTGGATCGGGGCTGGGCGCGGGAATGGGTTGTAAACGGTCCGAAGGGGTTGGAGCAGGGCTGGAACGCGCCCAGGCGGCCGGAGGCGTTGGCGTCGGGCAATGGTTGGCGCGTGGCCTTGAGACAGGGCGGCGCGTTGCGGGCCAAGACGGTATCGGAAGACGGGTTGTCCGTGACCGTGGCGGATCGGGCGGGCGCCGTTGTTTTCCGGTGCTGTGGCCTGAATGCGCGCGACCGGAGACAATGATGCCCTGACATCAACAGTCATGATGCTACTATGCCACCATGAGAACAACACTGACGATAGACGACGATGTTCTAGACAAGGCCAGGTCGCTTGCCGGCCGACTGCGCAGTCCCTTCCCCGGCGCGTGGTCAATGAGGCGCTTCGCGCCGGTTTGGAGGCGGTGGAGGAACCCGCCCGCGCCCGACCGTACCGCGCGCGGTCCCGCAAGCTGGGACTGAAAGACGGAAGGAGTCCGGACAACATCCAGGAGTTGATCGCGCAGATAGATGGGGAGGAGCGCCGGTGATTCTGGTGGATGCCAACATCCTGCTCTACGCGGAAGACCAACTCAGTCCGCGCCACGTGAAGGCGCGAACATGGTGGGACGCTTCCCTGTCCGGGAGTTCCCCCGTATGTCTGTGCTGGATTGTCCTGGGAGCGTTCATCCGCATCGGCGCCAACCCGCGCGTCTTCGGGCATCCCATCGTTCTCGATCAAGCGATCTCCCGCATCCAGAGCTGGATGGATCAGCCATGCGCGCGGATCGTGAATCCGACTGAGCGGCATTGGACGGTCTTTCAGCGGATGCTTCGCGAAGGGCAGGCTGTGGCCAACCTTGTCCTCGACGCGCACCTGGCCGCGCTGGCGCTCGAGCACGGCTGCGAACTCATCTCCACGGACTCCGGTTTTTCCCGCTTCTCCGGTATCCGGTGGCGCAATCCGCTGACCTGAGAGAAACTGCGGCGAACCGGGCGGTGGAACGCTACGCCGCGAAGCGCGGAGAGGTTCACCGCCGCCGTTCGGAGAAAGGAGAACGATATGGAACTGAAAGAGCTAGATCAAAAGATGATTGCCGGACTTCGGAAGCAGCAACGCACATGGCCCGCACTCCGTGTTCTCATGGTCGTCGTCGGGATTCTGTTGATGGCGTGGGGGGTGTGCGCGGACGACGCGGTGTATGTGTTTCCTGGGACGGCGTTTCTCTGCTGCGTCGGTTCGCAATGGCGAGGCGATCCCAAGGCGCATCTTATCTTGCGACTTACCGAGGATTCCATCATCGGAAATCCGCAATAGCTACGACGGGGTATGCCGGAGCGCCTGGCTGATTCGGACCGCCAGTTTCAGAGCCTCCGAGGCATGCTGGCCGCTCACCACGGGATCGTTTCGGGTCAGCACGCAGTTCACAAATGAGGCGAGTTCAGCCTTCAGCGGTTCGTCCTTCTCGATCGGCACCTTCGCGGTTTCGATGCCTGACCGGGATTTTCGGCACAACTGGCCGGACTGGTCCATGTAGTCGAGCGACAGATAGGTGTCTTCTTGAAATACGCGGATTTGCCGCAGTTTCTTGAGGCTGATGCGGCTGGCCGTGACATTTGCGATACAGCCGTTCTCGAAGCCCAGGCGCACATTGGCGATGTCCTCGCCGGCGGTCAGGACCGGCACGCCCACGGCGTTGATGGACTTCACCGGCGAGCGAACCAGGTGCAGGATGATCTCCAGATCGTGGATCATCAGGTCCAGCACAACGCTCACCTCGGCGCCGCGGGGCAGAGCGCCTTCCCTCGGCGGCGGGAACGGCGCCAGGCGAATTGCCTCGATGAAGCGCGGGCGAGCGAGGCGCTCCTCCAGGAACTTCATGACCGGGTTGAACCGTTCCACGTGGCCCACCTGAAGGATCAGCCCTTTCTCTCGCGCGAGCGCCGCCATCCGCTCGGCCTGCTCGGTTGACGAGGCGATCGGTTTCTCGACGAGTTGGTGCAGCCCGCTGGCCGCCAGTTCGTTGAACACTTCGAAATGCCTGTCCGTAGGCGTCACAACGCTGGCAGCCTCGATTGCGGCGGCCAATTCCCGGAGCGACGGGAAGGCCTGCGTTCCATACCGGGCCGCGATTTCCTCCGCGCGCGCGCGGTTGGTGTCGTAGACGCCGACCAGTTCCGTGCTGTCGAGCCCGGAGTAGATTCGGGCGTGCCACTGTCCCAGGCTTCCCACTCCGACGACGCCCACTCTCAGCTTGTTTGCCATGTTCCAGGCTTCCTCGTTTGCGCGCCAGGGTTGTCTGCTGGAAGAGATGCTGGATGTCAGGTGTCAGGGAAGACGAGGCTGAAACTGGAAGGAGTCCGAACATGTTCTTCCCCAGTTTCCAGTTTCATGCAGACACCTGACACCTACCCTTTGCCGGCCTCGACGGCGACAATCGCGACGCCGATCTGGTCTGCTTCCGCGACGACCTTTTCGCGCTCCAGGATAATGGCCCGGCCGGCCTGAATGGCAAGAACTGCCGCCTTCGCTTTCTTCAGTATCTTCACCGTATGCAGGCCGATGACCGGGATGTCGAACCGCATGTCATGGCCGCGTTTTGCCACCTTGACCACCACCGAACCGGCGCCGCCCAGCGCGCCGGCTCGCTTGATCGTTTCGTCGGTGCCCTCGAAGGCCTCCACGGCCAGGATCGTTCCATGCTTGACTACCACGGTTTGTCCGATGTCGATCCCGCTGGTCGCATCGGCAACCTTGAGGCCGAGTTCGATGTCGTGCCGCTCGGTTTCCACGGGCGCCCGCCGGGTGAGCGCGCCCGGTTCCGGCATGTGGTCTTCCATGAAGGCAGAGGCGGGGAGCAATTCGATGCCCAGCGCCTTCATCTCGTCGGCCACGGCGCCGAAGATCGTTTCGGCGTTCCGCGCGCGGAGCCGCTTCAGCAGCGCGAGCATTCGGGCGTCCAACCGGACGCGGAACAGGTGGGTGGGCGTGATCTGGCCGGCCATGACGGCGCGCCGAATTCCGCTTCTGCCAAGCGCGTCCAGCATGCCGCCCAACTGGCCCATGTGTATCCAGGCGACGTCGTCCGCGCACTTCTCGATGACAGGGTCGGTCTCCTTCCGAAAGGCGACGGCAAAAATCCTGAAGACGCCCTGTTTCCTGGCGGACTCGGCCAGCAGACGCGGGTAGACGCCCTTCCCCGCGATGATAGCCAGGCTGGGTGGAAGCGGCGTTTTCATCGGACAAGACTATAGGGATCGCAGGTCTCCGATGAAAGATCAAATTTGGTGAAGGGGCCGGACCATATGCACGACCTGCTGAGCCGTCTGAACCTGAGCGCGCACGGCATCCGTCATAGCCTCACTTCGTCATGAGGTCGCGGAACCGCTTGAAAAGGTAGCGCGGGTCGTGCGGGCCCGGCCCGGCCTCGGGATGGTGCTGCACGCAGAACATCGGCTCCTTCCTGTGCCGGAGCCCCTCGACCGTGTTGTCGTTGAGGTTGATGTGCGTGACCTCGATGCAAGCCTTGTTCAGCGTCGCGACATCCACCGCGAAGTTGTGGTTCTGCGATGTGATCTCGACCTTGCCGCTCGCCAGCTCTTTCACCGGATGGTTGCAGCCGTGGTGCCCGAACTTCAACCGGTAGGTCCGCCCGCTCATTGCCAGCCCCAATATCTGATGGCCAAGGCAAATGCCCATGATCGGCGCTTTCCCCAGCAACTGCCGCGCCGCCTCGATCGCGTACCGCGCCGCCGCCGGGTCCGCCGGCCCGTTCGACAGGAACACGCCGTCCGGCTTCAGGGCAAGCGCCTCCCTGGCCGTCGTCCGCGCCGGCACGATGGTGACGTTCATGCCGTTGAGCCGCAGGCAGCGCAGGATGTTCCATTTGATCCCGAAATCGTACGCCACCACCTTCAGATCCGCCGGCGGCAGTTCATTCGCCACACCCCAGGAGCGTGTGAGCTTGCCGTTCGGGTCCCACTGGTGCGCTTTGGCGCAGCTCACCTTGGACGCGTAGTCCTGCCCGTCCAACCCAGCCCACGCCAGCGCGCGGCCCACCGCCTCCTTCTCGCCCACCTTGCCCGTTACAGACAGAAACCCCTTCTGCGTCCCCTTGTCGCGCAGCAGGGAGGTCAGCGCCCGCGTGTCTATTCCGGCGATTCCGGGGATGCCGTGGCGCCGGAGGCTCCGCGCCAGCGACTCCCGGCAGCGCCAGTTGCTGGGTTCATTCATCTCGCGCATGATGAATCCGCTGTCGAATAGCCGCCGCGACTCCATGTCTTCCGGGTTCAATCCGACGTTCCCGATCTCGGGACAGGTCATGGTCACGAACTGGCCGCTGTAGGAAGGATCGCTCAGAATCTCCTGGTAGCCGCTCATGCCGGTGTTGAACACCACCTCGCCCACGGCATCCACCGACGCGCCCACGGAATAGCCGCGCCACACCGAGCCGTCGGCGAGCGCGAGGAAAGCCGGCTTCTCCCGCTGCTCTTTCCAGTTCCACGCCCCTGTCTTCGTCGTTGTCGCTTTCTTCGGCATGACCGGTTTCGAGTTTCCAGTTTCGAGTTTCAAGCCGCGGTCTCCTATCCGCCCTTCGGTCTTCCTTTGCCCATCTTCAACTTCGGCGCGTGCCGATGAAATTCCTGCAGACTGCACACGGCCATGCTCTTCATCTTGCGCAGTGACTCGATGGCGTTGATGGCCGCGCGCAGCCCGGTGATCGTCGTCGTGATCGGCACCCCGCGGATCACCGCGCGGGCGCGCATCTTGATCTCGTCCGTGCCAGGCTTGGGCCCGGTGGACGGCGTGTTCACGATCCAGGCCAGCGTCTTTTCTTCAATCATGTCCAGCGCGTGCGGCCGGCCGTCCGATATCCGGAACACGGCCTCGGTCGGCACACCGTTCTCCCGCAGGATCGTGCTCGTTCCGCAGGTCGCGTACAGCCGGAACCCGAGGTTCACCAGCCGCCTGGCCAGCGGGACAACGTCGGGCTTATCCGCGTCCCGCACGCTTAGGAACACATTGCCGCCATCCGGCAGGTTGTTGCCGGCCGCCAACTGGCTCTTCAGAAACGCCATTCCAAACGCCGTATCAATCCCCATCACCTCGCCGGTTGACTTCATCTCCGGGCTCAACGCGATGTCAATGCCCGGGAACCGCGAAAACGGGAACACGGCTTCCTTGACCGACACGTGTTTCGGCCTGATTTCCTTCGTGAACCCGATGTCGTCCAGTTTGTAGCCCGCCATGCACAGGGCGGCAACTTTGGCCAGCGGGACGCCGATCGCCTTGCTGACGAAAGGCACGGTCCGCGACGCCCGCGGGTTGACCTCCAGCACGTATACATTGCCCTCCTGCACGGCGTACTGAACGTTCATCAGGCCGCACACATTGAGCCCCCTGGCCAAGGCATGCGTGTGCCGGCAGATGGTCTCCTGTGTCTCCGCGCTGAGGGTCGGCGCCGGAATCGCGCAGGCGCTGTCGCCCGAGTGGATGCCCGCCAGCTCCACGTGCTCCATGATGGCGCCGATGACCGATCGTTCGCCGTCGGAGACGCAGTCCACGTCCACTTCGACGGATTGCTCGATGTAATGATCAATCAACACCGGCCGCTCCTCGGAGACCTCGATGGCCTCCGCCATGTACCGGCGGAGCATGTCGCGATCGTGCGCGATCACCATGGCCCGGCCGCCCAGCACGAACGACGGCCGCAGCAGCACTGGATAGCCGAGTTTGTCCGCCGTCTTCTCGGCGGCCCGCACCTCGGTGGCCAGCCCGCCCGCAGGCTGCAGGATGCCCAGTCTGCGCGCCAGCGCGTGGAAGAGCTTCCGGTCCTCTGCCGCCTCGATGTCCGCGGGCCGGGTGCCGATGATGTTCACTCCGTTCGCCTCCAGGTCCCGGGCCATGTTCAGCGGGGTCTGCCCGCCAAACTGAACTATCGCGCCCCAGCACTTCTCGTTTTCGTAGATGTGCAGCACGTCTTCGACCGTCAGCGGCTCGAAGTACAGCCGGTCGCTTGTGTCGTAGTCCGTGCTGACGGTCTCCGGATTGCTGTTGACCATGATCGTGGCGAAGCCGGCCTCGCGCAGCGCGAACGAGGCATGGACGCAGCAATAGTCGAATTCGATGCCCTGCCCGATCCGGTTCGGCCCGCCGCCGAGGATCATGATCTTTCTGCGATCGTCGCGTCGGCTTTCATTGACGCCGCCGTAGGTCGAGTAGAAATACGGCGTGTAGGCCGCGAACTCCGCCGCGCACGTGTCCACCAGCCCATAAACCGGCAGGATACCCGCCCGGCGCCGGGCGCTGCGCGCGTCCGATTCCGTGCCGCCCAGGAGCCAGCCGAGCTGCCGATCCGAGTAGCCGAACTCCTTGGCCTGCCGGAACAGCGGCGCGTCCTTTGCCAGACCCGTCACGGACTTCGCGCTCCGGATTTCCTCCTCGTAAGCGGCCAGTTCCTCCATATGCCGCAGGAACCACGCGTCTATCCCGGTCAGACCCGCGACTTTTCCGACGCTCCAGCCGCGTTTGAATGCCGCCCGTATCACGAACACGCGGGCCGCCGTCGGCCGCGCGAGCAGCGCCGCCAACTCTCGCTCCGTCATCGCCTCGAAGCGCCCGTCCTTGCCGTCCGCCCCGAAACCGGCCCGACCGGTTTCCAGCGATCGCAGAGCCTTTTGCAGCGACTGCTTGAACGTCTTGCCGATGCTCATGGCCTCGCCGACCGACTTCATCTGGATCCCGAGCGTGTCGTCGGCCAATTGGAACTTCTCGAACGCGAACCGCGGAACTTTGGTCACGACGTAGTCAATCGCGGGCTCGAAGCAGGCCGGAGTTTCCCGGGTAATGTCGTTGCGGATTTCGTCCAGCGTGTAGCCGACCGCCAGCTTGGCCGCGATCTTGGCGATCGGGAAGCCGGTGGCCTTCGAGGCCAGCGCGCTGGAGCGGGACACGCGCGGGTTCATCTCGATGATCACCATCCGCCCGTTCTCCGGGTGGACGGCGAACTGGACGTTCGAGCCGCCGGTGTCCACGCCGATCTCGCGCATGACGGCAATCGCGCCGTTCCGCATGATCTGGTACTCGCGGTCGGTAAGGGTCTGGGCCGGAGCCACCGTGATGCTGTCCCCCGTGTGGATGCCCATCGGGTCCAAATTCTCGATCGAGCAGACGATCACGCAGTTGTCCTTTCGATCCCGCATGACCTCGAGCTCGAACTCCTTCCAGCCCAGGACGGATTCCTCGATCAGGACTTCCTTCACTGGGCTGTAGAAAAGCCCGCGCTCTACGCCCGTCTTCAGCTCCTTTTCGTCCCGGGCGATTCCGCCGCCGGTCCCCCCGAGCGTGAAACTGGGCCGGATCACCACCGGATAATGCCCAAGCGACTTCACCACCTCGATGGCCTCCTCCACCGACCGCGCCGTGGCGCTGCGAGGCAGGTCCAGCCCGATCCGCTGCATGGCTTGCTTGAACAGCAGGCGGTCCTCGGCCTTGCGTATGACGTCGGCCTTTGCGCCGATCATCTCGACCTGATAGCGATCGAGGACCCCTTTTCCGTGCAGGTCCACGGACAGGTTGAGGGCAGTCTGGCCGCCAAGGGTGGACAGGAGCGCCTCGGGTCGTTCGCGGCGGATGATATCCGTGAGGATTTCCACGGTCAGCGGCTCGATGTAGGTCCGGTCCGAGAACTCCGGATCGGTCATGATCGTGGCCGGATTGCTGTTGACCAGCACGACCTCGTAGCCCTCTTCCTTGAGGGACTTGCAGGCCTGCGCGCCCGAGTAGTCGAACTCGCAGGCCTGGCCGATCACGATCGGGCCCGAGCCGATCAGCATGATCTTTTTGATGTCCGTTCGCTTCGGCATTTTCGGCCCCACTGGCGCCGCGTCAGGCCCGGCCCGGATTCAAGGCGTTCAACGCGCAAACACTCAACGGTATTCCGTGGGTCCTGCGCCGATGTTTCAGGCCCGAAGTCTACCGCGCCGTCAGCAGAAGGCGCGTGACATGCCAGCCCACCACTTCGGCAGGCTTGTCGGCCGAAAGGCGTCCAATTTCCAGTTTCCATCTCCTACCCACGCTTCACCACCGCGGCCCGGACGAACTCGCGGAACAGCGGGTGCGCATCAAGCGGCGTGGATTGGAACTCCGGATGGAACTGGCAGGCTACGAACCACGGGTGGTCCTTCAGCTCGACGATCTCGACCAGCTTGCCGTCCGGCGACAGCCCGCTGATAGTCAGGCCCCGCGCTTCCATCTGCTCGCGGTACTTGTTGTTAAACTCATACCGGTGCCGGTGCCGCTCCGAAATCTCGTTTTGCCCGTAGGCATGGCGGGCGCGCGACTCGGGCGCCAGCGCGCACGGCCACGCGCCCAGCCGCATGGTGCCGCCCCTTTCCTTGACGGTTTTCTGCGATTCCATCAGGTCAATCACGGGGTGCGGCGCGCGTTCGTCGAACTCCGTGCTGTTGGCACCCGCCAGGCCGCAGACGTTCCGCCCGAACTCCATCACCGCGCACTGCATACCCAGGCAGATTCCGAAGAAGGGGACCTTCTTCTCCCGCGCGAACCGCGCGGCCCGGATTTTGCCCTCTATCCCGCGGTTCCCGAATCCGCCCGGCGCCAGCACGCCGCGCGCGCCCGCGAGATGCTCCTCCCAGGCGCCGCTCTCCAGCTTCTCCGATTCCACCATGCGAATCTTTACCCGGACCCCATTGGCGATCCCGCCGTGGGTCAGCGCCTCGTAGACGCTCTTGTAGGAGTCGCGCAGGGTAATGTACTTGCCCACCACGGCGATCTCCACCTCGCCGTTCGGGGGCTCGATCAGCGCGCGGACCATTGTCTCCCAGTCCTCCAGGTCGAGCGGCTTGACGTGCAGGCCGAGCTTCTCCAGCGTGTACACGTCCACGTCCTGCCGGGCCAGATCGAGCGGCACCTCGTAGATCGAGTGCGCGACGTCCCGCTCCTCGATCACCAGGTTCGGCTCCACGTTGCAGAACATGGCCAGCTTCTCTTTGTGCTCCTTGCCGAGCGGCTTCTCGCACCGGCAGACCAGGATTTCCGGAAAAATCCCGATGCTCCGGAGAATCCCCACCGACTGCTGCGACGGCTTGGTCTTCAACTCGCCGGCCGCGCGGATGTACGGAACCAGCGTGATGTGCGCGAACAGCCCGTTCCGCGGCCCGATCTCGTGCCGGTATTGCCGGATCGCCTCAAGGAACGGGAGCGACTCGATGTCGCCCACCGTCCCGCCGATTTCCGTGATGGCGATGTCCACTTCCGGTCCGTCCAGGCATCGGACAGCCTCCTTGATTTCGTCGGTAATGTGCGGAATGACCTGCACGGTTTTGCCGAGGTAGCCGCCCTCGCGCTCGCGCGAGAGCACCGCGCTGTAGATTTGGCCGGCCGTAAAGTTGCTCCGCCGCGCGCACGGAATCCCGGTGAACCGCTCGTAGTGCCCCAGGTCCAAGTCGGCCTCCGCGCCGTCCGCCGTCACGTACACCTCGCCGTGCTGGTAAGGCGACATCGTTCCCGGGTCCACGTTCAGGTACGGGTCCATCTTCTGCATCCGCACCCGGTAGCCGCGCCGTTTCAGCAGCAGCGCCAGCGACGCCGATGTCAGCCCCTTGCCCAGGGACGACACCACGCCACCCGTCACAAAGATGTGTTTGGTCATAGGTTCAGTCCCAGTTCTCCGTCCGGCCGGTTTGTTTCCCAATCCTTCTTGCCCTGCGCGCGCGACGGGTCCAGCGGGTACTTTCCCGTGAAACAGGCCGCGCAGAAATCGTTCGGCCGCTGAAGCGGCGAAAGCAGTCCTTCGACGCTCAGGTAGCCCAGACTGTCGGCCTCGATGAACTTGCGGATTTCCTCGACGGTCCGGGCGCCCGCGGCCAGCTCCTCGCGCGTGGCGAAATCAATCCCGTAGAAACACGGGTGCGCGGTCGGCGGGCAGGAAATGCGCACGTGCACCTCGGCCGCGCCGGCCTGGCGCAGGAATCGTATGCGGCGGCGCGACGTGGTGCCGCGCACGATCGAATCGTCCACCACCACCACGCGCTGCCCCTTGACGACCTCGTGCAGGACCGAGAGCTTCATGTCCACGCCCTGCTCGCGCTGACCGGTCAGCGGCATGATGAACGTGCGGCCCACGTAGTGGTTGCGAATGAAGCCGAAATCGAGCGGAATGCCGCTCTTCCGCGAGAACCCGAGCGCCGCCGAGTTCCCGCTGTCCGGCACTGAAATGACGATGTCGGCCTGAACCGGGTGCTCCTCGGCCAGCCGCATGCCGTACCGCAGCCGGACCTTGTGGACGTTCTCGCCGAAGACCAGGCTGTCCGGCCGCGCGAAATAGACGAGCTCGAAGACGCAGTGCGCCGCGCGCGGCGCCGGCTCGGCAAACTGGCTGCCGTGCAGCCCCGTCTCGTCCATCACGAGCAGTTCGCCGGGCTCGACGTCGCGCACATAGGCGGCGCCGACCTGGCGCAGAGCGCACGTCTCGCTGGCCACCACGTGCCCTTGCCCCAGCGCGCCAAGCGCCAGCGGCCGAATTCCGAACGGGTCCCGGGCCGCCATCACACAGTTCCGGGTCATGAGCAGAAACGCGAAGGAACCCTTGAGCTCGCTCAGGGCGCGGCCCACGCGGTGGGGTCGCCGCCGAAACATGGGGTCGGCCAGCAGGTGCACAAGCACCTCGCTGTCCGTGCTTGTCTGGAAGATGGCGCCCGACTCCTGGTACATGGCGCGCAGTTCGCCGGCATTCACCAGGTTGCCGTTGTGGGCCACGGCCCACACGCCGTCCACGCACTCGACCACGATCGGCTGGACGTTCTGGATCAGTGTGGAGCCGGTTGTCGAGTAGCGGACGTGCCCGATCCCGAGATGACCTTTGAGTTCCTTCCACGACCGGGCGGAGAACACGTCGCTCACCAAGCCGACGCCACGAACCGACTTGACGCGCTGGCCGTCGCCGGTGACGATGCCGGCGCCTTCCTGGCCGCGGTGCTGTAGAGAAAACAGGCCGCGGTAGATGCTGAGACACGCCTCCGGCACGCCGTACGCGCCGAACAGGCCGCACGACTCGCGCGCCTCACAGCCTGGGCAGTCGTTCCGCATGGCTATTCGCTCGCCGGCTTACAGCCGGTTCCATGAACTCGAAATCCGTCGTGTAGTGGAAACAGCGGGCAAGCTATCAGATACAAAGGCGCGGGAGAAACATTTTTTGAGCGGGGTTCAAAACCCCAATTTCACCTTGAACCCGGACAGGTCGGCTGGCCGGCCTGAGCGGGAATTCCGTGTTGCGACCGTCGAACGGTCTGCTATGATATTCCGTCCCTTTGACCATGCCAACCGCAGCCTTATACGCTTCATGCCTGCTCGCCTCGTATCTACTGGGCGCCATCCCTTTTGCCTTCCTGCTCGCCCAGGTCAAGGGAATTGACATCCGCGCGGTCGGCAGCGGAAACATCGGCGCCACCAACGCGTTCCGATGCGTGAGCAAACCGCTGGGCATTCTCTGTTTCTTCTGCGATGTCGCCAAAGGATTCGCGCCGGCCTTCTTCTTTCCCATGCTCGTCCGGCAATTCGCGGCGCTCCCGAACGAGGACCCGCTGAAAGTCCTTTGCGCCGCTGGCGCTATTGCCGGGCACAACTGGCCGGTCTATCTCCGGTTCAAGGGCGGTAAGGGCGTGGCCACGAGCGCGGGCGCGCTGCTCGGCATTTCGTGGCTGCCGGTGACGATCGGGATCGCTGCGTGGGTTCTCGTGTTCTTGCTCAGCCGCTACGTCTCGGTCGCGTCGCTCCTGGCCGCCGCGGTCGTCGCCGCCTGCGCGTGGATTTTACCGACCGCCCCGGACGCGCTCCTGATCCCCATTGCCTTCACGCTTCTCGCCATCCTCGCCATCTGGCGGCATAAGAGCAACATCCGGCGCCTGGTCAACGGCGCCGAGCATCGGTTCGAGTCCGTGACGAAGAAGAGAAAAGACAATTGAACAGGAGACCGTAGTTACACCCAGGAAACAACGCGCGACATGAACACGCAACAACTTTTCGCCGAGCGAATCGGCGGCGCATCGTTCGGCGCGTCGCCCCAAATCTACAAATTTCAGAAGATCAAGCTGGCCAGGGCGGAAGCGAAAAAGACCCATCCCAACGTCGAACTCCTCGACTTCGGGGTCGGCGAGCCGGACGGAATGGCCCCACCGGTGATCCGCGAAGCGCTCAAACGCGCCGTGGATCGCCCCGAGAACCGCGGCTACGCCGACAACGGCATCCCGGAGTTCCGGGCCGCAGCCGCGGATTACATGAAGAAGTTCTTTGGGGTGGCCGATCTCGACCCGGACACCGAAATCAACCACAGCATCGGGTCCAAGCCGGCGCTGGCCATGCTGCCACTTTGTTTTATAAACCCGGACGATGCGGCTCTCGTGACAGTCCCCGGCTACCCAGTCCTGGCCACGCACACCCGCTACCTCGGCGGAGATGTCGTCGAAGTCCCGCTGCTCCGGGAAAACGGCTTCTACCCCGACCTGGATCGCATCGCTCCGGCAGCGCTCAAGCGGGCCAAGCTCTTCTACGTCAACTACCCCAACAATCCGACCGGGGCTGCGCCATCTGAGGAGTTCTTCGACCGGCTG
Source organism: Verrucomicrobiota bacterium (assembly GCA_030018915.1). Lineage (GTDB taxonomy): Bacteria > Verrucomicrobiota > Kiritimatiellia > UBA8416 > SLMC01 > JASEHE01. Next base: position 71,773 of record JASEHE010000001.1, read on the forward strand.
ATCCATTTTGCGGACCGGCACAACATCCTGATCGTTCAAGACGCCGCCTATGCGACGCTGGTCTACGATCGCGCGCCGCTCTCCATCCTAAGCCGCCCAGGCGGCAAAGAAACCGCCGTCGAACTGCACTCGATGAGCAAGAGCTACAACATGACCGGCTGGCGCCTGGGTTTTGTGGCCGGATCGCGCCGTGTGATCCGGGCCTACGCCGAGACCAAGGACAACATTGACTCCGGCCAGTTCAAGGCCATCCAGCGCGCCGCGTGCGCCGGCATCGCCGACAAAAGTCTGTCGGACGGCATCCGCAAACACTACCGGCTCCGCCTGGAGAAAATGGCGCAAGCCCTTTGCTCAGTGGGTTTCGATGCCCGCATGCCCGGCGGAACGTTCTACCTCTACGCGCCCGCGCCGACGCGAGCCGGAAAGACCGTCTTTGCCACCGCTGAGGAATCCGCCCGGCATCTGATCGCGAATAAACTCGTCTCCACGGCGCCCTGGGACGATGCCGGCCGTTTCCTCCGATTCTCTGCCACGTTCGAGTCCGCGGGCGACTCAGACGACGACCGCGTGATTGGGGAACTTGCCCGGCGTCTCCGCTCCGCGGATTTGGGCTGGGAGTAGCAAGGGGTCGGTTGTCGGTGATTGGTTCGCCCCATTCCGTCTCGGAGTGGCGATTCGACCCGCGGAACAGATTCGCGCCTTCGGCACTATTGAAAGCATCTCCCCGATTGTCTCCAGTTTGTCGGTGAGTTCGGCGCGATCTTTCTCGCCGACGTAGCCGCATAAATGCCGCATCACCCCAATGCTGAGCCTCCAACTGTTCCGGAAACGGTAAACGCCATCTGGCAGACATCCAACTCCTTGAAGCTCTTCGTATGAGCCACACGGAGCCTCCTCTCCTCTTCTACCGACAACCGACCACCGATTTGCCGGCCCTGCTACTTCCGATAGGGAGCAAGGGCGTTGCCGATGCGCTTGCGGACGGGCGTGTCGCTTGCGATAAAGTCGCGGCCCGTAATCAGCTCGTATATCCGGATGTACCGCCGGGCGGCCTCCACCCGGAGTTCGTCCGGCAGGGCCGGAGGGGCGCCCTCACCACGGAACCCCCGGCTGACGAGCCATTCGCGGACATACTCCTTGTCTAACTTCTGCTGTTCCAGCCCTTTCGCAAATCGCTCCGCGTATGTGTCCGCAAACCAGTAGCGGGACGAGTCCGGCGTGTGGATTTCGTCGGTGACGACCAGTTTCCCATTCAAGCGCCCGATTTCGTATTTGGTGTCCACCAGAATCAGTCCGCGCGCCGCGGCTTGCCGGACACCGCGCGCGTAAAGGCGAAAGCAAAGCGCCGCCGCTTGATCGAACGTCCTGGCGTCAATCAGCCCTTCGGCGATCGCCTCGGCGCGCGAGATGGGCCGGTCGCGCTTTTCATGCTTGGTGGTGGGCGTGAGAATGGGACGCTCGAATTTCTGGTCTTTCCGCAGCCCTTCAGGGAGCCGGTTTCCGCAAAAATTCCGCGCGCCACGCTCGTAGTTTGTCCACGCCGAAGTCTGGGTCACTCCGGTGATGTATCCACGGACGACGAACTCGAGCGGAAGCTGCTCGCATTCCTTGACCACCATCACGTTCGGATCGGGCACAGCGACAACGTGATTCATGGCGATGTCCCGCGTGATCTCGAACCAATAGGCGGCGATCTGATTGAGCGCCTGCCCTTTCAACGGGATCGTTCCCAGGACGCAGTCGAAAGCGGAGATTCGGTCGGTCGTGACCAGAATCCGTTGCCCCGGTCGGACGTAGCTATCGCGCACCTTGCCCTGTTCGCGCTTTCCCAGACCCCTGAACCGCGTGCTTTCCAGCACATTCCCGACGACCGCGCGAATCCTATCTTCTGATATCATGACCAGTGAACCCCTTTCTTGAAAAACACCGCGCCGCGCGAGGCAAGCCACAAACCAGCCCGGCCTTGGGCTGGGAGGCGCAAAACGCGCGCCGCAGGCTTCACGCGCAACCCGACTTTGTGCCACAAAAGGCGCCTGCCTGCGCCATGTTCTTTCGTGGCTATGCCAAATCGAGGTTCATCACGTCTGGCACGTGTCGCCAGCGCCGCGCCGCGCCGATGCGGGCGAGCTTGTCCCGGCAGGCGGCCATAATCTCCCCGGCCAGCGCTTCCGAGTTCTTGCCCTGGCGCTCGGCGCCAAGGAGCGCGCGAGCGGCCGCGCACACATGCCGCAGGCCGAGCGTGCCCCGGCCGCTCGCGCCGTCCCACAATTCGCCCGCGCACTCCAGCACCATGTCCAGGGCGGCGAAGAACACGAGTTCCAGGGCCGCGTCCGCGCGAACCGTCATCCGCTTGAGATCCAGCACCCAGGCCGACGCTTCGCCGATCACCGTCCATTCCGACGGCCGGACCAGGCCGGTCCCGAGAACGACCAGCCGCCTGGCAGCCTGTTTCTCCCCCAGAGCCGCCAGCGCCTGGGAGGCCATCAGGATCAGGTGGTCCGCCTCGACAAATTTGCCCGGCCGCCGGCGCAGGAAGTCGTCCACCGCCGCAGCCAGTTCCCCGATGTTCTGGGCGTTGCCCAGCACCTGCTCGCCGCACACCGAGCCGATTGCGGCGGACAGATGCGAGACCAGCGCCGAACACCGCTCAGCGGCGCGCCATCTATGCGCGTCGTAGATCATTCTTTCTTCAGCAACTCCCCGATGGCGCCCAGGAACTGGTTGACGTCCCGGAACCGGCGATACACGGAGGCAAACCGGACGAACGCCACCTCGTCCAGTTTTTCGAGCTTGTCCATGACCTTCTTGCCGATGTCCTGGCTCGACACCTCGTGCTCGTATTCGCTCTCGAGTTCCTCGACGATTTTATCCGCGAGTTCTTGGATGTGTTCCGTCGTAATCGGCCGTTTTTCGCAGGCCCACTGGATGCCGTTGAAGAGCTTCCGCTCGTCCAGGTCCTCGTGGCGCCCGCACCGCAGGCAGGACCGCCTCCGCCGTATCACGGAATCGTTCCGGGCCGAGCGGCTGTCAATCACCTTGTCTTCCAGATGCCCGCATTTTGGACAGCGCATGTCCGACTCCGTTTTGACGATCGAGCTTCCCGCGGAAATCCGGACCGACCGCCGATTACGGATTGCCGATTTGCGATTGCCGATCACGCGCTGATCGCTTCATTGACGGCGGCGAGGATCGAGACCGAGTTGTTGTCGTAGACCGCTTTCTTGATCGTCGTTTCCGTCCGCGCCGGGTCGAAGTCCGGGGCCAGCGAATTCGTCTCGTCATAGAGCACAATGGGAATCCGCCGCGTGTTCGGCATCTTCCAGAGCATTTCCGCCACGCTGTCGCCGTTCATCTCGGACAGGACGTACTTCACCACGATCGCGTTGGGCTTCTGGACAATCGCCTTCTCGAGCACCTCCGGACCGCTTGCGGCGCTGTCAACCAAGAAGCCGGCGTCGGAAAACGCGTTCACCAAGTTCTCGCGGACCATGCCGTTGTCCTCGCCGATCAGCACCTTCTTGCGAGCCGTGGCGCCCGATCCGCAGGCCGGCATTTCGGCGCCGCTGCGCAGGAAGATGATGCGCCCGACCTCCATCAGAAGATCGGCGGGATTGCACGGCTTGGCCACGAAACCGTCTACGCTCACGTTTGCGAAGAACTCCGCCATATTGGCCCGCGCCGTCAGGACCAGCACCGGGTGTTCGAGCGACCCGTCGGGTTTCGAAATCCGCTTGAGAAACCCGACTCCGCCCATTCCGGGCATGCTCATGTCCAGGATGATCAGGTCCGGCGCCATGCGCTCGAGCCGCTTTACGCCCTGCTCGCCGCTGTCCGCCGTCGCCACTTCATACCCCTCGAAGCGCAGAAAGTCGCTCAGCGTGACCAACAGGCTCGTATCGTCGTCTATCAACAGTATCTTCCGTTTTCCCTGGCCAGTCATGGGCTCTCCTTTTCGTTGTTCTAAATGCGGTCTTCCTCCGGTTCGGACTCGGTCGCGGTTTCGTTCTCGGTCTTGCTCTCGATTCGGGCCCGTTTGTTGAAAGCCGCCGCGCCCAGGAACGCTTCCTCCAGACTGTCCAAGAGGTCCGGCTCCTGCCACGGCTTGCGCAGCGCCGGGATCGAAAAGTTCCGCAGAATCTCGGCGCTCGCCCGGCTTATATGCGCCCCGGTGATCACGATCACGGGGATTCCCATCGTGCTCTTCTCGCTCTTCAGTTTCAAGATTACCTTGGCGCCGTCCATGACCGGCATCACGAGGTCGAGCAGGACGAGGTCCGGGCAGTTGCGCTTGACGCTCTCCAGCGCCTCGATGCCGTTGTCCGCGGTGATTACACGGTAGCCGCGCGCCGTCGTCTGCTTGACCAGAAGGTTGAGCACGCCCTTCTCGTCGTCCACGATCAGCAGCCGCGGCGGCTCCGCGGAGGGAAGGGACGCGTAGACTCCAGTCCCCTTCTCCCGGCCCGGCGGCGGGCTTTTGACCGAGAGCGCTCCGCCGTGAAGATCAATGATCTCCTTTGAAATCGAGAGGCCCAAGCCGGTCCCGCTCGTCTGTTCGCCCACCGTGAAATACCGTTCCGTGACACGGTCTATCGCCTCGGGCGGAATGCCGATCCCGGTGTCTTCGACTCCAAGCTGCGTCCAGCCCGGCTGCTCCGCATGTTGCCGGACGAACACATCAATCCGTCCGCCTTCCGGCGTGAATTTGATCGCGTTGCCGACAACGTTGATGATTACGCGCTCCATCTTGTGCGCGTCGCACTCGACGAACACGTCGGTCGCCGGGCACGCCGTCTCCAGGGCAAGCCCTTTCTGCTCCGCCTGGACACGGAGCGAGTCCACGCTACGGCGCGCGAACCGGGAAAACGGAATCCGGACCTTGGAGAGCGCCAGAGTCCGGCTCTCGATTTTTCGCATGTCAAGGATGTCGTTCACCGTGGCCAGCAGGCGGTGACAGTCCCCGTTGAGCAGTTTGAGGTAACGCCGAACCACGTTCGGGACCGGCCCGATCACCCCGCGCAGCATGTTGTCCACCGCGTAGATCATGGAGGTCAGCGGGGTTCTCAGCTCGTGCGAGACGTTGGAAACGAACTGCGAACGGGCCTTGTCGTGCTCCTCCAGCCGGTCCACCGCCTCCTCCAGCGCCTCCTGAGCCCGGCGGCGGACCGTGACGTCGCGGACAAAAAAGCAGAGCTGGCTCTCGTCGTCCAGGTTGATCCTGTTGACGGCGATTTCCGCGGCAAATATCGAGTTGTCCCGCCGGACGCACTGGGCTTCGATCAGGGTGTAACGATGCTGCTCCAGGTTCTTGCGAATGGACTCCAGCAGACCGTCGTTGGCTCCCGAGATCAGATCAATGACCCGCCTGCCGTAGAGCTCAGTCTCGTTGCACAGGAAGAAATCCGCCGCGCGGGAGTTGAAATCGATGATCCGCCCCTTGGCGTCCGCGACCAGCACGCCGTCGTAGATGCTTTGGAGCAGTTTCTCGTAGTCCGGCGAACGCTTGAATTTCTTCCACTTCCGCGCCAGGAACGACGTGTCGTCGGCCTTGGGCATGATGTGTGTTTCCGCCTTCTTCCTTGTCAGGGACTCGCCCAGGAAGTCGGGGTGAATATCGATCCGCATTGTCCGCGCCATTCGGTCCGGGTTATCCATAGATGTCGTTCACGCCTTTTCTTTCGACGCGTAGAGCAACGCCTGGATGCCCGCGTCCGGCGACCGCGTTTCCGGCACCCCGGCGATCTCGATGAAATTATCGATCAGGACCTTCAGTTTCCGCCCGCTTTCCGCGGCCAGCTTGAGCATGTCCTGCTGGGAGACCGTGACTGTCCCCAGGGCGCCGGCGGCCAATATATCGATCGAGCAACTGATGACGGCCAGAGGCTGGCACAACTCCTGGCCGATTTCCGCCAGGATTTCGAAGAACCGCTTGCGCGATATCTGGGGCGCCTTCCCGGCGCGCGCGGCCGCCTGTTCGGCGGCGTCCGCCGCATCGCGGTCCGCCTTGAGGACCTCGACCAGGCCCTGGATTTTTGACGTGGTCTTCTGGACCAGGGTCTTGACCTCCGTGTCAATGCTGGCGACCAGTTGCCCCACTTGCTCCTTCCGCGCGTCGGGCCCGGCCTGCGCGGCCTTGCTCGCGCTCTCCCGGATCGTCGAAATCAGCTCGGCTAGGCGCTCTCCCGCCGGCGCGGCGTCAGATTCCCCCCGGGATATCAGGCCGCTCTTGACAAGCAGATTCCGCCAGTCTTCCGCCGTGAGGCCCGAGGCCGCCAGCCGGGCCTCCAACTCCGTGTCGCTCAGCCGGTCGATCCCTTTGCCCTTCATAAAGCGCAGAAGCCGCTGCTCGTTCTTGTCGAGCGCTTCCCGCTTCTTCATGTACTCGTCCGCGAGCGCGTCAATCCGCAGCTCGTCGACCATGCTTTCCACGGCGTTGGAGAGCTTCAGTGTGTCCTCATCGCTGATCCGGCCGGATATCTCCATGATCCGGCGTTTGACCGATCCCTCGAGCATCACCAGCGTTTTCTCCAGTTCCCTCTTCCCTTTCTGGGTCTTGACAGACGGATCCTGGGCCATCTCCTTGAACACGCGTTGGAGCGACTTCACGGCCATGCCGGTCAGGGTTTCCTCGACGGGAAGCCCCTTCTCCTCCTTCCCGGTTTCTGCGATGTCCACGATCAACCGGCCCATCAGGCCGGAATCGGCGGTAATCTTCTTCAGATTCGCCGCGACTTCCTTGTCGCCCTCCGGCGGGTCGCCTTTCAGGAAGGACACCAAGACGTCAACGTCGCCTTGGCCGGCCGCGACGATCTGGGCCATCTTTTCCTGTGACAAGACAACGTCGCCTTCATCAATTCGCTTGTAGATCATTTTCTTGGCTCTGACGTGCTCGATGTTGGCTGAGACGAGCGCGCTGCTCACCCCGCCGAGCTGCCTCAGTTCCTCCAGCTTGGCGTTGAGGACTCCCATAAACCTGGCAAACCGCTCTGGGGCCAGGCCCCGCTCCATCGAAAAGCTAGGCGACTCGATCTTGACGAGATGCCGCACAAACGAGTCGGTCATTGGGTTTCCGGTGTCAATGGCGGTCCCGTTGACCATCAGGACGTCGTCCATAACGCTGAAATCGACCTCGCTGCAGGTCTCCAGGGCCTTGCCGACCTTGGCGAAAGCGTCGTCCACTGACTTCCGGGTGACATTGTGGCTCAGCCCATAGAGCAAGGCGTTGGAACGGACGAGCGCCAGCGAGCGCACGATGGCTTCCGCCTCCTCGGGCGCCGGGGCGTTGACGGGCGCGTCGGCATCAGAAGCCGACGACGGTTCGGTCTTCTCGCTCATGGCTCTCTCCTGGAACACGAATGGCGGGCCGGCGGCATGGCCGTACGGCCTCCACGACACAGGATCATAGCCACCCTGCCCCGGCAAAGACAATACCAAAGGCGCTAAGTTTCCAATTGCCCATCCGCTCTCCGGCGACTATCTTGCCCACTCAGATGATCTACCTCGTCTCGCACTTCTACCTGCCGCTCGGCAATCCGCCGGCCAGCCGGATGGGCCACCTGGCCCGCATCCTCGTGGAGCGCTACGGGCGGGACAACGCGCGGGTGGTCACGGGCCGGCCCAACTACCCGGAAGGCCGGCTCCCGCCGGAATACCGGTGGCGGCTGTTCCGCCGAACCGTAGGGCCGGCGGGTGAAGACATCGCGCACCTCTACGAAATCGCCACCCCGTTCCAGGGGTTCCGGCGCAAGACCGTCGGCTACCTCTCCTTCGCCGTCAGCGTGTTCTTCTATTTTCTCTTCCGCCGGCTCGCTCCGTCCGACCTCATCCTGGTCACCTCCGGCCCCGTCTTCCCCGCATATGCCGTCTATTTTCTGTCCAGGCTCAAGCGGCATCTGCGCTACGCCGTGGACGTCCGCGACCTCTCGCCCCAGACCGTGCCGGGCATGGGCTTCATGAACCGGGAGTCGGCCCTGTATCGGGCGCTCAAGCGCCTCTCGGACCGGACCTACCGGCGGGCGGTCAAGACCGTCGGTGTCGTCCCGGGAATCTGCGAGTACCTGAACGCCGTGGCCGCCCCCCGCAAGGCCGCGCTGATCTACAATCCCGTGGACACCCGCGAGGTTCGCCCCCTGCCGGAACAGGACGTCCGCGCGTTCAGGCAGGAGCACTCCGAGATCTTCGGCGACCCGGGGCGAACCGTCTTCCTGTACGCCGGCCTGCACAGCCCCCACCTCGACCTGATGACGCTGCTGAAGGCGTTGACGCACGTGAAGGCCGAAACGTCGGCTTTCGTGTTCGTGCTGATCGGCCATGGCGAGGAGACCCCCGCCCTCAAGCGCTTCGCGGCCGAAAACGGGCTGGCGCCCAACGTCTGCTTCCTCAACCATATGCCCCGCGAGCAGCTCGTGCGCTACATGAATGCGGCGGACTTCTGCTACTTCGGGGCGCGGGCGGACCCGGTCTTCGACATCGCCGTGGCCGTCAAAGCCATCGAGTATCTGGCCTGCGGAAAGTTCGTGGTCACCGCGCATGGCGGGGCGTTTCCCGAGGGGCTGCGCGAAAGGAAGCTGGGCCTCATTTCGCCCCCGAGCGATCCCGGGGCGCTCGCCCGAAATCTCATCGCCCTCATCCGCGAGCCCGGCCCCTACCTCGGTTCACGGGGCGACAGCCGCCGGTTCATCCTGGAACGATTCTCCCTCAAAGAGTTCGAGAAACGATATCTCACAATCTTTGAGGATCTGGTTCCACCGCCGCGTCAGCCCCTGGCTTCGCCGCAGCCGGCAGCGGGATGACAAATCGCTTCCGGACATAGGCGGGCCCCCGCTCCTGCCCGCCCGACCACCCTTGCCAGGGCCGCACCAGTTGGATCCCGGACTGCATGTTCACGAAGGCGTTCGGGGTGAACTGCCAGAAGCTCATGCGGGGCAGCATGTCTGCCGTGCTCAGTTCGTTCACCCGGCTCCAAATCACGTTCGAATCGCCGCGCGTGTCCGGCCAGGCAGCCGGCCGGGTCGCCGTCCGCTCCCACGACGCGTCGGACACGATGTTAGCGCCGCGCGCCCGCAGGTGCAGCGAGAACCACGCGTCCGGTCTGGTCGGCGTCAGTTCAGCGGCCAACTCATGCTCGCCCGGCGCCAGGCCGACCCGGACCACGGTCAGGTCCAGCGGGTTGTCCCCATCCAGGACGGGCTGGCCGTCCAGGAACACCCGGTGCCGCGCGTTGATCTGCCCCCCCAGCAGCGCGTTCGTCGCCGACTGCCGGAACCACAGCAGGTCCTGCGCCTGCCGGACTGCGGCGGACCCGGCATCGCCGGCCGCCGTCCGCTCGTAGACCGGCGTCGCCTTCTCCGGGTGGCCCAGCGCCTCGTCATACGCAGCCGCCCGCAGCCGTAGCAACTCTGACAACGCCGGGATCGGGAATTTCTCCGCAAATTCCAGGCAGCGATCGCGCGCTTCTTGGTGATGCCCGATGCGCTCGAGTTCAAAGAGCTGGGCCATGACGGTCATCGGCTCAATCCGGTCAGGCGGCGGGAACCGGGCCGGACCGGCAGGGATGTAACTCCCTGCCGGACAAGGCGTTCCCTGATACCAGTAGGCGACGCTCGACAGGTAGCCGACCGCGCGATTCGCGTCCCCGAATTCAAAGTTCACCGATATCCCGTCATCGAATGCGACCGGGTCCGGCAGATGGAACCGGTACTGATGGGTGCGTTCGGCCGCCTTCTCGATCAGCCCGTGCAGGGGCAGATCGAAGATCCCGCCGTAGTACCAGGCGCCGTTGAAGTAATCCTCCAGGCCCGTGCCGTTCCACGAGGGAATCCGCTCCCCGTTGACGCGGATGAAGTCGTCGCCCTCGAGGATCTTCCACGATCCGTCCATGCCCACGGCGCTGAGGAAGCACCCGACATAGTGCCCCTTCCCTTTCGCATGCAGGACGCAGTGCGGGATGCCGCGCGACACGCTGCTCGTCCAGTTGGCGTGGAAGTAGCGGATCGCGAAATCGTCCGGCGCGGGGCCACGGTCGAGCAGGCAGCCGGTCTCCACCACTGCGGGCGTTGGCCCGTCGTTGCGTATCTCCGCGCGCGCGGACCGGCGGAACGGCATGGGGAACCGCGAGACGAACACGCCGTCCACGAGCCCGACCGCTGCCGAGGCGAACTCGCGGCGGTGAAAGGCGTTGCAGAAGAAATCGCCCAGGGGCGCCTCGACGCTGGGCGCGCCGGCATCGTCCCAGGAGAGGGTCAGCACCAGTTCCCTCAGGAGCCTCGCCTTGCGTAGCGCCCCGACATCGCCCGCCGGGACCGCCCGGATCGCCAGCGCGCGCAAGCAGGCCGGCCCCGCCTCGTCCAGCCAGGTCACCCGCCCGACCGGCGCCAGTTCGCGCCGCGTCAAGGGGCCGGCCGATTTTGCCGCCTCGCGCAACGCGGAGGCCGTCGCCTTCCATGCGCCGCAGACCTCGTTGACCTGGTTGGACTCCGCCTCGCTCAGCGCCGCAGGGAACGACGCCACTCGCGTCCGCGACGGATACGACTCCCAGTTCACGTGGTAGTATGGCCGGCTCTCGGACGTGAGGGGCGCCGTTCGGACCGCAATTCGAAGCTGCTTCTCGAAGGGAATAGGCAGGTAGCAGTAGAAGCCGGCGCTGACATAACCACTGGTCGGCGGAACGAACGGGAACCGGCCGCCGAACAACTGGGCGGTGGTGGCGCGGATTCTGGGTTCGTTCTCGCCGTCCAGGAAGAAGAGCCACTCCTCGGCGGGCACGCTGGTCATCCAAATCCTCCTGACGCAGCCCGGCCCGGTCAGGGCGACCACGTCATGGAGCCCGTCCGGCCCCGGCTGCCGCCACTGGGCCCAGTCGTTGTTGCCGCCGGTGCGATCGTATGACGAAACGAGGCGGGCCCGTCCGATTGGCGGGCGGGCAAAGACGGCGACATTGGTCAAATCGCGAAGGCAGGTTGCCAGCGAAATGGCGGGTCCCTGCTCCCTCCCCGCCGAGCAGCCGCTCAGCACGAGCCCCACCGCCGCAAGCGACCCCATCCATGGACGAATACTTGTCACTTGCGCAGATTCACTCCCTTCATCTGCCGATCTGGAACTGAACCTCCCACAGTTTCTGATCGTCCGGCGAGGTCTGCCCTGTCCTCACGTATGAGACCGGGCCGTCCGGTAGTCTCACCACAGCGGCCATGCCGCCGCGATGCGGGAATCCCCGCTGCTTCCAGTCGAATTCCATGGTGGCCGGTTTGAGAGCGCCGGCGCCAGGCCGGAAGATTCCCGGCTCCTCGGGAAGCGTCATGAGGTAGAACCGGTTCCGCAGGTCCTGCTCCGTGCAGGGCGCTTTTTCGTAAAGCACATAGGCGTCCTTCTGGTAAACCTTGCAGACCGAGGTCGCCTTCAAATGCGGCGGGCTGGCCAGGCCATCCACGTTCAGGAACAGGAACGTGTGCCTGTTGCCTGGAGTCAGGAGCGCCGGGTTGTATCTGGGGTTCCGCGACAGGACGTAATCGGCATTCGTCACCGATCCGAAGTAGTTGCCGGAGAAGTAGTACGCCGGGGCCAGCCCACCGATGCAGACGTCTTCGCGGGGGCCATCCGTCGCCAGAATCTTCCCGCGCCCCACGATTCCCCTGATCACCTGGCAATCCTGCGTCACCGGGTTGACCAGCATACAGAAGGATCCCTTGAAATTGTTCACTTGGACAAAACTGCCTACGAATACCGCCAAGGCGAACGCCGCCGAAAGGAAACCCGCCAAGTTGCCGGCTCGGCTCGCCAACGAGAAGGCGACGTAATAGAAGGCAATAGGGATGCCAACGTAGAAAACGGTCTGGAAATCGTGGAAGGTCACAAAGTGCTTCATCGGCATCGCCCAGACAATGCCGCTGAGCCACAAGACAAGGAGAACCGGCCGGCGCTGCCGGAAGAGGATCAGGCTGGCGACGAAAGCGACCAGCAGGATGACCCCAAGATGCCGGAAGTCCAAGGCCTTGGCAAAAAGCTGCGGCTTCACCATATGTTCCATCCGCTCGACCTGCTGCCCCCAGAACAGGTCCAGCGCCGCCTTGGTCTGCTGGTTGAACGACTCGTCCTGTCCCACCCGGTACTTGGCCGCCTTGATCGTGCTCATTTCGCTGAACGGCTTCCCGGTCGCGATATGCTCGTTCACCAGATTAAGACCGACGTAGAAGGCGGCGAACAGCAGCGTGGCCAGCCCCAGCGCCAGCCACGGCCCTTTCAGCCACCGCGTGAGCGACCGTGTTTCCCAGGCATCCTTGAGCACGCCGGCGACGATGTAGACCAGGAGCACGGCGAATGCCTGAAAACCCAGCCACACGCCCAGCAGTGACTTCACGAACAACTGCCGAGCACGCCCATGCACGGCATGCACGACCACCCCGTACAGCGTCAGGGTCAGCCCGCACAGGGCCGGCGTTTCGTTGAAAATCATGTCGTTATAGTAGACCATCAGCATAGGTGAAAAACTGATCCCCGCTACGGTCAGGGCCGTAAACGCGTTCCTGGACAGTTCCCAGACCGAGAGGAATACGCAGAGCATGGCGCCGATGAAGAATAAGTTCATGACTTGCCGCGCCAAGTGGATCTGCAAAGCCAGATTGTCCCCGGCCAGCGCCATCCCGATTCGCGCGGCCAGGTAGCTGAGGTGGGAAAAACGGTTGTAGCCCGAGCACTCGATCGTTCCCGCTTCGTTCTTCGTGACAAAATCGTACATGAAGAGATGCTTTTTCAGCGACAGGTTGGCGGCGATCGCGCAGCCGTGCGAGGAGATGTAGCCGTGGTGCCCCTTTTCGAATCCGTGCTTGTTGTTCTGCAGTATCAAGATCAGCGCGCCGATCGCCAGGACGGCCAGCGCTCCGCATCGCTTCTCATTCATCCGTCCCAGAACGGACTGGAACCGGTGGAAGGACGCCTTTGCGAAAGCCGTGTCCTGGGAGGGCGGCATTTCGGAACTACCGCCGCCTTCCGCCCTATTCGCCGTCTGCGTCATGCTTTAGCCGACTTGTTGTTTTTCCGCGAAGCTTTTTCTGTCTCTTGCCTGCGATGGCGCGCGAGCCGCGCCGCCGTCCATACCAGCATCGCCACGCACGCGCCCAGGCTGATCAGGAACGGAGCCAGGCACGGATAATACGTGAAGACCACCCTGTGTTTGCCTGCCGACACCTGCACCCCGCGCATGATGTAATTGCACCGCAGCAACGGTTTCTTCACCCCATCCACGCGCGCCACCCAGTCTGGATCGTACTTGTCGTTGAGCAGCAGTACGCCGTCCTCCGGCGCATCCACCTCGATCGCCACCCGGTTGCTTCGGTATCCCACGATCTGGGCCTGTGAAGGCACGAGCGCCGACTGGCGCGATGGTAGTCCGCCGCTGACCAAGACGCTTTTCCAGGGATTCCACTCCCGCTTGGGTAGCGTGGCCAATGCCTCCTCGGCAGACATTTGATCCCATGCGTGATAGACCAGCGCCCTGGGCAGCGCCCGGTTGAACCGAACCAGCGCGTCCTGTCCTTTCGCGCCTTCGGTCGGCACGACCCGGGCTCCGACCGCGTCAAACGTCAGCGCCGGCTCGAACTCCGAGTGACCGGCGAACTGACTCATCCTCTGTCTGGGCCCGACCAGGAATCGCGAGTTGGTCAGGCTCCACAGCCGAAGAGGCTCCTTCTGGAGCGCGCCGAAGAACGCCTTGTAGTCGTCCGGCCAGTCTTGCGACTGTCCCATATTCTCGCCGAGCGGCAAAAGCGGAATGGAACGGACGAGAAAGCTGCCGAAGAACCAGTTTCGGCTCGTGAATATTCGGGGGTCAAGATCGAAGAGGGACCACACGCGCGACGGAGGGTCCGCCTGAATCCGGTCCGTCACGGGATTGGGGGCGTACCAGGGGCGAATGTCGCCGATCGGGATGTAGCGGCGGCTGACGGAAATGATATCCAGAGACACGACCAGAACCAGCCCCGCCACCACCAAGGTGTGGACTGACTTCCGTCCGAGGAAGAAGCGTCCCAGAAGAAAAGCCGCTCCCGCCGCGAGCATCACGAAGCCCGCGTGAACAAAGGCGCCGGTCATATTGGCCATCATCACGTCGAAATAGGGCTCGAAGCCGCGGCCCAGGCTGCGCCAATAGGCGTGAAAGACGCTCTTGTTCCATCTCACCAGGCCCGCGCCTATCCACAACAGCAGGGCCAGCGCAGCGCAGCCCACTCCGAACCACAGCAAGGCGCGCGACGCGGATCGTCCGGCGGAAGCGACCGCTGGGACGACCTTCCCCTTGATGTCCCGGTCAAGCGAGCGACCCGCCATCCGCAGATCCGCGACGAACGCGGACAACCCAAAGGCAAACAGAATCGCCACGGCCACCTCGACCAGGTGGACGAACTTCACGGGACATCGAATCATGGAGAGGTACGGAAGCAGGTAGAAAAAACGGTAAACGATGAAGTGCCGGCCGAGGGCCAGCGTCGCGCACGCCACGGCCACAACCGCCCAGAACCACGCCTGCGCCCGCCTGTCCCAATGTTCCTCACCCAAGTTAACATCACGCCCGTCCCACGCCTCACCGCCCTCTTGCGCCTGAACCCCGAACCCTGAACCCTTGCGCCTTTTGAGGCGCGCCGCCCACACACACGCGTACGCCGCGAAGACCAGCTGAATGCCGCCAAGGTAGACCGTGTGCTGCCGGTAGTTCACCATCCCCTGGCGGTGGCGATCCCAGCCGAACGGACGTCCCAGGCGGCCCCAGTAGGGCCCTTTCGGATCGCCCGATTGGACCCCGAACACGCACGGGACCAGGAATTCGGCCATGTCCTCTGGGGGCAAGCTCCAGTTGGTCGCGAAGATCCACTTCTGCTCGGACGTCTCACCTCGGACGACCGCGCGAGCCGATACCACGCGGGTCAGGAACGCTTTGCCGGATAGCGCCACGGCCGCAAAACAGGCGCTCGCCACCAACCCGCCCAGGAGCACCGTGACAAGCAGTCCCTTTCGGGTGTCCGGATGATTCATCCACTGACGGATCAGGAGGAAGCTGCCATAGACGATGGTGAGCAATCCGAACAACCCCATGACGTCAGGTTGGCTCACCACGCCAAAGGCTGCCGCCAGCCCCGCCCACGCCACGTAGAATACCGACTGCCGCGTAACGGCCCGGTCCAGGCAAGCCAGCGTGAACACGGCAAACGGCATCATGTCGCAGAACTCACGGTGCCCCGCGGAGATGAGCGTGAACGTGTAGCCGGAGAATCCCATGGCCAGGCCCGGCAGAAACGTTGCCCATCCGCACAGCCCCCGACCCCGAAGGAAGTAGACTGTGGCAACAGCGAGCAAGATGAAGTCCAACATGTAGCCCAGCGTGTGCTGAATCATGGGGGGCAGAAACGCCGCCAGTAGCTTGGCCGGGCATAGTGGCGCGGCTTCCCACCCTTGCCCCACGAGTTCCCCTCCCCATCCTCCCGTGAAGCCGTCGCGAATTGCCTGAGAATAGTTGAGAGGGAAAATGGGCGAACCGTCCACCAGTGGATAGAGCACCCGGTCGGATGCGAGGATATCCCAGAACACGGCGACCAAGAGGACTCCCACGAGCGCCGCGAAGCCCCAGGGCCCCAGGCGCTTGGAAAATTCGCCCGCAGGCTGCATGGACGCGGACTATAGACGCCCGCAAAGAGCCAGGTCAAGCCGCGTTTCCGTTTGACTCTCGGACGATTGCGCTTATCCTCTCCGCAGTTTCGAGGTTGCCCATGCGAGTATTCTGCGCGTTGCCCGACTATGAGATCCCCATCGGCAAATTGGCGGAGATGGACATGTGGGTGGTCCGGGATTTCCTGGCCGCCCTCCGGACCGCAGCCGACGACGTGGTCGTCTTCCGCTGGGCCCTGCCCTATCCCCTGGAAGGCGGCCGGTGGACCCCCGCCCTCAAGCGCCGGAAGAATACGGACCTGACCGAAGCCGTCCGCGCGGCGCATGCGGCGAACCCGGTCGACGTCTTTTTCGGGGCCACGGACGGCCGGATCATGGAGGCCGATACCCTGCGAGCCATCCGCGCGCTGCGCATCCCTACAGTCAACTATCACTGCGACGATGTCACCGCCTTCTCGCTCAACAGACGCTTGGTGAACCTCTGCGATATCAACTGGACCAACAACCGGGCGGCCATCCCGAACTACGAACGGGAGGGCGCCCGTCATTTCTACACGCCATTCGGCGGCAATCCCGAGATTTACCGACCCCTGGATGAGGCGAAGTCCGTGGCGGCATCCTTCGTCGGGGCCAACATCGGGTATCGGGAGGAGTTCCTGCTGCATGCGGTCCGGGCCGGGCTGGAGATGCGGGTGTGCGGCCGAGGCTGGCCGACCCGGCCGGCGGAAGTGATCCACAGGCTCGCGGTGATTTGGCTCGCCCCCCGGGGCATGGCCTTGGAAACGCGGGTTTCGACCACGCTCTGGCACCTCGGCCACCTGGGCCGGTTGCGCCAGGTGTTTGCCCCGCCCGTCTCGTCCCAGGAACTCCTCCGCCTGTTCAACCTCAGCCGGATCAACTTGAGCTTCGCGGGCGGCGTGGGTCCCGGCATGTGCGACTTTCGCCGGGCGCCGCGCTCCATGAAGCTGCGCGACATGGAGATCACCATGTCCGGCGGGTTCCTCTTGACCGAGCATAACGAGGAGATCGCAGGCCTTTTCGACGTGGGCCGGGAAATCGCCACGTTCACGACCAAGCAGGACCTGGTCGAAAAGATCCGATATTACCTGGCCCGGCCTCACGAGGCAGCCGCCATGGCCGCAGCCGGGCGCCAGCGCGCGCTGCGCGACTACACCTGGCAGCGCCACGTCCAGAAGGTGCTTGAGGCGGCCGTCGTGTTGAGCCGCCGGGGCGGACAGCCAGCGTGAGTTGAGCCCGCCTCATCACCGGCGCCCGTCAAACGCGCCCGTGGCAGGCCCGAGGAAGGCCGGGGCCTGCCGTCATGCGGACGGCCTCCGGAACGCCGTGGCCTTGCGGGACACGGTGAACCCCTCGAACTTTCGCAAGTCCGACGGGATTCCCATCCCGTACATGCCGTCGTATTCCCTGCCGACGTTGTAGATCCCGAGCTTCATGCCGCGCGCAAGGAGTTCGTTGTAGCACGGGGCAACGTAGAACTCGTTGTTCACCCGAAGATTCTTCCGGATCATATCCTCCGCAGCCTCGACAAAGTCCCGCCCCCGAGCGAAGTTGTAGATGCCAACGGTCGCCTCGTGGGAAACGACTTTCTTCTCCACGACCTCGGCGACCCCGCCGGCCGGATCGAATCGGACATACGACCACTTGGGATCGTCGGACCACATCGTCATGATCCAGCCGTCCGCCCCCTCCAGATCCATGGCCGCCAGGTAGTCGTCGATCCGGATATCCACCCACTGGTCGCTGTTGGCGATCATGAGCGGCTCGCCGCCGTCAATGAGCGCTTTGGTCAGCAGCACCGTGCAGGCCGCGCCCTCGGTAACGCCTTCGACCGGCAGGATGTCCGCGCCCGGAGCCATGGCCGCCAACTGCTCGCGCATCCCGAACTCATCGAGGTGCTCCTGCCGGCAGAGGAAGATGAACCTGTGCGGGCGGGATGGACGCAGGTTGTTGACCACCACGTGGATCATCGGCTTCCCGTGCACTGGAATCAGCGGTTTGGGAAGATGGTAGCCGGCCTCGGCGAAACGGCTCCCCCGGCCGGCCATCGGCATCACGATGTTCAGCTTCACGCTTCCGGCTCCCCTTCGTACTTGTCGTTCGAGGCGCCGGGGATCTTCACGACAAATGTGGTGGCGTCCTCGATCGCTTCGAAATCCGTCGCCTCGCCCGGCTCGATCACGATGATCGTTCCCTGACCGTAGACCACCCCGTTCATCCGGGCCCGGCCCCGGGCGATCACGGTCACTTCAGTGGCCACCCTGTGGTGGTGCCTGGACTTGTACGCGCCGGCCCGGAAGACCTGCACGGCCGCCTCGGCCGCCCCGGTCGCCAGCAGCGTCGGAGAGAAGTCCCCCGCGAACCAGCCGTTGACCATGTCCTCTAGCCGGCCAACCTTCATGCCGCCACCCCCGCGGCCGCCTTCGGCCGGTCCGCCGCGCCCTGCGGGGCTCGCTCGAATTCCTTGATCTTGCCCGACTCGTAGAAGTTGTGATAGTTCGCGTTGTCGATGCGCACCGCCTCCAGCCGCCGCCCCTCCAGCACCATCTCGTTGAGCGCCGACGACACGTAGAAGTGCCCGTTCACCCTGGCATCCTTCCGGATGGACGCCATGGCGCACCGAACGAAATCCGCCCCACGCTTGAAATAGTAGAGCCCGGCAACGGCGTTGCGGCTGATCGGCCGCTTCTCGGCCGCTTCCACGATCCCGCCGCCTTCGTCGATCCGCACGAAGGACCACTGGGGATGCACCGAATCGAAACACACCACGCCACCGTCCACGTCCCGGCGCGCGAACTCCTCGTGGATACGGTTCAGGTCGTCCAGGATCACGTGGTCGCTGTTCGAAATGAGGAGGCTGTCCGCGTTGTCAATGTGCTCGATGGCCAGGAGGGCCGTGCAGGCGGCGCCCGCAGTCCGCTTGGCCAAGCGGATCACCGCGCCCGACTCGCCCATCAGCAGGCGCAGCACGTCGTCCAGGTGGTACTGGAGACAGTCCTCTTCCATGACGGGGAATATGAATCGTTTCGGCGCCCGGATGCGGCCCAGGCACTCGATGACGTAGTGGATCATCGGCCGGCCGCGGATCTCGATCAGCGGCTTGGGATAGCCGAACGCTTCGTTGTCGAATCGCGTCTTGCCGCAAATGGGAACGAGGATACTAAGCATGCGCTTGCCCCTCGGCTTCCGCGATCCGCTGCTTGATCGCAGCGTAGTGCACGTCCTGCACGCCGTTGACTTTCATGAGATGGGATCCGCTTGCCAGGGCCGCCTTGACGCCGTTCTCGTTGTCCTCGACCACGAGGCATTCCTCGGGCTTCCGTTTCAGGGCCGCGATCGCCTTGTTGTAGATGTCGGGGTCCGGCTTCGCGCGCTCGACGTCCTCGTTCGACAGGAAGAACTCCAGGTAGGGCAGCAGGCACGCCCTCTCCATCATGACCCGCACCGAGGCCCGCACCGCGTTGGAGCACACGACCAGCGAATAACCATCCTGCCGCAGCCGCGACAGGGCGAACTCGTGGCAGAAGACGGGCTTGCAGCGGGCGTGCACGATCTCCATGGTGTAGATCTGCTTCATCTCGTTGATGAAGCTGTGAAGGGCCGGCGGAAGACCCTTCTCCAGCGAGAGCAGTTGAAGCTTCTTCCGCGTGGGCAGCCCGTCGAACGTGGTCAGGTGGTCGTAGCGGCTGATCTCCAGCCCGAAGAGGCCCAAGGCGCGGTTGAGCGCTTCGAAGTGCCATTCACGCGCGTCGATCAGCACGCCATCCATGTCGAAGATGATCGCGCGAATCTTAGTCACGAAAATACGCCTCCGCTGCTTCCGGGCGGTCCGTACACAGCATCAGCGAACAGGCCCACGCACCGGCCAGCCCCTTCAGCGTGGCCCAGACCCGGCCGCAATTCCGCCCGTGGATCTCCGGCGAAACCACGCATACATCCTTGCCTGCGGCCAGGTGCCCGCGCAGATCCTCCGCCGAAAACCAATCCGTTTGAAACCCGTCAATCCATACACCGGCGGCGTGATCGTAGAGCGGCGGCTCGCGCTCGTATTCGCTCTGGCGTGTAAAGAAACGCACACCGCGCGCGGCATAGAGAACCGTGTCCGGGACCGACATATCGAACACGAAGTAGTTGTCGATGCCGTGGCGGCGCAGCGAGTCCGCCAGCAATTCCTGAAGACTATCCGCCTTGATGTTGATGGCCAGCGCGCCGCGGCGCCCCTGGTCCCGGTACAGTCCGAGTGCCGCGTCCCAGCTCGGGGACTCACGCGATGCCGGATCGTGCGAGATCACTAGTTCACCCAGGCGGTCCCGCACGTCTGTCTCGATCCCGAAACCCATGGCAAACGACCGCCGGAAAGCCTCCAATGTGTTCTTTTCGGACGCCTTCCGCCAGGAGCCTCTGTGCGCCAGAACCTGCATAGAGCGATGGAATCAGAGTTACCGGTCCTTGTCAATACGCCGGCGCAGCCACCGCGACAGTGTCTGGAGCGAACGGTACAGGCGGAGCGCCCTCAGCACGTCCATCAGCAGCCTGAACCCGTCGTCGGCCAAGCAGCGGGCCGTGTACGGTCCCAGCGTCACCGGGCGCGGGCCCCGAAGGGCCGGATCCATCCGGTGGACCGGAATGCGACCCTTGCTGGACAGGCTCAGGCACCCCGCCAAGCCGTTGAACCGGATGACCACCCCTTCCCTCGTCATCCGGTGGGCCAGGACGATATCCTCGCCTTCACCCCAGAAGTAGTCCTCGTCCCACGGCGCCCGCGCCCATACGCGCTTCTTCAACGCGCAAAACCCGCCGTCCACGTAGACATACGGATCCCAGTCGCCATACTCGAGCAACCCCAGTCGGCGGTTGAGAAACAGCGGGCCGCCCCACGTCATCCAGTCCGTCTCCCGTTCCCCTCGCTCGTTGCGGATACGGCAGGAGAGCATCTCGAAGTAGTCGCCGTACCGTTTCATCCCGGCATGCCAATCGGGGTCCAGCACGATCCGGTCGTGCATGACGGCGATGTTTTCATAGCGGGCCTCGGAGCAGATGATGTTCTTTTTGCGCGTGATCCAACCGAGGTCGTCCCTCTCCTTGAACTCGATGTGCCGCAGGTTGTTGCGCAAGCGGCCCCCATACGTTCCGCAGATGATGACCTCGAACCGCAGTATGCCCTGCGCGTAAATGGACTCCACGCAGCGCTCCAGCCAGGCCGGACGGGAGTAGTTCGTCGGAATGCCGAAAGTCCACCGCTCCATCGAGTCCGAATCGGCAAGCGCCTTTGCCCACTTGCGAAGGACCACATGCTCGCCGCCGCGCTCGATTTCGAACTTGGCCCGCGCAGCGGGAAACCTCCGGCCGAAGTCGCGCGGAGAAGCAGGACTCCGGATGATGGCCCGGCCGCCGGGCTTCAGCGAGAACCACCATTCCTGAAGTAGGATCGGGTAGTACCTGGTTTCCAGGAGGTCTTCGTCCACAAGGAAATCAAGAGATTCGGGCGCTACATCCGGGCGAAGCGCGTACAGGTTGTCGGGCTCGCGAAACCGATGCGGGAGACCCGGCCATCGCGGCGTCCGCGAGACTTCCAACCCAAGTCCTTGGAGCAGGGAAAGGTCCATGTCGGGAACATAGGAGATGCGCGGGCGCACCGCAAGCTCTCAGCATTCGGTTGTTCCGAGTTGCGCAGGTGTGGCGGCATGTGGTTTAGTTCCTCGAGTCAAAAGAACCGCTGCGTCACAGGAAGGGCTGGCATGATCACGCTCATCACGACGGGCCATGCGCTGCACGAGATCGGCGTGAAATCGCTTGTGGCCTATCTGGAGGACAGCCAAGTCCCCGTCCAGGCGATCTGCCTGGATCACCCCTGCCGGCCCTGACCCGCGCGCACATCGAGAGCGTTTTGGCCCTGATCCGCTCATCGGACCTGGTCGGGTTCTCCCTGATGAGTCAGGACGTCCGCACCCTCATGCCCCCGGTTCGGCGTATTCGGCAAGAGCAGCGGATCCCGACAATCGGTGGCGGTATCCATCCCACCGCCTTGCCCCGGGAATCGCTCGATGACTTCGACTATGTCTGCGTCGGCGAGGGCGAAGAGCCTCTCCGCCAACTCCACGAACGCATCCGCGAGGGGAACCGGGATGCCTCCGACATTGCCAACATCGGGTTCAACAAGGGCTCGGAGAAGATCCTCCCCGTCGAATGCTGGTTCGTCCGGGACTTGGACGATCTGCCCTTCCCCGACTACCGCTTTGCGCGCAGTTTCGTGCTGCGCGAGAACCCGCCCGGCGCCCGCCCGGGTCGCACCATGGTCCGCATTCCGTCCGCACCG
Source organism: Verrucomicrobiota bacterium (assembly GCA_030018915.1). Lineage (GTDB taxonomy): Bacteria > Verrucomicrobiota > Kiritimatiellia > UBA8416 > SLMC01 > JASEHE01. Next base: position 93,755 of record JASEHE010000001.1, read on the forward strand.
GCAGCTAAGCGAGAACTGTTTCGGTCGGATGCTCTCCTGTTCTACAGCCAGCGGGGCTGCAACATGGCCTGCACGTACTGCTCGAACTCTCTCTACCACGCCATGGCGCGACAGGCGGGCGCGCGGTGGTATCGCGTGACCTCGGCCGGCCGCGTCAAAGCGGAACTGCAAAGCCACCTGTCGCAGCTTCCCGGCCTGGATCACGTGTGGCTCAACGATGACGACCTGCTCGCCCGCGAGCCGAGCGAACTGGAGGATATCTCCTCGTTCCTCAAGAACGCGTTGCGGGTCACCTTCAACATCAACGCCATCCCAAGACACGTGACCGAGGAGAAGATCACGATCCTGGCCCGGAACGGGCTGCGGTAGGTAGCGATGGGTGTACAGAGCGGATCCAGGCGGATTCTGACCGAAATCTACCACCGTGCCGTGAGCCCGGACGTAGTGCTGGGCGCGGCACGGATCATCAACGGATTCTACGATCAGGGCGTGCGCGCCGACTACGGCTTCATTCTCGACAATCCCTACGAAACCCCGGACGATTGGCGGGAGAGTGCGCGCCTCATGATTGCGCTGCCGCGGCCCGCCACGTTCAGCCTCTATTCCCTCGCCTTCTTCCCCGGCACAAAGCTCACCGAGCGCGCCGTGGCGGACGGACACGTTGGCAGCCACAGCCAGGATCTTGACAAGCGCTACCAGCAGGACATCCGCCCCACCTACGCCTACTTCGTGTTCTACGTCAATTCCTGCCTCGTTTGGATAAGCCCGCGCCTGCGGGCGCCCGCGTGGCTCAATGGGATTCTGCTCAGCGACTTCATGGTCAAATCGCCCGCCGTGGCGCCCCTCCGAGCCTTGCTCTCAACCATCACCCTCATCCCCGGAATCCGAGCCGCCCTGCATCGTTTCTACCGGCAACTCCTTGGCCTTGCGCAGTGGATCCTGCGATCTCTCGGAAGAACGCATCCCACCCCATAGCCCGTCCGTCACCGTCTCAGTCCTGCCGTCGTGCTCGGAGCCACCGTGCCACCGCGCGCCCGAGCTGACGAATCCTCCGAAGTGTCGGATAGATTGCCGGGTACTGCGCCAGACTCTGCAGAGACCCCACGACCACCATCCTCATCGCGCACGAGCGACAAACCACGTAGAACCCGTAGGTGAGTCGGTTTTGAATCCCGGTGTTGCCGTACTGGTTCTCCTTTCGGCAGAACGGACAATCCACCGTCATCTCGTAGCCTCCTTGGCCACGCGCGGATCGCGCGAGCCGTCGGGGCCGGACGAAAGGCATGTGCCGGCTAGTCAACTCCAGTAGCGTCGAGTACAACCTTTGGATCTCCCTGTCCGTCATTGCATCGGTCATGTTGAAATGGTTGTACAGACTCGCAGGAATCTTGTTCCGGATGAAGTCCAACTTGTCGGCGATAATGCGCTTTTCCAGGCAATGTCGGTAGATGGCGCTCCCGGGAAAGGGATGAATGAATCCGAGGTCAATCTGGCCCCTCGCACTCGATCGCCAGAAGTCGAGCGTCTCCCGAATCGTCTCATGTGTTTCCGCCACATCGCCGAAGATGAAGTTTCCCTGCACGGTGATCTCCATCCCGGTTGTCTCTCGAAAAGCTTTATCGATCTGCTCCGGCGTAATGGGCTTGCGCATGCTCTTCAGAACCTTCCGGCTGTAGCTCTCGAAGCCGTAACCGATGGCCGCGCACCCCGCGGATTTCAGCATCGTGAGCAGCCCCCGGTCCACAATGTTGACCATCAACGAACACGACCAACGGATGTCCATGGCGGTCTCCGCGCGCAACGCTTCCATACCCCGACAGAACTCCTGCAGTCTCTCCTTCCGCGCCGAGAAGCAGTCGTCATAGATGGCCAGGTAGTTGACCCGGAATCGGGCAACCGCGACGCGTACTTCTTCCATGATGCTCGGGATGGAGCGGGCCCGATGCCGCTCCGGATGCCAGCAGAACGTGCAGTTGAACGGGCAGCCACGGCTGCCCAGGATGGGATACGGCCTGGGGAAGTCGAAGACGCTCCAGGGGTGGTAGTCGTTACACCACGTATGCTCTAGGCGCTCATCAAAGCCGAATCCCTCGAAATCGGGGTGCGGCAAGGGGTCGATGTCGTCCATAGCCGCCCGGGGCGGCGTGGCAACCAAGTCCCCTCCTGAATCCCTGAACATGATGCCGTTGATGTCGGAGATATCCGCGTCTCCGCCCAAGTGCTCGACAAGTTGCAGCGCGGTTTGCTCGCCTTCGCCGATCACACCGATGTCGGGAGCGAGCGCCTGCATGACGACATCGGGTTCGCCGGTCACAAGCAGGCCCCCGACGACGATCTTCGCCCCTGGGGCATACCGACGCACCGCGCGGACGATGGCCTCGACCCCCAGGAAGTCCAGGCAAGTGCCGCCGGTCATGACCACGTCGAATGACGCCCGGGCCAACGCGCGCTCAAGGATCGTGGCGGTGCCCCCCCGCTCATGATTCAAGTTGACGCAATCAACGGCATGGCCCGCTTTCTTGAGCGTCGCGGAGACGTACCCCAGCCCCAGCGGGAATATGTAGTTGTAGTACGGCTCCGGACCTGGTCCGTACTTCGGCATCACCATCAGTATTCTCGGCGCCGACAAGTGATTGTGCATTCTATTGTGGAGACTTCTTGCGCCTCTCGTGATTGCCCTGGGAGTCCTTGCCCAGCCCCCCGAGTAACCACAAAAGGCACATCTCGCTCAAGACTTTTCGCGCAGAACAAGTTGTTGGTCGAGTGCGTGACAGGGGCCGGAGGCGCAACCTCGGCCACGGATCCTGCCCGACTTCCAGACAAGATCAGGCCTGTCCCACGACTCTCTCTCCGCCGGCCACGCGCTGGTACATCTCCCGGATCCGGCCCAACACGGCTTCCCGGGAGAGGCGTCCCATGAAGCACTCCCGGACCTGCTCCGGACGGAAGGCTTCACGGTCACCGATCATCTTCAGCATCGCGTCCCGCAAGCCGGCAATGTCGCTCACCGGGACCAGTATGCCGCACGCCGGAGTCAGGATGGACTCCGGACCGCCGCACCGGGTAGCCACCACGGGCTTGCCGCAGGCAATCGCCTCCACGCAGACCACGCTGAACGACTCGTGCCGGCTGCTGACGACCACTGCATCGCTGCCGGCGTAGGCGTCCGGCATGTCTGAGCGCGGCACGGCGCCGAGCCAATCGACCTGCCCGGCTACACCCAGTTCCCGGGCAAGGCGGCGATAGGCGTTCAAATTGGGCCCTGTCCCCGCGATCCGGAACCGGACCATGGGCCGCGCGGCCGCCACTTCCCGCGCGGCCCGCAGCAGATCGGGGATGCCCTTCTGGGGGATCATCCCGCCCACTGTCAGGAAACGAAAAGGGCCATCGTCCCGTGTCCCCGCCGGGATCGGCCGGAAGACCCGTTCGTCCACCACGTTAGGAACCGCCACCGGTTTGGGCAACCCGAAGGAAGCGATCCGTTCGGCGTGCCAGGGAGACACCGCGACGATCGCCCGGGCCGCCTCCATGGGCCGCCGGATCCGGGCCGACAGCCGGCCGCCCATGCAGAACGCAGGAAACGGGAAGGGGCTCATGTGCTCCGTGATCATGAAGGGGACACCGGAGTCGCGAGCGATTTCCATGGCCGCCCAGCCGCCGGGAAACGCCACGTGGGCGTGGATCACGTCCATGGCTCCAAAGCGCTGCCGGGCCAACTCGAAATTCCGCCGGTGCCCCCGGATCACCGGCCCGAAGCCTCCCAGGAAGAATGTCCACTGCGGGGCTGCCCGGCGCCATTCGATGAAATTGCCGTCCGCGACCTCGGCAAAACGGGCCTGCCGCGCCAGTTTCGCCAACGCCCGCGGCCAGGCCCACGGGCTCAGGACCGACAAATGCGCGTCTATTGATCCGACCACGGAAACGACCACCTGGGTGTCCGGGTAGAGCTCGGCGAAGAGATGGGCCTGCTCCTGCGTGAAGGAACCCACAAACGGATGGGCCTCGCTCGGGTACCAGGAAGGAATCAGGAAGATGTTCACGCTTTCCTCGCGGCAGCCAACAGACACCAGCCGTCCAACAGGCCCTTTTGGAAGGGGCGCAAGGGCAAGGCCAGCAGCGAGACAATGGTCATCGCGAGTGAGTCGAAGTACAATGGGGGCAGGGTTCCCGCAGGTTTCACGGACACATCCAGGAAGCCTTCCCTCTCCAGAAGGAGCCGCAGTTGACCGGGAGAGATCGGCGCAATGTGCCCGTACGAGAGGTCATCCGGCCCGAACTGGTGAAAGCGGCTCTGAAGCAGGAACACCACCCGAGAAAGCCACGAGGCGATGTTGGGTGTGGTAATGAATACTCTGCCCCCGGGTCTCAAGAAATCACGGACAGTCCGGACAAACCGCCAAGGATCCTCGATGTGTTCGATCACCTCCAGAGCGCACACGGCATCAAAGGATTGCCGGTGCTCTCCCAGAAAACGACCGAACGCGTCTTCGTCATTGAAGTCCAATCGCGCGAATTCCACCCCTGCCGCTTTGAGTGCCTGCGGATCCAGGTCCGAGGCGGTCACCCGGTATCCCATGTCGCTCAGCCGCGCCGAAAATGCCCCCTCGCCCGCGCCCAGGTCGAGGATCGACCCGCCTTGCGCGACCGCCTCTCGAACAACCGCGGCTACCTGCTCATGCAATCCCTCGTCAGCCTTCATGACCAGGCCGCGGTAGTCCCCCAACCGCTTCTTCCCAAGCTTGATTAACATGACCGACCTGCGCCGTTCAGAGTGCTCTCTCTACCGATTCCACAGATACTGGAACGGAAGCGGCAGACGAATCGTTTACGCTCAAGACTCTACGGTGGCACGTTATCCGAAACAGGCCGCGGAAGCAAGCAATTGGACGCGATAAGTCGTCTGCGAAGGCAGGGCGCGTGGCCGGTTCGTCCGCTGCTCCGGGGTCGGCACAACGGGTGGTTGAACTCAATGATGAGGGGGGGGTATGACACGTCGCCGCCACGACGAGCAACAAACCCGGCAGCCCATTATCTCTCCCCTTTCCTTTGTGGACTTTGTCCTCCTTTGTGGTTATTCTGAAATCCGGTTACGATAGTACGATAGTTCTCAATGACGCCTTCACGCGGAGACAATGCATGCGGAACGACGCATCGGTGACATTGACGGATATCCTTGCCTTGTGCGGCCCTAACGTGCTCGGAGTAGTCGGCCCGAAGCGCCGGAGCCTTTCAGGCCCGGCCGCCATCAACGAGGCCCGCGACGCGCGGGCAATAACATTCTGCGGCAAGACCGGCCCCCAGGCCGCGCGCCTGATTCTCAAGACCCGCGCCGGCATTGTGTTCTGCAAGCCCGAGGCCGTCACCCCCGACTTGAAGCGCTCGCTGCGCGGCAAGACGCTTGTTACGGTGGCGGATCCCCGGCTGGCGTTTCTTCGGGTGGTGAAGAAGTTCTTCGGCAGTCCGCCACCCCGCGGGCGGCACCCCACAGCGGTTATTGAATCGGGGGCCAAGGTGCACCAGGACACTTATCTCGGGCCCTTCTGCTACGTGGCGGCCGGCTGCAGGATCGGCCAAGGCACGGTCATCCACGGCCATGTCCACATCGCCGCCGGCACGCGGATCGGCCGGAACGTCGTGATCCAGGCCGGCACGGTGATCGGGATGGACGGCTTCGGCTACCAGCAGAACAAAAAGGGCGAATGGGAGAAGTTCCCACATCTCGGCGGCGTCGTCATTGAGGACGACGTGGAGATCGGCTCAAACACCTGCATTGACCGCGGCGCCCTGGGCGATACGCGGATTCGGCGCGGCGCGCGCGTGGACAACCTGGTCCATGTCGCGCACAATGTCCGCATCGGCCGGCACAGCCTTGTCATCGCCAACGCCATGCTCGGCGGCGGCGCCCGAATCGGCGACTACGTCTGGGTGGCGCCGTCGGCGACGCTGCGCGAGCACGTCAAGGTCGGGCGGGACGCCTTTGTCGGGCTGGGTTCGGTTGTGGTGAAGAACGTGCCGAGGCAGACGCTGGTGATGGGCGCGCCCGCGCGCACCATCCGCAAGACAGAACCCATTCGGCTGATGCCGAAGAGGAGGAAGCCGAGGTGATTGAATGGGCTTTGCGAAACCGCGGGTTTAGCGCGTTGCTGGACGATCACGCGGCCAGACAGACGTGAACTGCTGAACCGTTGAACCATGCCCGTCCGCAACGTCCTCTTCCCAACACCCCCCCGATTCTTCCAACACCCCGTCCCCCACTCGGGGAACACAAGACGCCAACGAGTCAGTCCACGAACTCCCTCAGCCAAAGCTCCAGGAACACGACCTTCCACACCTGCCGAGCGCTCGCCCGCCCGCCGCGCGAAGCGGCGTCGAAGAAGCGCGCGAACGCGCCGGCGTCCCAATACCCCCTCGCCATGAACGACGCCGAGCCAATCACGTCGCGCAGGAACGACTCGATCGCCGGCGTCCGCAGCCACTGGTCCTCCGGCGTGGCAAACCCGATCTTGTCGGTCCGCTCCAGGACGCCCCTCGGCAGTGTCCCATTCATCGCCTCGCGGAAGACCTGCTTGGCGATCCCGTCCCGAATCTTCCGCTCGGGCGGGAGCGACAGCGCGTATTCGACCAGCCGGTAGTCCAGGAACGGAACCCGGCTCTCCACGCTCCAGCGCATGCCGTTCTTGTCCTCAAACCGGAGCAGTTGGGGAATGGACGAGCACTGGATTGATTCGGCCAGGAAGTCGTTGAACCCCATGGCTTCCCACATGCGTGATTCCGGATCCTGCCCCGGAGCATTGGCGTCAAGGAACCGGCGGTTCAGCCATGGCGCAAACCGGCGCCGCCGCGCCGCCCCGCGCAGGGATGCGGGCAGGAGGGAGTAGGCCAGCGCCTGGAACGGTATCGCCTTGCGCGCGAATCGCCGGTAGGCGCGCATCTCCGAGATCAGCCTCGGCAGCCGGAACTGTCTCAGGAGATCCTTGAACAAGAAGCCGAAATACCGGTCATAGCCCGCGAAGACCTCGTCCCCCCCCTGCCCGTCGAGCAGGACCTTCATGCCGCTCTCGTGCGCCAGCTTCATGACGCGATACTGGGCGTAAGCGCTGGTGCCGAACAGCGGCTCCTCCTGGGTTCGCACGAAGTCCGGCAAGTCCGCGATGAGTTCGCTCGGCGTGGGCGCGACGTCGAACCCTTGCGCGCCCGCATGCCGGACCACCTCCCGGGCGTGCCCGCTCTCGTCAATCCGCGAACCAGGGAACGTGGCCGTGAACGTCTTGATCTCGCGCCCCGGCGACAGTTGCCGCATCACACAGACAATCGAGGAGGAGTCTATGCCCCCGCTCAGGCAGGAACCCACCGGGACGTCCGACACCAGTCGGAATCGGACGCTGTCGGCAAACAACTCCTTCAGCACGGCCACGTCCTCGCCCTCCATGGGACGCGGCTGCAGGTCATACCAGCGCTTGATCGTATGTGCGCCTTGCGCCAAGTCCACCATCATGATGTGTCCCGGCTGGAGACGGAGGATGCCCTTGAAAAAGGTCCGTTCGCTGTGGTCGAGCAACTGGTAGACCAGGTACTCGAAGATAACCCGGTCGTCCGGATATCTGGGAATGTTCTGCGTCAGCAATCCCTTGATCTCGCTGCAGAACATCAACCGCTCCTTGTCGGCGAAGTAGTAAAGCGGCTTGACGCCGAAGCGATCTCTGGACAGGAAGATCTGTCGCTTCCGCTTGTCGTAGATCGCGAATGCCCACATCCCGTTGAACCGGTGCAGGCATTCCTCCCCCCACTCCTCGTAAGCGTGAACGATGACTTCCGTGTCGGTGTCCGATCGGAATCGGTGCCCCCGCGACTCGAGGTCCTTGCGGATGGAAGCGTAGTTGTAGATCTCGCCGTTGTAGACGATCGCCAGGGTTCCGTCCTCGTTGAAGATGGGTTGTCTCCCTTTTTCCGAGAGGTCAATGATGGACAGCCGGCGGTTGCCCAGGGCTACGTTGCCGTCCACGAGATAACCGTCGTCATCGGGCCCGCGATGTCGAATCGCTTCGCACATGACGCGGACAGTCGCCTCGGTCACCGGTTCACCACTGAAATTGACAATTCCCGCTATCCCGCACATTCGTCGCCTCGTCGGAAGAGGAATACTGGAATAGTGAAATGATGAAATGGCGTGGAGACGGAGAAATAACGAGAGGCCCGGCGGATTGTCCTTCCGGATGGGTTGACCGAGTTGCCGGCCTGCGAGACCCCGAGCATCGGGGCCGAATGCCGCCACAGTGGCCCGAGCCTGTCCTTGACCGGACGCGGAACATCTCTCATCCTAAAAAGAGCAGTTGCCTTGTTCATCCGAGAAGTCTCAGCACCATCTGCTGATCCTCGGCAACGGGGTGAAGCGCTTTTCCCCGGAGCCATTTGATGAAAGCTGCCGATAGAATGAGGGCCCAGATCGCCTCGATGCTCAACTGCTCCGCGGTTTGCGCCAAACGGTTGAGGAACCCGCCGATGCGAGTGAGAACCAAGCGGATCTGCTCGGAAAGCGCGTGGGTGGAGGTCAGCCGGATGATCTTGCGCCGGGCAGTCGTGACCAGGCGACCGACGGCATAGAGCAGCAGAGGCCGGGAGGTGGCTGCCTCCAGATGCTGGTCGGGATGGGCAAGACGGGTAAAGATGTTCCACCAGTTGTAGACCAAGGCGATCAGTCGCGCCATGAGGCGGCAACGATGCAAGTCCTGAGTAACGAATCCCGCCCAACCCCATTGGTTCTTGATCTCATCGAAGACGTTTTCGCGGTCCGCCCGATCCCGGCACAGTTGCGCCAATGCCACAATCGGCAGGTCGGAATTGGTG
>JASEHE010000200.1 GCA_030018915.1 Verrucomicrobiota bacterium
GCCGGGTTTTGCGCACGGGTTCGTGGTGACGAGCGACTCGGCGTCGTTTCTGTACAAGTGCACGGCGGCCTACGATCCGCAGTCAGATCGCGCGGTGGCGTGGAACGACCCGGACGTTGGGATCGAGTGGCCGGTTCAGGACCCGGCGCTGTCGGCGAAGGATGCGCGCGCGCCGCGATTGAGAGACGCGCCGAAGGAGTGGCTGAGGTTCTGACCCGGATACTTCATGCTCCCGAGGCCCTTTCAAAAGTCCAGAAATGGCCCCGTGGCCATTTTGAAAGAGGCTCTCCCGCGTGAAATATCCGGGACTACAGCTTGGAGGCCATCAGCGCGGCGAGGTCCGCGGCGCGGACGCTGTAGCCCCACTCGTTGTCGTACCAGCTCACGACCTTGATAAAGTCGCCCTTTTCCCTGCCCAGCACGCTCGTGAACTGGAGGTCCACGCTGGAGCTGTGCGCATCGCCCTTGAAGTCAATGCTCACCAGCGGCTCGTCTACGGCAGCCAGGATGCCTTTGAGCGGGCCGGCGGCCGCGGCGCGGAAGGCCTGGCGGAGTTCGTCGGTCGTCGTCG
>JASEHE010000201.1 GCA_030018915.1 Verrucomicrobiota bacterium
AACCGAATTACCGTCAAACATCAACCCGTGAGCCTGCGCCACCAATTCGGTCCAGCGCGGGTGCCGCTGATTCAGGAAATCCGCCATCTGGTTGAGGTACAGGCTCCACGAGATAAGGGGGTCAATCGCCGGATACCTCCGCCGGTCTGAACGGCTGCTGGATAATCCGTGAAAGGCCCCGACCACCTTCAGCGTGTTCTGGGTAACCGGCTCCTCAAAATTTCCTCCAGCCGGAGAGACGCTCCCGATGAGGGTCAGGGAGCCGTAATTGCCGTTATGCAGCCTGACCATCCCGGCCCTTTCGTAGACGGCGGCGATCCGGCTTTCCAGGTAGGCGGGGAACGCCTCCTCGCCGGGGATCTCCTCCAGACGGGCGGATGCCTCCCGCAACGCCTGAGCCCAGCGGGAGGTGCTGTCGGCCAGCAATAATACTTTGAGACCGAGCTGCCGATAATACTCGCCCAGAGCCATTCCCGTATATATGGAGGCTTCCCTTGCCGCCACCGGCATTGACGAGGTATTGCATATGATGACGGTTCGATCCATCAATGAACGGCCGGTCTTGGGGT
>JASEHE010000202.1 GCA_030018915.1 Verrucomicrobiota bacterium
GGACAGCCAGCGGTTGGCGGCCGGCCCGAGGTACTTCAGAACGGCCTCCTGGCTGACGAATACGCCGATCGCCCCGGCGATGAAGAAGGCGGGAACGAGGCAGAGCAGAACGTGCTCGCGCGCGTACCAGCGGACCAGGCTCAGCGCTTCGAACACCGAACCTCTGAAGCGATCCGAGTCCATGGGCATAAGGTTGGCCGCCAGGAATCATCCGGCCAGCCAGAGAAAGGCTTTGAGTTCCTTCTTCATCGGCTATGCCTGTTTGAGGAGGGTCGTCTTGCGCGCGTGGTCCGCCCTGAGCACGCCCAGCGCGCGCTCCAGGACATCGAGGATGCAAGCGCAGGCGAGGTGGTGGATGCTCCGCGCGCCCGCGCGCCGCTCGGTGACAATGCCGACGTTCTTGAGATGGGCGAGATGGCGAGAGATGACTGACTGATCCACGCTGAAGAGCGGCTGCAGTTCGCAGACGCAACAGTCGCCGTGGCTAAGTGGGTCGTTTCATAAGTCCGCCAACGTATTTCATGCTGCCTCTTGGCCGGCGTGAGCTTCGTCGGGGCGAGCGAGTT
>JASEHE010000203.1 GCA_030018915.1 Verrucomicrobiota bacterium
CTCGGCGATCCCGACCGCTCGGGCCGGCCACGGCCCGTCGAAATCAAGGGCAGCGAGTTCACGTTCCCTATGGACACCGTGATCGTCGCGATCGGAAACGAATCCAACCCGCTCATCAAACAGACCACGCCGGAGATCAACGCCGACCAGTGGGGGGGCCACATCACGGTGGACGAGGACGGCAGGACCTCCATGAACCGCGTCTACGCTGGCGGCGACATCGTGCTCGGCTCCGCCACCGTGATCCTGGCCATGGGCGAAGGCCGTCGCGCCGCAGCGTCCATCAATAAGCTGCTGGCCGCGGACAGGCAAAGCGGCGCTCGGCCTTAGTCCGCCGTTTACAGTGCGGTCACGTATCGGCAGGTGGCCCGCGACCTCGGCTCGACTGATCTCGCCGAAGTCCGGACGCGGGCAAAGGCGCCTCGCCGAAGTCGGCGTCCACCACGGAAAATACACTGGTGGAATTGTGAAACGCCGCGCGTCATTCGTGTCAGTCCTCGTAATCAGGATCCTGAATCCGTGATGGGATTTCCAGTCACCCAGTTTCTGTCCGATCTACCCGT
>JASEHE010000204.1 GCA_030018915.1 Verrucomicrobiota bacterium
CGCGGCTGGCGGTTCGGAGTCGCCTTTCGGTGGAGACGTGGGCGAGTCGGGGCCGGAGTCCCACGTGTCCTGGGGCCGGCGCGGTTCGTTCTCTTCGTCGAGGCTGCGAAAGACGCGCTGGAATTCGCGCAGGGCTTTTCCGATCGCGCGGGCGACATCGGGTAGTTTGCGCGGACCGAGCACGATCAGGGCGACGATCAAGATGAGAACGAGTTCCTGAGTGCCGATGCCGAACATATCGCGCTAACCCGCTTTTTTCACGCTATCTTTCGTCCGCCCTCTGACACCTTGGATTTGGCCGACCGCCGTCAACAAGGCGATGATTCCGCGCGTTGACGAAAGGGAGTGTGAAATATCCGGGCTAATGGCGCAATGGAGCGGTCAGATCTTCTCTTCGGGCCTGTCTTTGGATTCGTTCTTGGCAGCGGGCTTGGGTTCGTCTCCGTTTTCCGTGGCGCCCTTCTTGAAGTCCCGGATGGCCTTTCCCAGCGCCCTGGCAATTTCTGGAATTCGGGCGGCCCCAAAGATAAGGATGGCGATCAACAGGATGAGGAGCAAT
>JASEHE010000205.1 GCA_030018915.1 Verrucomicrobiota bacterium
AATTGATTGGGGCGACATACTCAACTCCGAAATGCCGATGCCCAGAAGGATCGGCAGGTGCGTGATGTCGGCGGCCATTTCCCCGCACATATATGTTTTGATTCCGGCTTTCTTGCCGACATCCACCAGTTGCTTGATCAGTCGGATGACCGCCGGATGGAGCGGATTGTACAAATACGCGACATGCCGGTTGCCCCGGTCGATAGCCAGGGTATACTGCACCAGGTCGTTGGTGCCGATACTGAAAAAATCAACCATCCGGGCCATGGCGTCCGCCATGATAACGGCGGAAGGGACTTCGATCATGATGCCGAATTCGATTTCCCGGTTATATTCCAGGCCGTCTTTTTCAAGGCTGTCGGCCGCATCAATAAGAATCCGTCGGGTTTCGTATATCTCTTCACAGCTTGAGATCATTGGTATCAGCAGCCGCACATTGCCGTGGGCCGCGGCCCGGAGAATGGCCCGGAGTTGCGTTTTGAAGATGTCTCTGTTTTTCAGGCAGAAACGGATGGCCCGCAGCCCAAGGGCCGGATTGGCTTCTTCAGCCGGCCGGCTT
>JASEHE010000206.1 GCA_030018915.1 Verrucomicrobiota bacterium
ACAACTGTCCGGTCTGATCCCGGAATCGGTGTCCGCTTTGACCGGAATACGCAGCGGGGGTGAGTGTGCCATGATTCGATCATGGCGCGACACTTGAGGGTGGAATTTCCGGGAGCGATCTATCATGTGGCGATTCGGATGCTGGGGGACTGGAAGAAGGAAGAGAACCTTCTGTTCGAGGACGACGCGGATCGCGAGCGATTTCTGAGCCGCCTGGCCGACCGGGTCGAGCAGTACCACATACGGCTCTACCTGTACTGCCTGCTGACGAACCACGTTCGCCTGGTGTTCGAGACGTCGGAAGGGAACTGCTCGAAATTCATGCAGTCGCTTTCGACGGCCTACACGGTTTATTTCAACCTGCGGCACGGTCGTCACGGGCATTTGCTGGACGGCCGCTACAAAGCCAAGCTGGTGGACGGCGACGACTACCTTCTTTCGCTCTCGCGGTGCGTGCATCTGAACCCGGTGCGCGTGGGCGCGATGAAAGATCGGCTGATCGAGGGTCAAGTCCGTATTCTCCTGTAAAATCGGTTGAGGCATAAGGCTCCTGAATT
>JASEHE010000207.1 GCA_030018915.1 Verrucomicrobiota bacterium
AGAAGGAAGGATGGATTTCACCCTTTCGTTTTAACCAAAGCGCTCGCGTTTCCCTCACCAGTTCTACTTATTCAGCTTGCTTTTAAACTTTTCCAGCATCTTCTGCACGATCACCTTATAGTCGCCCACGATGCCGATGGTTGCGTTCTTGAATATCGGCGCTTCGGGGTCTTTGTTGATGGCCACGATGCAGTCCGATGTCTTCATACCCGCCAGGTGCTGGATGGCGCCGGAAATGGCGCAGGCGATGTAGATTTTCGGCTTAACCGTTTTGCCCGTCTGTCCTACCTGATGTTCGTACGGCATCCATCCGGAGTCAACGGCTGCGCGGGATGCGCCCACTGCGCCTCCCAGGGTTTCCGCCAGGTCTTTTAAGACGTTGAAGCCTTCCGGGCCGCCGGTGCCCCTGCCGCCCGATACGATGATATCGGCCTCAATAAGGCTTACCATGACCTTTGATTTGATGAACTCAAGGAACTTCGTATTCAGGTCTGCCTCGGAGACAATAAAGGTTTCTTTTACCACCTCACCCGATTT
>JASEHE010000208.1 GCA_030018915.1 Verrucomicrobiota bacterium
CGACCAGGCTGGCCACCGAGGCTGCACCGGCAAGCAATGGCGCGCCGGCCACCGACCAGCATGCTGCCGTGACTGAAACTGAGACTTCCGTAGTTCAGTCAGACAGACATCCGGAAGATTCACCCGGCTATGAGAAAACCCGCCTTAACCCGGAATTCACCTTCAACACGCTGGTGACCGGCCGCTCGAACGACCTGGCGCGCGCCGCCGCCCAGCAAGTCGCCATCAATCCGGGGGTTTCTTACAACCCCCTGTTCATCTACGGTGGCGTCGGCCTCGGCAAGACGCACCTGATTCATGCGCTTGGCAATGAAGTGCTGCGTCATGCCCCCAATAAGGTGATTCGCTACATCCATGCCGAAGATTATTTCTCCGACGTGGTGCGCGCCTACCAGCAGAAATCCTTCGATGTTTTCAAGCGTACCTACCGCAGCCTCGACGTGCTGCTGGTCGACGACATCCAGTTTTTCAACAACAAGGCCCGCACGCAGGAGGAGTTCTTCTATGCCTTCAATGCGTTGG
>JASEHE010000209.1 GCA_030018915.1 Verrucomicrobiota bacterium
CCGAAATCGCCTGGTTCGGCAACGGCAAACTCAATGCGTCCTATAACTGCCTGGACCGGCATATCGACCGGCTCAGCAACAAAATCGCCTATTACTGGGAAGGCGATGATCCCAATGACGCAAAAACCTATACTTACGGCGATCTTTACAATCGGGTGAACCGGTTTGCCGCCGTTCTTCAGAAGCAGGGCATCCGGAAAGGCGACCGGGTCCTGATCTATCTTCCCATGATCATTGAACTGCCTGTGGCCATGCTGGCCTGCGCCCGGATCGGCGCCATCCATTCCGTGGTGTTCGGCGGATTTTCCGCCGAAGCCATCGCCAACCGGATCAAGGATTGCGACGCCCGGCTGGTCATCACGGCCGACGGCGGCTTCCGTGGCGGAAAACCCGTCCCCCTGAAGCAGAACGTGGATACCGCCCTGATCACCTGCCCCGGCGTCAAGAACGTCATCGTGGTCAATCGCACCAACTCGGGGATTCATCTCAAGGCTCCCCGTG
>JASEHE010000020.1 GCA_030018915.1 Verrucomicrobiota bacterium
CGCCCCTCAGAGGGGCGAGCAGAGCAACCACAAAAGGCGCAACGCAGTCCTTCGTCCTTTCGCGCCTCTTCGGCATCTGCTAATCTGCGGCCATTGATGATGGATTTTGACCTGCCCATCTACGCCGTGGAGAAGGAAGCGCTGGCCGCGCTGGACCGGCATGCCCGCCTCATCGTCCAAGCGCCGACCGGCTCCGGCAAGTCCACCCAAATCCCGCAGATGCTCCTGGACCACGGCCGGCTCGGAAACGGACAGGTCGTCATCCTCCAGCCCCGCCGCCTCGCCGCCCGACTGCTGGCCAACCGCGTGGCCCAGGAATGCGGCGTCCGCGTGGGCCAGGAAGTCGGCTATCAGATTCGCTTCGAGGACGTGTCCTCGAAGCGCACGCGCATCAAGTATGTCACCGAAGGCATCTTGCTCCGCCGGATGCTTGCCGACCCGAACCTTGGCGGCGTCTCCGCCGTTATCTTCGACGAGTTCCACGAGCGCCATCTCTGCGGCGACATCAGCCTCGCCCGCGCCCTGCAGCTCCAGGCTGCGGCCCGGCCGGACCTCAAGATTCTGGTCATGTCCGCCACGCTCGCGCCGGAGCAGCTCGAGCGGTATCTCGATCCATGCGGCCGGGTATCTTCCGAGGGCCGCGTGTTCCCGATCGCTGTCGAGTACCTGCCCAAGCCGGCGAAGAACGACGCGCCGGTGTGGGAACTCGCGACGCGCGAATTCGAGCGGCTCGCCGGCGAAGGAGCCGAGGGCGACGTTTTGGTCTTCATGCCCGGCGCCTACGAGATCAACCGCGCCATGGGCGCCCTGCGCCGGTCGCCGGCAGCCGCCGGCTGCCTGATCCTGCCGCTGCACGGCGAACTTGCGACGCGCGACCAGGACGCGGCCGTGGCCCGCTACGACCGCCGCAAGATCATTGTGTCCACCAACGTTGCCGAAAGCTCGTTGACAATTGACGGCATCCGGCTCGTGATAGACAGCGGCCTGGCGCGCATTCCGCGGTTCGATCCCAACCGCGGGATCAACACGCTGCTGGTCGAGAAGATCAGCCGCGCGTCGGCCGACCAGCGCGCCGGCCGCGCCGGCCGCTCGGCGCCGGGCCGGTGCATCCGCCTGTGGACCGAGCGCGAGCACGGCGAGCGGCGGCCCCAGGAATTGCCAGAGATCAGGCGCCTTGACCTCGCCGAAGCGGTCCTGACCCTCAAGGCGAGCGGCGTGGACGACGTCCGCGCGTTCCACTGGCTCGAGCCGCCTGAGCCCAAGTCACTCGATCGGGCCGAACTGCTGCTCAAGGACCTCGACGCGCTGGATTCGAGCACCGGGGCCGTCACGCCGACCGGCCGGCGCATGCTGTCCTTTCCAGTCCATCCTCGCTACTCCCGCATGCTGCTCGCGGCCGAGGCGCGCGGGTGCGTGAAGGAGGCCGCGCTCATCGCGGCGCTGACCCAGGGCCGGAACCTGCTCGTTCATGGCGCCGGCCGCGACGCGCGCAAGGACCGCGAACTTCTGCTCGGCGAGGAAGACGAGTCGGACTTCTTCGCGCTCATGCGGGCCTGGCAATATGCCGAGCAGAAGGACTTCGACCTGGACGCGTGCCGCCGGGTCGGCATCCACGCGCAGACGGCGCGGCAGACGCGGCCGCTCTTGGAATTTTTCCTGCGGATCGCGCGCGAGGAAGGGCTGCGAATCCTCGATGGGAAGCCGTCTTCCGACGCCGTGCGCAAGTGCGTGCTGGCCGGATTCAGCGACCAGCTCGCCCGCAGGGCGGAGCCTGGCTCCATCCGCTGTCTGCTCGTTCGCGGCCGCAAAGGCCGGCTCGCCCGCGAGAGCGTGGTGCGGCGGAGCCTGCTGCTGGTCGCCGCCGAGGTGCGCGAGGTCGAGGGCAAGGACCGCGGCGACCTAAACGTTCTGTTGTCACTCGCCACGGCGGTGAATGAGGAGTGGCTGCGCGAGCTGTTCCCGGGCGACTTCAGCGAAAATCTGGACGCGCGCTTCGATTCCACGGCCAAACGAGTCGTGGCGCGGCGCCAGACCCTGTTCCGCGACCTGGCGCTCGACAGCAAGATCGTGGAGCCGCCGCCCGCCGAGGCGGCGGCCGGCCTGCTCGCCCAAGAGGTGATCAAGGGCGCTCTGGAACTGCGGCAGTGGGACCATGGGGTTGACCAATGGATTCTCCGGGTCAACTGCCTGGCCGGGTGGTATCCGGAGCTGCGGATTCCCGTGTATGACGACGAGGCTCGCCGTAGCGTTGCGGACCAAATCTGCCGAGGCGCCGTTTCGCACAAAGACATCCGCGACAGACCGGTCCGGCACGCGGTGAAATCCCGGCTGAGCCCGGCGCAACAGGGGCTGGTGGACAAGTATGCGCCCGAGCGGATTGAGTTGTCCAACGGCCGCAATGCCAAGCTCACCTACGTGGCTAACGGCTCGCCGCGCATTGCGCTGCGGATTCAAGAACTCTACGGCGTCAAGGAGACCCCCACGATTGCCGGCGGCCGGGTCCCAGTGGTCGTGCATATCCTGGCGCCCAACCAGCGGCCGGTACAAATCACGCGGGACATGGCCCGCTTCTGGACCGAACACTATCCGCGCATCAAGCAGGAGTGCCAGCGAAAATACTCGAAGCACGAGTGGAAATGAACGAATCTGCCCCACTTGTTCATGCCGTTTTTCATCGCAAACATGCGCGACACCGGTTATTGTCCCCTATCCCTCCTGCAACTTGGCGGTTTTTGCTTAGTTACGAGGGAATGACGCGATTGCCGATTTGCGATTGAAGAAAACCGGAAATCGAGCATGATTCGGAACATTCGGAGCGAACTGCGCCGGCGCGCGAGCCGAAAGAAAGCTGGAATCCTTCGGCGTTTTTTCAAGACCGGGCCCGGAGAATACGGCGAGGGCGACGTGTTCATCGGCGTCCAAGCGCCGGATATTCGCCGCGTGGTTCTGCGCTTCAAGGACGCTCCGATCTCGGTGGCCGGCCGGCTGCTCCGGTCGCCGATTCACGAGGAACGCCTCCTGGCCCTCCTTCTGCTCAGCTGCCGTTTCGAACGCGGCGCCGAACCTGAGCGCAGGCGGATTTTCGATCTCTACCTGGCCAACACGTCCGGAATCAACAACTGGGACCTCGTGGACCTCTCCGCTCCCGCGATCGTCGGCGGCTGGCTCCTGGATCGAAGCCGCAATCCGCTCTACCGGCTGGCCCGGGCGAGTCGCATCTGGGAACGCCGCATCGCCATCGTCGCCACGCGCGCCTTCATCCGCCGCGGCGACCATCGCGACACGCTGGGCATCGCCAAGATTCTCCTCAACGACGACGAAGCCCTCATCCATAAGGCGGTCGGCTGGATGCTGCGCGAAGTCGGAAAGCGGGATCGCGACGCCGAAGAGAAGTTTCTCAAACTGTGCTACGCGGACATGCCACGCATCATGCTCCGCTACGCCATTGAGCGGTTTCCCGCTGCGCGCCGGCGTGAGTATTTGCTCGGCAGGATCTGAGCCGGGAAGTAGTCGGTTATCGGTGGGCGGCTGTCGGGCGGATAATTCAGACAGACCCGACTGCGGCGGGAAACTTGGCGCCATGGGTCGCTGCGAACAGGCAAACAAAGAGGTGAGCTATGAAACGCCTGTTGATCATCGCCGGCCTGGCGCTCGTGGCGCTGGCCCTCGTCATGGCCCGGGTGAACCGTAAGACCTGTCAGAGTGCCGGCGAGATTACCGTCCAATCCGGCCGCGCGGGGTTTTCCTCAGCCGAACCAGCCCCTGCCGGGCCAGGAACCGGAAATACCCGATCAGTTCCGCCAGGTCCAACGGCTCCACGAGTTCGCAACGGCACGCCTCGTAGATTTCCAGAAGCGTCCGCTTCCCGTCGGCCCAGAATAACGGCAGGTTGAGCCGGGCGCTCCACGCGGGAAGGAACTTCTGTCTCGCCCGAACTTTGAGCGGCATGTGCTGCAGCGTGAGTGGCCCGATGACCGTTCGCGCGGGCGTCAGCCGGCGCGCCTCCCGCGCCAGCGCCGCCGGCAGGCGCGCCCGTTTCTCGGATTTCGCCTTCAGTCGGTCGGCGAGCGATCGAATTCCGGCCCGGGCCCATCCCAGATCGGCGCCCGTCAGCGCCTCGACTGACCGCACGCGCTCCTGCTCGCGCGTCACCAGGTAGTCGCGCAGCCGCCGCGTGAGCAGCTTTTTCTCGGCGGCTAGGCGGAGTCGTTCCGCGGCATGCCGCACGCACAGGCGCGCCACTTCCGGCGCCAGGTTCCGGTCAAGGGAAGCGGCCGCATAAAGGTACGCCGCCATGGCGCCACCCACGACTTTCAGCGTGCGCGGGGAAACTTTGTCCACCGTGTCCTCGTTGGAATGGTAGAACCGATCCCGCAGATGGATCAGCGCCGGACACGGGACGCCAATGGCCGGGTCGCTGATGATGTTGTCGTTCACCATGAACCCCTTGATCTCGTGCGCGAACGAATCGCCGGCCGCGCGGCGAACAAGAGCGATCAGCAGCGGATCGGCAAACGTGGCCGCCGAATCCGGCGACCGGTAAATGTGGAGAATCGATCGGCACTTGCGATGGTCTTCTCCGATCATGTCCGGATTCACGCCGGCCACGTAGCGCGCGCCGGGCTTGGCCGCCCGGCTGAAGTAGGCCAGGAATCCTACGATCTCCATGGTGAAGATCACCCGAATCGTCCGAGCCGGCGGTTTCAGCAGGCCACGGCGCGCCAGCGTCCGCAGGACGCGCAACGCTTCGATCGCGCCGGCTACGCCGGAGCCGTTGTCGTTCGCGCCGGTTTCGTACAGGTGAGCCACCGCCACGACTTCCTCTTCCGGCTTCTCGGCGCCCTTCAGACAACCGGTCACGCAGAACAGCTCGCCCGCGCCCAGGCGGCCATCCACCCGAAATCGGCACTCGATGCTGCCCCGCTCCTCCAGTTCCCGGCGGACCAGGACTCCCTGATTGCGCGAGAGCGAAAAACCCGCCAGGCCGGCGTCATCCTCGACAAGAAAGCCGTTCTCCCAGCGATGTCCGTCGCGGAAATCCCGATCAGTCCGCACCCCGGGCCAGTTTGGGGCGTAGTCGGTCACCAAGCCCAGCGCTCCCTGGTCCTGGAGCTTGAGCAGGTCGGCTTTTCCGTCGCTGCGGAATACGAGTTTGCCGCGCGTATCCGCGCACTCGCCTGGGACGAGCATGGTCCGGACCTCGCTGCGGGTGGGAGCGGCGTAGACGAACACGGACGTGGGAACGCGGGCGTAGTCGGCCAGGGTTTGCCACCGGTTGCCGATCCTGAGCTTCAAGTAGGCGCGGCGCACGGTCCAGTGCTTCGGCGTTTTCCAGTTGCCGTAAAGGCGGCTGCCGTCAATGGGAAACTTGAGCAGCTCGACGTCGTCGAATCCCAGTCTCTTCATCCACTGCCGGCAGGCTCTGGCGCTCCGCTCGTAGCGCGGGTTGGTGATCCAGCGGTCGTTCCGGTGGAGCTGAGCGACCATCCGGCGCGCCCGGTCGCCGGAATAGGCGCCGGCAATGATCCGACGAAGCGACTCCAATCTGTCTTGGTTTCGCACGCCCGTTCCTCGCCTTTCTGCCCGGACACGGTTTCCATTGCCCGGCTATTGGGCATGGTGCAACGCGGCTCATTAATAGCGGAATTCCGGGAGAAAACAAGCGCTTTCGCGTTGGGCGCGCCCGGGCTGCAAATGCCGTATCGGGGCTTGTGCAAGACTGAGGCTATGAGTATAGTCCCGTCGCAATGATCACCAACATCACGACGAACGCCACGTGCTCATGGCGCTTCGACACCAACTGACTACTGATTGCTCTTCTTCCGGAGCTAGGAGGTCGGCGCCTTGACGTCCAACGACGACTATGTTCTGGAGATTTTGCGGGAACAGGGCCTGGTGACTCCCGAGCAGATTCAACGCGCCCGGAGCGGGATCGTCCATGAAGGGGTGAGCGTGGTGGACAATCTCATCAAGGACGGGACCCTGCGCGAAGGCGACGTGCTCAATGCCCTGGCCGGCCAGTTCGGCATGGAGGTGGTCAGCCTCAAGGATCTGGACCTGGCGCCGGAGCTGCGGGACAGCATCCCGGTGGACGCGGCTCGGCGCTACAAGGTGATCCCTGTGTTTAAGAGCGACGAGTCGCTCACGGTGGCTCTGAGCGATCCGCTCGATTTCGACACGCTGGACACGCTGCGCTACCTCCTCAAGCGGGACGTGCAGGGCGTGGTGGCCTCGCGGGAAGAGATCAGGGCGATGCTGGACAAGTACTACGCCTCGGATGCGTCCATGGAGACTATGCTCAGCCAGATGGACGAGGGCGTTGACGTGTCAATGAGCGGGATCGAGCAATTGTTCCAGGCGGCGGAGACCTCGGAGTCGGACGCGCCGATCATCAAGCTGGTCAGCCTGGTCATTCTCGAGGCGTTCAAGAATCGGGCCTCGGACATTCACCTGGAACCGTTGGAGCGACGGTTCCGGATTCGGTACCGGATTGACGGCGTGCTTCACGAGGTGGACAGCCCGCCGAAGCGGCTGCAGTCGGCGATCATCAGCCGCGTGAAGATCATGGCGAACATGAAGATTTCGGAGAAGCGGGCGCCCCAGGATGGCCGCATTCAGGTGAACATCATGGGGCGCGAGCTGGACCTCCGCGTGAGCACCGTGCCCGCCACTCACGGCGAGAGCGTGGTCATGCGTATCCTCGACAAGCAGAACCTGGCGCTCGGGCTGCCTTCTCTGGGTTTCTTCTCGGACGACCAGCAGACTTTCGAGCGGCTCATCGGCTTGTCCGACGGCATTCTGCTGGTGACTGGCCCGACCGGCTCGGGCAAGACGACGACGCTCTACGCCTGTCTCGGGCAGATCAACCGGCCGGACGTCAAGATCATTACGGTCGAGGACCCAGTCGAGTACCAGATTTCGGGAGTCAACCAGGTCCAGGTCAAGGAGGAGATCGGGCTGTCGTTCGGTGGGGCGCTGCGCTCGATTCTGCGCCAGGCTCCGAACGTGATCATGATCGGGGAAATCCGCGACCTGCAGACGGCGCAGATCGCCACGGAGGCGTCGCTGACGGGGCACTTGGTGTTCAGCACGCTGCACACCAACGACGCGCCGAGCGCCGTGACGCGGCTGCTCGACATCGGCGTCAAGCCCTTCCTGGTGGCGTCGTCCATGCGCGCGGCCATGGCCCAGCGGCTGGTTCGCTGCATCTGCCAGGAGTGCAAGGAGGAATGCGCGCCGACGGAGTCGGAACTGAAGCTGATTGGGGCGATTGCCAAGCAGATCGCATCCACGCAGCTCTTTCGGGGACGTGGCTGCAACAAGTGCGCGCTGACCGGCTACCACCAGCGCAGGGGCATCTTCGAGATGTTTCTGGTCAACGACGAGATTCAGCGGATGATTTTCGACAAGGTTCCGTCGAGCGAGTTGCGTGTGCGGGCCAGGGAAATGGGAATGCGGACGCTTCGCGAGGACGGGTTGAGGAAGGTGGTATCCGGCTTGACAACGATCGAAGAGGTGCTGCGAGTAACCATGGGGGATATCAACTGATGGCTGTTCAAGTTGAAATGAACGAATTGCTGGAGCTGTGCGTCGAGGAAGGCGCGTCCGACCTGCATCTGGCGGTGGGCAATCCGCCGATTCTGCGAATCCACGGGCGGCTCTCGCCGCTGGATTCGGCCGTTCTCACGCCGGACGATACGGAGCGGCTGATGAAGAGCATCACGTCGGCCGACCATCAGCAGAAGGTCCGCGAGCAGGGCGGGACGGACTTCGGCTTCGGGTTCGGCCAGAAGGCCCGGTTTCGGGTGAGCGTTTTCAAGCAGAAGGGGCACGTTGGGATCGTGCTCCGGCAGATTCCGACCAAGCTGCTGACCCTCGAGGAAATCGGGTTGCCGCCCCAGGTCAAGGAACTCCTGTTCCGCCCGCGCGGCTTGGTCCTCATCACGGGGCCCACGGGCAGCGGTAAGACGACGACCCTTGCCAGCATGGTCAACATCATCAACGAGGAGCGCGGCGACTGCCACATCGTCACGGTCGAGGATCCCGTCGAGTACTACCACGAGCACAAGAAGTGCGTCGTGACGCAGCGCGAGGTCGGCGTGGACGTGCCGTCGTTCAAGGAGGCGCTCAAGCGCGTGCTGCGGCAGGACCCGGACATCATTCTTGTGGGCGAAATGCGCGACCTGGAAACCATGGAGGCTGCGATCACGGCGGCCGAGACCGGCCACCTGGTGTTCGCCACGCTGCACACGACCGGCGCGGCGCGGACGGTGGATCGGATCGTTGACGCGTTCCCCACCAGCCAGCAGTCCCAAATCCGGACGCAGCTTTCGGTGGGGATCGTGGCCGTCATTTCCCAGATTCTTTTGGTCCGGTCCAACCGGCCGGGCCGCGTGGCGGCCTTTGAGATCATGATCTCGACGCCGGCGATCCAGGCGCTGATCCGAGACAACAAAACGTACCGGATCACATCGGACATCCAGACGGGCGCCAAGCACGGGATGATCACACTGGACGCGCATCTGATGGCGCTGTACCAGGCCGGCGAGATTTTCTACGAGGACCTCATCACCAAATCGCAGGATCCCGAAGCGGTGGTGACAAAGCTTCAGGAACATGCGCGAGGCGGCGGAGCGCGGTGACATGGCGGAAACCAAAAACCAGAACGCGGAATCAATTCTCGAGCTGGTGGTCGAGAAAGGATTGATCACCGAGGAGCAGGCTCGGGACGTGGCCGATGAGCGCGAGCGCACCGGGAAGCCCGTCCGGAACATCCTGGTGAACGCCCAGATCGTGGCCGAGGACGCGCTTCTGGCGGCCATCGCCGAGCACCTCGGCACGCGAGTGGTCAACCTGCCGGCCACCGACATCCCGCCCGATGTCATCCACGGCATGCCGGCCAGCGTTGCCCGGATGTACAACACCGTGCCGGTCAGCATGACGGCCAACGCGATCGAACTGGCCGTCTGCGATCTCGTCAGCCCACAGATCGCCGACGAGCTCATGTTTGTGCTCACGAAAGACGTCTCGTTCGTGCTGGCCCGCGAGGCCGACGTCGCCACGTATATCAACCAGTTCTACGGCGACGACAGCGACGCCGTGAACGAGATGCTCTCGGCGCTGGAGTCGGAATTCGAGCGGTCGGTCGAAGGCGGGGTTGTCGGCGACATGGCCGACGAGAAAGGGATCGAGGAAATGGCCGGGTCGGCGCCGGTGATCCGCTACGTCTACCTGGTGCTCTACGAGGCGGTGAACGGCCGGGCGTCGGACATTCACTTCGAACCGTTCGAGAAGGACTTCAAAATCCGTTATCGGGTAGACGGCGCGCTCTACGAGATGAAGCCCCCGCCGCGCAGGCTGGCGTTGCCGATCATCTCCCGCATCAAGGTCATGTCTAACCTGAACATCGCCGAGCGCCGGCTGCCCCAGGACGGGCGCATCCAGCTCTCGATCGGCGGCAAGCCGATTGATCTGCGCGTGTCCACCCTGCCCACTCAGTTCGGCGAGAGTGTCGTGCTCCGCGTGCTGGACCGTTCGGTCGTGCAGCTCGAAATCGAAAACCTGGGCATGCCGGACGACGTGCGCGAGGGCTATCTGCGCGACATTGACAAGCCGAACGGCATCATCATCGTAACCGGTCCCACCGGCTCGGGAAAGACCACCACGCTCTACTCGGGTCTGCGCCGCTTGAACAAGACCGAGCTGAAGATACTGACCGTCGAGGAGCCGGTGGAATACGACATCGAGGGGATCGTCCAGGTGCCGATCCTCCACGGGTCGGGCAACTCGTTCGCCAGCGTGCTGCGAAACTTCCTGCGGCAGGACCCCGACGTCATGATGGTGGGCGAAATCCGCGACCTCGAGACGGCGCAGACCGCCATTCAGGCGTCGCTCACCGGGCATCTGGTGCTCAGCACACTGCACACCAACGACGCGGCCGGCGCCGTCACGCGCATGATCGACATGGGCGTGGATCCCTACCTGATCTCGTCCACGCTCGAGGCGATTCTGGCCCAGCGGCTCGTCCGCACGATCTGCGACCAGTGCAAGACGGGCTATACGCCCGACGACGAAATCCTGCGCCGCATGAATCTCAAGCGGGCGGATGTCCAGGACCGTCCGTTCTACTACGGCGCCGGCTGTCCGAAGTGCAACGAGACCGGCTACTACGGCCGGAAGGGAATCTACGAATATCTCGCGGTATCGGAGCCCATCCGGCTCATGATCAACGACCGCAAGCCGACTCTGATCATCCGCAACCGCGCCGTCGAGATGGGCATGCTGACGCTCAGGGAAGACGGAATCCGCAACGTGCTCAACGGCTACACGACGGTTGACGAAGTGCTGAAGTACACGTGACGCCAATGGAAAACGTCACGATCATCGGAACTGGGCCGGCTGGGTTGACGGCCGCGTTGTACACGGCCCGGGCTGGGTTGCGCCCGCTGGTCATCGAAGGCATGCAGCCCGGCGGACAACTCGCCGCCACGACGACGGTGGAGAATTACCCCGGCTTTCCGAAGGGAATCGGCGGG
This sequence comes from Verrucomicrobiota bacterium, assembly GCA_030018915.1. Lineage (GTDB taxonomy): Bacteria > Verrucomicrobiota > Kiritimatiellia > UBA8416 > SLMC01 > JASEHE01. The sequence continues at coordinate 10,536 of JASEHE010000020.1, forward strand.
GCCGAGCTGGTCCTGAAAATGCGCGAGCAGGCGGAACGCTTCGGCGCGCGCCACGAAATGGAAGAGGTGACGGAGGTGGACTTCGGCGCGCGGCCGCTGAAGGTCAAGCTGTCCGGCGGCCGCGCGATCGAGACGCGCGCGGCGATCATAGCGACGGGCGCAAGCGCAAATTACCTGGGGCTGCCCTCGGAGCGGAAGCTCATCGGCTGCGGCGTGTCGGCCTGCGCGACGTGCGACGGCGCCTTCTACCGGGACCTTCCGGTGGCCGTGATCGGCGGCGGCGACACGGCCATGGAGGAATCCCTGTTTCTCGCGAACCTCGTGTCGAAGGTCACCGTGATTCACCGGCGCAACGAGTTCCGCGCGTCGAAAATCATGGGCGAGCGGGTCAAGTCCAATCCGAAGATCGAGATTCGCTGGGACACGGTCGTCGAGGAGGTCCTGGACGTGAAGAAGAACGAAGTCACTTGCATCCGGCTCAGGAACGTGAAGACGGGCCAGGCCTCGGAACTCGCCGTGTCCGGCGTATTCGTGGCCGTCGGCCACACCCCGAACTCCGGGCCGTTCAAGGGCCATGTTGCGCTCGACGAGAAAGGCTTTATCGTGACGGACCACACGCGGACCGACGTGGAGGGAGTCTGCGCGGCCGGCGACGTGCAGGACCCGCGCTATAAGCAAGCCGTTACGGCCGCAGGCAGCGGATGCATGGCCGCCCTCGAAGCGGAACGCTATCTGAACACACACTGACGCTATGAGCGAACCGGCCGATTCTTCAACCTATTCGACCTATAGGCGCCTCGCGCGCTACGTCCGCCCATACACTGGCCGGCTGATCGTCGGCATGCTGGCCGGCTTTCTGGCCGGCGGCTCGGTTTTTCCGCTGCTTCAGCAACTGCCCGAAGTCATCAAACCCTTTGAAATCGCTGGGACCGCCGCGCCGGCGGCCGGCGAGAAGAAGACCGGCGCGGTCGAGAATATCGTGGAGAAGCTCGACATCCGGATGACGGAGGCGGACGGGCGGATGACCTGGCAGTTCATGCTGATCACGCTCTGGGCCATGCCAGTCGTCGTGGCATTCCGCGCGCTCATGAATTACCTCAACAACTACTACATGCGGTGGATCGGCATGCGAGTGGTCCGGGACATCCGCGACGAGCTGTTCCTCAACCTCGAGGAGCAGTCTCTCGCCTTCTTCGGCAAGAGCGACGTGGGGCAGTTGATCAGCAAGTGTACCAACGACACCGGCATCGTGGAGCAGGCGGTGTCAAACACGGTGGCCGAAGTGATCCGGTCTCCCGTGGAAATCGGCGCCGCGCTGTTCTTCGTGGCCTGGTTCTCGGTCAGGCAGGAGATGTTCGGGCTCGTGGTGCTGGTGTCCCTGGTCTTTCCCCTGTGCGTCATTCCAATCATCGTGATGGGCCGGTACGTCCGGCGCTACACGCGCGCCGCCCTGGATCGCATCTCCACGCTGGTTTCGCGGATGCACGAGAACTTCACGGGGATTCGGGTCGTCAAGGCGTTCGACATGGAGGCGCGGGAAGCAGCCAGGTTCCGCGAGATGAACAAAAGCTACTTCCGCTCCGTGATCGCCGCGTTGAGGGCGGAATTGCTCATGACGCCGCTCATGGAGGGACTGGCCATCCTCATGGGCTGCCTCTTTATCGTCGTCTGCTATGCGCGCGGCGTGCGTCTCTACCAGATTCTCCCGATCGGGGCCGCAGCCGTGTTCGCGTATCGCCCGATCAAGCAGATCGCCCGGATCAACGTGTGCCTGCAGCGCGGCGCGGCCGCCCTGGAGCGGATTTACGCCCTGCTGGACACGGACACCCGCCTGCCGATCGCCGCAACGCCGGTTCGAGTGGACGGGTTCCGGGATCGGGTGGTCTTCGACCACGTGAGTTTCCGCTACGAGCCGGACGGTCCGGAAGTGATCCGCGACGCATGCATGGCCATCCAGAAGAGCCACGTGGTGGCCGTGGTGGGCGAAACCGGGTCCGGCAAAACGACGCTGGCGAATCTGCTGGCGCGATTCTACGATCCGACGGCCGGCCGCGTCCTGCTCGACGGGCGAGACCTGCGCGAGCTGGATGTCTCCCGGCTCCGCAAACTCATCGGGATCGTGACGCAGGAGACCATCTTGTTCAACGACACGCTGGCGAACAACATCGCCTACGGCGCCGAAGACGCCGGCCCGGAAGCGATCCAAGAAGCGGCGAAGCAGGCCAACGCCCACGCGTTCATCATGGCGGAAGCGCGCGGGTACGAGCGAATCATCGGCGAAAAGGGATTCGTGTTGAGCGGCGGCGAGCGGCAACGAATCGCGATCGCCAGGGCCATCCTGCGGAACCCGCCGATCCTGATCCTGGACGAGGCGACCAGCGCGCTGGACACGGCGACGGAGCGGCTGGTCCAAGAGGCGATCGCGCGCGTCATGGAGAACCGGACAGTGTTCGCCATTGCGCACCGGCTGAGCACGATCCGCCACGCCAACCTGATCCTGCTGCTCGACCATGGCCGGATCGTCGAGCGCGGCACGCACGAGGAACTGTGCCGGGCCGACGGGCGCTATCGGAAGCTGTGTGATATGGCGGCGGCGTGAAACTGGAAACTCGAAACTTGAACGATTGATGCCGAACGCCGCGCGCGGTCAATCCTTTTGTGGGGAAGCGGAAATAAGGGCGCGTCGTGCTCACCTCGGATTTCGACTACGAATTGCCGCCGTATCTCATCGCTCAGGAGCCGCTCCCAGAGCGGTCTCAGTCCCGGATGATGGTGGTGGACCGGCGGGCGGACTCGATCGAGCACCGGCGCGTCAGCGACCTGCCGGACATCCTGAAATCCGGCGACCTGCTGGTCCTAAACGACACGCGGGTGATCCCGGCCCGCCTCTTCGGGTGGCGCTCGGATACCGGCGGCCGCGTGGAACTGCTGCTGGTCGAGCGACTCCATTTCGGAACGGCGGAAGTGGACGACGCGCGGGCGCATACGGAGGAGTGGACGGCGCTTTTCCGGGCGTCGGGCCGGATGAAGCCCGGCGTGGAACTCGCGCTTGGATCAGGCCGGTTGACGGCCGAAGTGCTGGACACCGGCCGCGACGGCTCGATTCGCGTCCGGCTGAACGCAACGGCTCCGATCCTTGAGGTCCTTGACCGGGAAGGTTTCGCGCCGGTCCCGCCGTATATCAAGCGGCGGCCCGAGCGCGACGAGGCTGCGCGACTGGATCGCAAGCGCTATCAGACCGTGTTTGCCCGAAATCCGGGCGCCGTGGCCGCGCCAACGGCCGGCCTGCATTTCACCGAGGAATTGTTCGCCCGCCTGGAAGACTGCGGAGTCCGCCGGGCAATGGTCACCCTCCACGTCGGACCTGGGACTTTCCGCCCGGTCCGGACGGTCCGCGTCGAGGATCACCGCATGGAGGCCGAGCGCTATGAAATCGGCGACGAGACGGTCGCTGCCATCAACGATGCCCGCGACGCCGGGGGGCGGATCGTGGCGGTCGGCAGCACCACGATCCGGGCCCTGGAGTCGGCCATGCAGGCGCGGTCTTTTCTCATGGCCGGCTCAGGCCGCGCGTCGTTGTTCATTCGCCCGCCGTTCGAGTTTCGGACGGCGGACGCCATGCTGACGAACTTCCATCTGCCGAAGTCCACGCTGCTCATGATGATCTGCTCGTTTGCGGGATGGACACCGGGGCCGGACGGCCCGATCGCGCGGGATTCGGGCCGCGCCGGCACGGAGCGCATACTGCGGGCCTATCGGGAGGCGGTCCGGGCGCGCTATCGGTTCTACAGCTACGGCGACTGCATGCTGATTCTTTGAGCGGCCGGCGCGGTCGCGATTCTCGGGCAGGGCGCTTTCATGATCTTGTTGAAGGAAGTGAGGGAGAAGAGGTTGTGCATTTTGTTCGGGACAAGTGCCCCCGACTTTGCTGCGACGGTGAGCATAACTCGGTCGGGGTCCGTGGAGTCGGACAGAAGGCAAAACCGCTTTGCCAGACTGTGATCGCTGTGGCTTGCCGTGCTTCCATTGAATCATGGGGAGAGTGGTAACGATGCGGCAGTATGGTTCATGTGGCAACCGGCGACGTTTGTTAGGAGGAGCACACAGAGCAGCACGAATAGGGCCCACGTCCGTTTGCGCCAGCCAAGAATGCCGAGGAGTAGACAAAGGAGATAGCCGGTCAAAGAGATGATCCAGAGATGCCGGGAAACCGTTGCTGCATCAATCCAGAAGAACAAAGGCGAACCGATGGGGAAGGTGAGTGCGCCTATTAGCGCCGCATACCCCCCCATTTCAACGACATCATTCCACCCCCCGCCAAGACAGAAACGGATGAGCCAGATGAGATGTGCAATCACCATCGCGACAGGAACCGAACAGGCAAACCACCAACGACTGGGTTCTCGATTCATCACTCAAAACCCCGCCCGGACTTTGGCCTTTGGATCTTTCATCAACTTCTTGAGCTCATCGCCCAGTGTGCCGGGCATGGCTTGTCCTGGGTTCGCTGGTACTGGGACACCGCCTGCTTTCAGTGCGTCGTATGCCGCTCTGGAACAGTGCGTTTGGTCAGGTTTCATAGGCCGCCAATTCCATGTGCTACGTTTCCGTTGCTTACATGCTTCGTCGTCGAAGGCCTTATCATCAGGCACAAAGACGGTGTAGATTTCATCCGGAGGACGGCCCATGGCGGTGCAAGTGTCTTTCCAGCTGAGAAGATTGTTCGGCCCTTCTGAGGCTCTTGGTTCACCAAGTTTGTGAGGGAATTGGCCGAGAATGACACCTTTGGGGTCCGTCGACTTATACTCGGTTACCATTATATGTCCGGCGGATCCGCTCGGATTGATGATGATTCCACGTGCCCGCCAGACGTAGACATTGACATCGCGTAGACCATCGAAGTCAATGAAGTTGATTGGGTCTCCGTGGCAGTAGAGATAGTCGCGCAATCCGCCGCTGATGCCACTTGGGTCTTTGCTCAGAAAGCGACCGGTGACCGGGTCGTAGGTCCGGGCTCTGTTGTGGTACAGGCCGGTGGCCCAGGAGTATTCCTTGCCTGCCCACAAGAACCGGTTCCCGACCGCCGATTGATTGATGGGCTGCCCGCTGCTGTTGTACACGCCGAGGACTCTTCCCCAGGCGTCGAAGCGGTAGCTCTCGACAATGCTGCCCGATGAATCGGCCAACGCGTGGACGGTGCCGAGATGGTCGGTGAGTGCCAAGTAGCGGTTTGTGGACGATCCGGAGTAGACGGTGAGGGCGAGTAGGTTGTCGATGCCGGAACCCCAGGTGAAGGATTTCCGAAGTTGCCCCGAGCCGTTGACCTCGGCGATCGCGTGAACACCATCGTAGATCAGCCAGTTCGTCGTTGTGCCCTGCGCGATGTACACCCGTCTTCCGAGAGCATCCCACCCATAGCTTTCGGCGACGGCGCCGTTGGTGCTGACGGAAACCAACTGATACCGACCATCCCATGTCAGTCCGAGAGAGCGGGAGTACTGGCACCCGGAGTAGACGATGCCGGCCACGCAGCCGGCGGCGTTGTAGGAATACGCCCCGTTCGTGACGACGGACATGAAGACCGAACTGGTGGCGTAGGAAGTGTTTCCCGCGATGTCGCAGATTGCCGCCACGATCTGCTGCGTGCCCGGAGGGGCGGCGAATCCGACGGCGTTGAACTTCTCGCCATCCACCGCGGGGGTCACGACGGTCGTGTTGTTGCTCACCCACAACTGGCCCCAGTGCTCGACCGTGCCAATCGCCTCGTCGGCATACCCGGAGACGTCGCAGGTCACGCTGAAGTTCGTGGCCGTGGTGGACCAGGCCGCGAGCCGGTTGCCCGTGCCGTTCGTGTAGGCGATTGTGATGCCGTCCCGAGTCTTGGCCGCACGGTTGCCCGCCAAGTCGTAGGCGAGGGAGACCGCGAGGTTCGTCTTGCCCACGTCGTCTTTCTGCGTCTCGCTCGTGAGCCGGTCGAGGCCATCGTACCCGTAAACGATGCAGCCGCCGTCTTCGCGCGAGACCGAACTGATGAGTCCCATGGTGCTGTAGGTGTAGGCGAAACTCCGGAGAGTCTCTCCGTCGCTGTTCGTCCAGACGATGCCGGTCACCCGGTCGAGCGCATCAAAGGAATACGCCGCCCCGACACCCGAGTTGATGCAGATCAGGCCGCAGACCAGCCCGTTGTTGGTGTTGTGGGAGAAGACGATGCTGGATTCTGGATTCTGGATGCCGGATAGCCGTTCGGCCTCGTCGAAGGAGTAGAAGGTGGTCCCGGCGACGCTCGTCACGCTGGTCACGTTGCCGGCGGGATCCTGCGCGTAGGTCACAGTGCCGCTGGGCGCGACTTGCGTTTGAGCGGTCAGGCGATTAGCGAAACTCCAGGCGTTCGAGACCGTGCCCAGCTTGTTCACCGCCGTCAGCGGCAGGCCGTTCTTGAGATAGGCGAACTGGATGCTGGAGCCCGGATACTCGATGCCCGACAGCAGGCCGGCGGTGTTGTAGGAGCAGCCAACCGTGGTTCCGTCAAACCGCGTGATACTGTTCATGTAGTCCCCGACGCCGTAGCTCATGGACATGGTCTGGCCTTCGAGATTCGTCACGGTGACGGGCCGGTCCTGAAGGTCCAGGGCATAGGACTCGACGGTGCGTCCTTCCGGATCAGTAACCCAGGTCAGTACGTTCCAGTTGGTGTTCCAGGAGTAGAGCCAGGCGTTGGTGGGCTTGACCGAGAAGCCGAACGCGCGGTTCGTCGGGTTGTGTTGGCCGTCGAACAACGTGCGGGTCCAAAGATTCTGCCCGACGCCACCATCGCGAACGATGGCGTTGGTCGCGTTTCCATAGTCGTCAAACGCATACCGCCCCCCCTTCCCGCGCCTGCCCAGTTCACCGATGCGCAGTTGGGGCCCCGGATCTCCGTCACGCGCCGCAACACCGGATGGCGGAAGTGCTCGTAAACCTGATTCGTGGCCCCGCGCGTGTAGGTTGCCGTGCTTCGGTACTCCCCATTGGTGGCGAAGGCGATCGACGTGTCGTAGAGATTCGTGCTCAGCAGGCTTCTCTTCGCCACGGAAGTCACCTGGCCGGCTGCATTCGTAGCGTATTCCCAGGTGAAGACGTCGCCAAGCGCGTTCACCCGCTGGGTCAGGCTGTGATTCCGGAAGGAGCCTGCGGCATCGTAAGCATACGCCGTCACCTGGGTCGCCCCGGACATGTGCCGCGTCGCGTTCGTCAATTCCCTCTGCCCGTTGTACCAGAAACTCACGTGCGGATTCGTCGATGGGGACTTCACCTCGCTCAGCAGGCCCCCGGTGTATACAAAGGCGAAGGATTGCCCGTCGGCGTGCTGCACTTTGGTGAGAAGGTGATTCGGATAGCTGTTCGAGTAGGTGAGGGTGAGGTTGTTCTGCCATCCGTCCGCCATGCTCTGGAGCACTCCGTTGGTGTCGAAGGACAACACAACGCCAGCGGACAATGCCACTTGGTACTGATTCCCCTGTCGCGTCAGCCGCCAATTGTTGTCCACCGGATTCTCGTACACGCCGTTGGCCTTGGCATGGAAGTAGTATTGCCGCCCCTCGCCCGTTTGGAGAATCCTCCAACTATTGGTGACGCCGGCGAAAACCGTGTTCGTCGCGAGCAATAACCAGTTGAACGAATGCGTCCAGCGCGGGCCCATAGGGCCCGTGTAGTCCAGAACGCTGTTGTAACTCCGCTCGAAGATCAACCCAAGCCCGGGACACGCGACCGCCGCATCCGTGGCGTCCACGCTCACGTTCCCGTTGATCGTGTTCATGGGATCGCCAGCGGTCGCCACTCCGTGGTGCGAGCGGACCGGCTCGAAGCAAGACTCCCAGTTCTACCTCACGCCCCAGACGATGGGCCGGTAGAGAATCCAGGTGGACAGGTAATCGGTCTGGTCGTCCTCCCAATACATGAGACCGTCGGTCCAGTTCGGTTGCGGGTAGTTCGGCAACATGACGTCGTCCAAAGGCGTGACCTTCCCGAACGGGAGCGTGCCTCCGTACTCAACCACTTCGTACCGCACCGGATTGATAGAGAACGGCTCCGTGTCCTTGGGCTTCCCCCGCCACTTCTCCAAGTAGTAGTCCAGCACCACCAGCCGATACTGCGAGGTCGAGATTCCAGTCAAGTCCGCCTGCAGATGCGAGCCAATGTCCCCTTTGCCCGACGCGCAGTGTTTCGGATTCCACCCCGAACCCCAGCACACCGCCGCGTTGCCGAAACCCCAATACCGCTGCCGTCGCGTTGCCGTCCAACTCCACAGGTTCGTGCGATACGTCGGGCTCATGGCATCCGCGTTCGCTTGCGAAGCGTAGAACGCTCCGGCATCAAGTCCGTCGGCATAAGCCCATCCGCGATAGAGGAACTCCAGGTAGGTGGTGCTGTCTGTCAGGACCTGCGTGGTGATGTCCGTCTGAGTGAACAGTGGCGGCGTCGCGCGCACATCCACCGCCAAGAGGGCCGAAGCGGCTGCCACACAGCCGAGCAGAAAGGCCCAGGAAGGGGGACCTTGAAGTAGTCTTGCTTCTTCATGGCAGCCACACCCAGCTGAAATTGTTGGCCGGAAAACTAATCGTGACCGCCGGCTTGTTCGTGTCCGCATTGCATGGGTCGGTATTCAAGCTGATCGCTTCTTCGTAGTCGCCCAACCCGTCTGCGTCCGTGTCGTAATTCGTCGGCGAGGAGTGATAGAGGTATTTCTCCCGGCCCTAGGTCAGGTCGTCCTCGTCTGGGTCGCTTTCTGCCGTCAGGTCCGCGTTGGCTGCCGCGTAGAAGCGCACTTGCGCGTGTGAGGGCATGCTGTCCGTCCAGCAGACATAGTTGGTTGACGTGCTGATGTTCGTGGTCAGTCGCAGGCTCCACCGCGAGGCGCTGAGCCCCATGCCCCCGTCCACCGAGAAGATGTCTATCTGATTGGTGAAGCTCGTCGGATAGGATAGTTCCAGGTAAATAGAAGTGGATGCCCGGCTCACGGCCGAAAAGATGCAGGTTCGAGATGTTCGGGCCGCCGGATCCGCCCGGAATGGTCATCTTCATCGGCTCGAACGGCTTCTCCGCCTCAACCTGGGCCTGAGCCGTCAGCGGTTCACGCAATTCCGGCTTGCCGATGAGCGTGTAGCGGGCGACCACCCGGGCCGGATCGTACTGCCGCTCCATCCATTGGCGCCTTTCGCTGACCGAATCCCCGCGCCCGCCGAGTTCGGCAGCCGGCGCCGCGCAGATCATCGCGGCGGCCACCGCCCCCCTGATGCAACCGCCCACGCCCCACACCTTCCTCATCGTATCCCCAATGTCAGTAGTTTTCAGACTCCGCCTTTTATAGTCGCCTATAGCGCTACCAGATGACTTGCCGAAGCAATACCCTTTTCGGCCGTTGGTCGTTTCTCGGCAAAAATCCGCAAAATATAGCTTGACGGGCGCTGTTGGCGGGTGCTAGTCTGGCCATCCACAATAATAAAAATGTGTCCGAGTTCTGAGCCGGGTGGGGTGGCGCCCGGGTCGGCCAACACGAGCTAAGGAGATAGTCGCATGAAGACCATCTGGCGTCGGTTGAACCTCAGGTCGTTCACGTTGATCGAGCTTCTGGTGGTGATCGCCATCATCGGCATTCTGGCCGGCATGCTGCTACCCGCCATTGCGGCCGCGAGAGAGAAAGCGCGCCGAGCCGCCTGCATGAGCAACTTGGCCCAGATCGGGAAAGCCGCCATCATGTACTCCATGGACAACAGCGAGCAGTTCCCCGAGATGCTGGTCCAACTGAGGGATTCAGGGGCGACCACGCCCAAGTTATTCAAGTGCAAGAGCGACACCCGGCTGCTTCCGGCGGACTCAGCAGCCGAGGCGAATTTCTGGCTGACTAACCACACGGACTCGGCGATCAATTGCAGCTACACCAAGGTGAAGTTCGCATCCCCCGGCGTGGCACTCACCGCCGCCGCGAATGCCGACAAGATGTTTGCGTGCGACAAGAACGGTGGGAGCGCGGCAACTGACGGCATCGTGGATTCGGTGGCGGGCGGTTGGGGCGGCAACCACGACAACAAGGGCGGCAACATCCTGTACGTTGACGGTTCGGTGGTGTGGGTGAACTACGGCGCGACCGACTGGCCCGCCAAGGCCACGAACTACGTGGGCGGCGTCCCGATCGGCAGCGCCAACATGACGTTCAAGTGACCTGAAGAGACAAATACCCGCGCGGAAGACCGGAAGTTCGTTTCCGGTCTTCTGCGTTTAAGGCCCCTCGCCCGAGCGGGCTTAGCATGGCGCCTGTTTTGTTGCGGACCCTGTCCGCTTGCGGTAGGGTGCGGGCATGAGTTCGGCGATTGCGCGGATCGTGGTGGACGTGGCGCTGGATCGGGAGTTCGACTACCGGATTCCCGGGGCCCTGGTCGAGTCGGTTCGCGTGGGATCCCGGGTGCTGGTCCCGTTCGGCTGGCGTCGGACCACCGGCTACGTGGTGGGCCTGGCGGATCGGTCCGAGCGGGCCGATCTGAAATCCGTGATCGAAGCGCTGGGTTCGCGGCCGGTCTTCGACGCGCGCGCCTTGTCGCTTGCCAAGTGGATCGCCGACTACTACTGCGCGCCCATCGAGCAGGTGATCAAGACGATCCTCCCCTCGCCCGTCCGGCATCCCAAGGCCGCGTTCAAGAGCCGGATGTTCGTTCGGCTGACTGAGGGATTGCGGGAAGAGAACGGTCAAAACCGGCCGGACGGGCCGGCGCAAGCGACGCCTCCAACCGTGAACCGCGAACCCATGAGCCACGTCCAAACCTCCCTATCGCCCAAGCAACAGGCCGTCGTCGCGTTCCTCCGCGCCAGGGACTCCGGCGTGTTTCTCCATGAGTTGACCCGAGCGCTCAAGATCACGGTGGCGCCGGCGCGAAGCCTGGCGAGGAAGGGGTTCGTCGCCATCGAGGACAAGGCGCAGGAACGCAACCCGCTGGCCGATCGTCGCGTGCTGCCAACGGAGCCGCTGACCCTGATGCCGGAGCAGGCCGAAGCCTTGAAGACAATCGTGGCCTGCGTGGACAGGCTCGGGCAGGACCCCGCGCCGGCCGGGCGTGGGGTTGTGCTGTTGCATGGGGTGACCGGCAGCGGGAAGACCGAAGTCTACCTTCAGGCGATTGCCCACGTTCTCCGCCAGGGCTGCGGCGCCATTGTGCTCGTGCCCGAGATTTCGCTCACGCCGCAGACCGTAGAGCGGTTCCAGGGCCGGTTTGGGGACCGCATCGCGGTGCTGCACAGCCATCTCTCGCGGGGCGCGCGCCATGACGAGTGGCACCGCGTACTCGAGGGCAAGGCGAGCATCGTGATCGGGGCCCGGTCGGCCGTGTTCGCGCCGGTCCGGAATCCGGGCTTGATCGTCGTGGACGAGGAGCACGAGACGAGCTACAAGCAGGAGGAGGCGCCGCGGTACAACGCGCGGGACGTGGCCGTGATGCGGGGCCGCGCGGAGCGATGCGCCGTGGTGCTGGGCTCGGCCACGCCGTCGCTGGAGTCGTGGCACAACGCGCGGATCGGCAAGTACGCGTTGACGGCGTTGCCGCGGCGGGTGGACGACCGCCGCATGCCCGTCATGCGCGTCGTTGACATGCGAATGGAGAAGGACGGCGAAGGCCGCCACAGCGTGTTCTCTCGCGCGCTGATCGAGGCCATCCGGAACCGCCTGGACCGCGCGGAACAGACGATTCTCTTCCTGAACCGGCGCGGGTTCGCGACCTCGATGATCTGCCCGCGCTGCGGCTTCGTGGCTAAGTGCGACCAGTGTTCCGTCTCCTACACCTATCATCGAACCGAGGAAAGGCTGCGCTGCCACATCTGCGCCGGCAGCCGGGTCGTGCCGCCGCGATGTCCAGGGTGCCAGGACCTGGCGTTCAAGTTCGCCGGCATCGGCACGCAGCGCGTCGAAAGCATTCTGGGGAAGCTCTTCCCCCATGCGCGGGTCCAGCGAATGGACGCGGACGTCACCACGCGGAAGGATTCGCACGAGCGGATTCTGGGGGACTTCCGGGTCGGAAAAACAGACATCCTTGTGGGGACCCAGATGATCGCCAAGGGGCTGCACTTTCCGAACGTGACGCTTGTGGGAGTGATCTACGCCGATCTCAGCCTGCACATCGCGGATTTCCGGGCCGGCGAGCGGACGTTTCAGCTTCTGGCCCAGGTGGCCGGCCGGGCTGGCCGGGGCGACGTGCCGGGCGAAGTGATTGTCCAGACCTATACGCCGTTCAACCAAGCGATCCAGGCCGCGCGGCGGCTGGATTACACCGGTTTCTGCGACCAGGAACTGGAGTTCCGACGGGAATTGAACTATCCGCCTTTCACTCACCTGGTCTGCGTCACAGTCAAGGGCCGCTCGAGCGAGCGGGCATCGTACTGCGCTGCGGCGCTGGTCAGGCGGCTGCGGCAGCGAGCGGCCCGGCAGGTGATGATCTCGGACGCCGGTCCAGCGCCGCTTGCCAGGGCAAAGGGGATATACCGGTTCCAAATCATGGCGCGAAGCGCCTCGGTCAAGGCCATGAGCCGGCCCGTCCGGGAGACGGTCGAAGGGTTCGAGTTCCCGAAGGATATCACCTGGACCATTGACGTGGATGCGATCAGTCTGCTGTGAGGGGGGCGGGAGAGACTGGAAACTGGAAACTCGGAGAAGAGACAAGAGCCTGCCCGGTTGCCACGCCGAGCCGTGACGGGTGGCGCGGAGACCGTGATCGCGGCGGCGGCTGTTCCTGCGTGGGGGGAGGGCAAGGCGGCACGGGTGGCGCACTCACCAGATCGTTTCGACGAGGGACGACACCAGATCGCCCTCAAACAGAATGCTGCCCTTCAGCGGGTTGGCGGCCTTGCTTTCCTGGCCCTCATAGGACGCCAGCGTCGCCACCGGTTTGCCGCGCTTGGTGATGACCACGCGGCCGTGCTGCCGGGCGACCTCATCGAGGACGGCCAGGCAGTGCGCCTTGAACGCTCCTGCTCCCATCGTCTTCATACACACCTCAACTTATGTCCATGGCCACAATATAGTGTATAGTGGTCAGATATTGTATCGGTCAAGACGTTTTCTTCCCTCCCAGCGATTCCGCAAGCTGGCGGAGAGGAGCGCAGGGAGAGCGCGGCAGGAGGCT
>JASEHE010000021.1 GCA_030018915.1 Verrucomicrobiota bacterium
TTGCCCCTTTTACCTCAGCAGGCATCCCGCCGCGGGATGCCTGCTGAGTAGTTACTGCGCAACATCATCAACAAACTGCCGCAGGTGGCGCGACCAACCCTCAAGCGGCTGATCTACAAGGCTTTCACGGCCGAGACCTGTGACAAGGGGCTTCAAGAGCTGCGCGCGATTGTGGCCGAGTACCAGGAGCGATTTCCGGCGGCCATGAAGTGCCTGGCTCAAGACATCGAAGAATGCCTCACGGCGCTGAAACTGCCCCTGGCCCATCGCCGGCAGACGCGGACCACCAATCTGCTGGAAAGGCTCTTCGGGGAAGGGAAGCGTCGCAGCAAAGTCATTCCGCGCTTCACCTCGGAGGACAGCGGCCTGGCGTTGATGTTCGCCGTGCTCATCGATGCCTCTGAAGGCCGGCACGGGCTGCGGATGAATGATGCGCTGCGCGCTCGCCTCCAGATCATGCGTGCGGCGCCGGACAGCGCCTGGGAGGATCCCGACCTCAAGAACTTGGCGGCTTAACTATGCTCAATTCAGGAGCCTTATGCCTCAACCGATTTTACAGGAGAATACGGACTTGACCCGAGGTCTTGGCGAACTCGTGGAAGGTCTGGCGCAGGAACTTCGGACAGTTCCACGGCCAATGCGTCCAGCACTGCTTGCCGCTGCGCTCGATCACCGGCGCGCCCGCCGCCGACTTCCATGGCGAAGCAAGAGAAGGCAATCCCGACATTGGCCATGACGAGTTTGTGGACAGGGACAACGACCGACTGGCCCTCGCCTTGGAACGGTTTCTTGGGATGCGTTCGTCGTTTCTCCGCCGCTCCGGCCGTCAATCGTGAAGCGCGCAGTCACGATTCTTGGTTGACTGCGGCATAACGCCGGTTTAGATTTCCGGCGTAAATACAAAGCGATGTTTATGAGCGTGATGCCGGCGCCGATTCTCCCACGCTGGTCCGGTCCCGCGCGCCGAGGTAAACTGCGGCGGCCATTTGTCCATGTTCTCTAAGGTATGTCCGCGTTCATAAAAGGCTTGCGACAGATTCCAGCCCCCGGCACGAGCCACGTTCGGCACAAGGGCGACACGCTGGAGTTCACCCTGATCCTGCCCGAACCGCGCCATGGCAAGGCTTGGCTGCGCACGAACCTCGGCCACGCCTCGGTCCACCGCCGCGAAATCATCGAGTTCGTAGAACGCGGCCGGCCGATCCTCGAACAAGACTGGCACGACGTGCCCATGCGGCGCGCGGACGACCTGAGCTTCACGCTCACCATCCCGCTGCTCGAGGTCGGCTATTTCCAGGCCAAGGCCCTCTTCATGGCGCGCGGCGACGACGAGCCGGTCTGGCCGGAGGACCGCAACGTGGCGATCAAGGTGGAGCCTGCGGAATACTGCTGCGCCAACACGATCTACGCCGCGTTCGTCCGGCAGTTCGGCTCGAACAAGCAGCGCGCTGGCGCCACGGCCGATCACCACCGCGCCACCGACCTGCTCGAACGCGACGGCTATGCCGTCATTCCCCGCTCCGGCACGTTCCGCGACCTGATCCGGGAGCTGGACTTCATCATCGGCGCGCTGCGCTTTCGGATTCTGCAGCTTCTGCCGATCCATCCGACGCCCACCACCTACGCCCGCATGGGCCGCTACGGCAGCCCGTTCGCCGCGCTCGATTTCAAGGACGTGGACCCGGCCCTGGCCGAGTTCGACCGGCAGGCCACGCCGCTCGAACAGTTCGGCGAGCTGGTTGACGCCACGCACCGGCGCGGGGCGCGCCTCTTTCTCGACATCCCTGTGAACCACACCGGTTGGGCCTCGCGGATGCAGGACGAACGCCCCGACTGGTTCACGCGCGGGCAGAACCGGATGTTCGAGTCGCCAAGCGCCTGGGGCGTGACCTGGGAGGACCTCTCCAAGCTCGACTACGGCCACCGCCCGCTCTGGGAGTACATGGCCGGTGTGTTTCGCTTCTGGTGCCGTCACGGCGTGGATGGGTTCCGTTGCGACGCCGGCCACATGGTTCCGCTGCCGGTCTGGGAATACGTGACGGCCAAGGTCCGCGAAGAGCACCCGGATACGATCTTTCTTCTCGAAGGGCTGGGCGGCAAACTCGATGTCGTCGAGCGGATGCTTTCGGACGGCGGCTTGAACTGGGCCTACTCCGAGCTGTTCCAGAACTACGACCGCGCCTCGATCGAGGCCTACCTCTCCGATTGCCTGCGCACCGCCTCAACCTGCGGCGCGCTTGTGCATTTTGCCGAAACACACGACAACAACCGGCTCGCCGCGCGCTCCCAGGCGTGGGCCCGCCTGCGCACCGCGCTGTGTGCCCTCTGCTCGTTCGACGGCGCGTTCGGCATCAGCAACGGCGTCGAGTGGTTCGCTGACGAGAAAATTGACGTGCACGACGCCCGCTCGCTCAAGTGGGGGAATCCGGAGAACCAGATTGATCAAATCGCGCGCCTGAATGCAATCCTTGAAGTCCACCCGGCCTTCCATTCCGGCGCCCGCCCGCGGATCGTCCACCGCGAAGCCGATCACGCAATCGCCGTGCGGCGCGACGCGGGACTGCGGCATCCGCCCGTGCTGGTCCTTGCGAACCTGGACGACGACCGGCCCGGCAGCGTGTCGTGGAATCGGAGCGATTTCGTTCCGGACGAGACGCCGTTCCACGACCTGCTGACCGGCCGGAAGGTGGAGATCGAGCGGGGACACGGGCACGACTCGATCCGGCTGGCCCCCGGCGAGGTCCTGGCGCTGACCGCGCGGCGGCATGACCTCCAGGACGTCGCTGGGGCCCTGGAGACGGCCATGGCTCTGCCGGAGGGCAATCGTCGGCAGTTGCTGCGCGCCAAGGCGCAGGAAATTCAGGCGCGCTTTCGTGGGTTGGCGGACGTGTCGCGGCTCGATCCGGATCGGGAAGCGGCCCGGCTGGCCCAGGACCCGCGCGCCTACTGCGCGGATGCCGCGACGCGCGGCACGGGCGCGGCGAGCTGTGGGGAATCCGCGTTCGCGCCGGTAACGATCTGGGAGTGGCCGCAGGACGCGCGGCGCCGGGTTATGATGCCGCCCGGCCATTTTCTCCTTGTCCGGGCCGCCCGGCCGTTTTCGGCCGAACTCCTGGAAGGCGACCGGGTTCTGCGGCGCGAAACTGCCCTCCGGCAGGACGACGGATCGTGGTTCGCGCTGTTTCTTCCCCTACCGGAGCCCGACTTGCCGCGCGCTCTGACGCTTGCGCCGACCGTGCACGGCGAGACGAGCAGCGAGCGTGTCGAGGCCCCGGTGCTCGGCCTGCCGCGCGCGGACCGGGCGTCGGTCCGGCGCGTCTTCGCCCACTACGAGATCGACGAGCAGAACAGCTATGCGCTCGCCACAAACGGCCGCGGCGGCATGGCCCAAGTCCGTGGCAACTGGGGCGAAATCCTGAGCCAGTACGACGCCATCCTCGCCGCGAATCTGCATCCGGAATTTCCGGTCGACCGCCAAGTGATGTTCACCCGCTGCCGGGCATGGGTCGTCTTCCAGGGCTACTCGTGCGAGCTGAACAAGACCTGCCTCAAGACGTTTTTGCCGGACGAGGCTGGCGGAGTGGTCTGGCGATTTCGCGCGCCGGTCGGCCGCGGCAAGGTCGTGCCACTGGATATCCGGCTGGACATGCCCGAGGGACGCAACGCCGTGACCCTCGAGTTCCTGCGCCGCCGGTCGCCGGACGACGAGGAGCACCTCGACAACGGCGCGGCCGCGCGGTTGATCCTGCGGCCCGACGTCGAAGACCGATGCAACCACCACAAAACCAAGGCCTACACCGGACCGGAGCGGACGTTCCCTCTGGCCGTGTCATTACTGCCGGGCGGATTCCGATTTGCGCCGTCCGCGGATCATTGCCTGGATATGAAGGTGGGCCGGGGCAGTTTCACGCAAGAACACGAGTGGCGCTACATGGTTCCGCATCCGTTCGAGCGAGAACGTGGCCTCGACGACTGCTCGGATTTGTTCAGCCCAGGCTACTTTGTCGTCCCTCTCAAGGGCGGCGAGCGGACCGTCCTCACGGCCGCCGTCGCCGAACCTGTCGGCCCCGCGCGCGCGGCGGCCGCGCGCCGGAAATCCGCGGGCGGGCCCGAACGCGAGGTCCTTCGGCTGGATGAGGCTATGCGCCGCGCGCTCGGGCGTTACATCGTCAAGCGCGAGTCGTGCAAGACGGTGATCGCCGGCTACCCCTGGTTCCTGGACTGGGGCCGGGACACGCTGATCGCGCTGCGCGGGATCGTCGCCGCCGGAATGATCGAGGAGGCGCGCGACATCCTTCGCCAGTTCGCCAGGTTCGAGACGCGCGGCACGCTGCCGAACATGATCCGGGGCGGCGACGCCTCAAACCGCGACACGACGGACGCTCCCCTCTGGTTCTTCACGGCGTGCGCGGACCTCGCGCGGGCCCAGGGCAAGCTGGAGTTCCTGAACCTGGACTGCGGCGGTCGGACCGTGAAAAGCGCGCTCCGCTCTATCGCCGAAGGCGTCATCCGCGGCGCGCCGAACGGCGTCCGCATGGATTCCGAGAGCGGGCTGGTCTTCAGCCCGTCGCACTTCACGTGGATGGACACGAACTACCCGGCCGGCGCGCCGCGGGAGGGCTATCCGATTGAAATCCAGGCGCTGTGGCACGCCGCGCTGCGGTTCCTGGCCGAAATCGAACCGCGCGGCCGGTGGAAAAGCCTGGCAGAGCTGGCGCGTGATTCCGTGACCAGGCTCTACCCAGTGCCGTATTCCGATGGGCCGGCAAAAGAGAAGGGCGGGCGCCGCGAACCCTGGAAGCACCTGTCGGACTGCCTGCGCGCGCGGCCCGGCCAGTCGGCCCGGGAGGCAATAGCCGACGACGCCCTGCGCCCGAACCAGTTGTTGGCCATTACGCTTGGCCTCGTGACAAATTCGAGCTTGCGCGCCGGGATTCTGGGGGCGTGCGAAGAATTGCTGGTGCCCGGCGCGATCCGCAGCCTGGCGGACCGACCGGTGACGCGCGCGTTGCCCATCCTGATCGGGGACCGGCTGCTGAACGACCCGCATCATCCGTACTGGGGGCAATACCGGGGCGACGAAAACACAAAGCGCAAGCCGGCGTACCACAACGGAACGGCGTGGACGTGGCTGTTCCCGTCGTACGCCGAGGCGCTGGTGATGACGTACGGAGAACAGGCGCGGGAGACGGCGCGGGCCATGCTTGGCAGCACGGTGGACGTGATCAACCGCGGCTGCCTTGGACATGTGCCGGAGATCGTGGACGGTGACGCGCCGCACGCGTTGCGCGGCTGCGGCGCGCAGGCGTGGGGCGCAAGCGAATTGCTGCGCGTGCTCTTGCTGCTGGAGGACCGGCCGAAGAGCGGCAAGTGAGGAGAAATCGGAAGACACAAGGGGAGAGAAAGAGAGAGCCCCTGCTTGCGCCACTATGTCCGAGAATCTTCGCGCGGCGCGAAGATTCGGCGTTGCCGGCCGCTTTCAGCGTCCACCAACACCAAGCGGGTTGCGCGCATGTTGGCCGTGGCGGCCAGATATCTCCGTGCTTGATTCCCAAAACCGGATATGAAAGGATCGGCCGGAAATGCCATGACAGCCGGTGAATGCCATTCGGGAGAAAAAACTCGATGAGTTTCTTTTGTGGCTTGTCGAGGCAGACGGGAGGACCTGCTTGTGGAAAAAGACTCTAAGAAAGCGGGACAGACCGCAAAGAAACCGGCGCAGGCCGTGTTGTTCGAACTCGAAATGCTGTCGGTAGGCGGGCGAAAGATCGTGTTCGACACCCTGAAGCGCTTGCTGGCAGACAAGGATATCGAACTCGCGCCGGCGTTGTTTGCCCGCTACTGCCTGAACGGCAAACTCAAGGACGGGATTGCGCGGCTGATCAAGGAGCAAAGCCAGAGACGGTTCTCCGAAGTGAAATTCGCCGAAGAATTCATGACGGAGATGGAAACCGCATTTTCCCAACCTAGTCTAAAGGCCGACCCTTCCGTGAACGCCATGATCAGGCGGGCCCGCGAAGCCGGCGCGCAGGTGGGCGCCTTGGGCTGCCTGAGCCAGCCGACGATCGAGAAACTGACTCGAATCCTCGGTTGGGAATGCCGGAACATCCGACTCATGTCCCGCGCGGGGACGGACAAGGTCTTCCCGACCGCCGACATGTGGCTGAAGCTGGCCAAGAGCATGGTTGTGCGGCCGAACCGCTGCGTCGTGGTGACCACCAGTCAGATCGCCTGCAAGTCCGCGCTGGCGGCCGGCATGAAATCCGTGGCCGTGCCCGACGAGTACACGGCGTTCCAGGATTTCGGCGGCGCGGATTTCGTGGTCGAGAGCCTGAGCAAGAATCTGTCGGACAAGATATTCGAACTGCTGCACCTCGTCTGATGCCTACCCAATTGGAACAGGCGCGGCAGGGGCGCGTTACGCCCGTCATGGAAACGGTTGCCGGCGCCGAGCGAGTTTCCGCCGAAACGGTCCGCGCCGAGACGGCCGCCGGCCGCGCAGTGCTGTTCGCCAATCCACGTCATTGCGTATCGCGGCCGGCAGTAGTCGGCCGCGCGTTTCGCGCCAAGGTCAACGCCAATATCGGCCGTTCCCCGGAACGCTCGTCGGTGGAGGAAGAGATGGAGAAAATGCTGGTGGCCCTGGCCGCCGGAGCGGACGCGGTCATGGACCTCAGCGTGGGACCGGACTTGGCGTCTCTGCGCCGAACGCTGCTGGCGGCCTGTCCCGTTCCGCTCGGGACCGTTCCGATCTACGAGGCCTTTGCCCGGGTGGGCAACGACATCGGACGCCTGAATGCCGGGATCCTGCTCGAGGTCGTCGTCGAGCAGGCCGAGCAGGGCGTGGATTTCATGACGCTGCACGCCGGGCTGCTCCGCGCCCACATGCCGCCGGCCATCAGGCGGACGATGGGCATCGTCAGCCGCGGCGGGGCTATCCTGGCAAGGTGGATGGCGCAGAACGAGCGTGAGAATCCGCTCTTCGATCGGTGGGACGACGTGCTGGCGATCTGCCGCCGGCACGACGTGACCGTGTCGCTCGGCGACGGGCTGCGCCCAGGCTGCCTGGCCGACGCGAGCGACGCGGCGCAGTTCGCCGAGCTCGATACCCTGGGAACGCTGGTGCGCCGCTGCCGCGACGCCGGCGTCCAGGTAATGGTCGAGGGACCGGGGCACATCCCGTTCGGCCAGATTCCGATGAACGTGGAGCGGGAGCAGCGGGTATGCGACGGGGCGCCTTTCTACGTGCTCGGGCCGGTCGTGACCGACATCGCGCCCGGATACGACCACATCACCTCGAGCATCGGGGCGACCATGGCAGCCTTTTACGGCGCGGCGCTGCTCTGCTACGTGACGCCGGCCGAGCACCTTGGCCTGCCGACGCCGGCCGACGTGAGAGCGGGTGTCGTCGCCTACCGGATCGCAGCCCACGCCGCGGACGTGGCCCGCGGCCTGCCCGGCGCCAGGGAGGCGGACGACGCAATGGCGCAGGCCCGGATGCGTTTCGACTGGGAACGGCAGTTTACCCTGGCCATTGACGACGAGACCGCCCGCGCGCTCTACGAGAAAGCGCGCGCCGCCAACCGCGACACGCGGCCGGAGTACTGCTCCATGTGCGGCAAGGACTTCTGCGCGGTCCGCGCCAGCCGGGAACTGGCGGGGAAGTAGAGGATTGCCGATTGTGGATTTCCGACTGCCGATTGCGGCTCCGGCCAATCGGGGCGTCCCCATGAGCAGCGCGAAACAAAGGCGAACGGGCGAATCCGGCGGCCGCGTGATGGATCGGTTGCTGGCGATCGTCGCGCGCTTGCGGGGCAAGGGCGGATGCCCATGGGACCGGAAGCAGACCCTTCGAACGCTCATGCCGCAGCTCCTCGAGGAATGCTACGAGTTGATGGAGGCCGTTGCCTCCGGCAACCGCTCACACCACGAGGAGGAACTTGGCGATCTCCTGCTGCAGATCGTGCTGCAGGCGCAAATCCGCGGCGAGCAAGGCGCCTTTTCGTTCGATGACGTGGCTCGCCGTGTTGCCGACAAGCTGGTCCGGCGGCACCCGCACGTCTTTGGCGGGCCGAAGGTGAAAAGCGCCCGGCAGGCGCTGAAGAACTGGGAGGCGATCAAAGCCGCCGAGAAGAAGGACGCCGATCGCTCCGTCCTCGATGGGATTCCCCGGCGCCTGCCGGCGCTGCTCCGGGCGCACTGCATCCAGTCCCGCGTCGCCCGCGTGGGATTCGACTGGAAGAAGACCGAGGACGTCATGCGGAAGGTGCGCGAGGAAGTCGGCGAGCTGAGCCGCGCGATCGCCAGGGGCCGGCCGGCCGAAGTCCGGGAAGAGATCGGAGACCTGTTGTTCGCGCTGGTCAACCTGAGCCGGTTTCGCGGCCTCGACGCGGAAGATACGCTTCAGCGGGCGAACGCCAAGTTCGCCCGGCGTTTCCAGGAAGTGGAGCGCCGCCTCCGCGCAAAACGCAAAGAGCCGCGGCGCTGCACCCTGGCAGAGATGGACGCCGAGTGGGAACGGGTGAAGCGGGTGAAGAAGGTATCAAGCGTCAGTCCCTCCGCCGGATAGAGGACAGATCGAGGAAGAGACAGGAAACTACTCCCGCGGCATCCCTTTCACCCACTGCCGCTCTCCAGCCTCCTCCTCATCCTCGGGAATGACACCTCCCCTGACGGATCGGGTCATGGTCGGCGCTCTCATTCTTGCTTGGCTGAAAAGCGCCCGCGCCAAAATAATAAACAGCGGCAGCAACAGGCAGAGGCTGGTGAAGGCGAAGAGCAGGTGCTGGCCGAGCCCTATGACCGCCACACCGATCAGCGGGAAGACCCAGAATCGTGGAACGCCTCCGCGGCCTGCGGCAATCCGGCCCAGCGCGAGTGCGCAAGCGGCCAGCGCAATCGCCATCGGCGCCACGCCATATTCGAAGACAAGGTCCAGGTGCGTGTTATGCATGTGGGCGAAGTATATCCTCTCCGGCCGAGGCTGAGCGCGATGAAACCGCGCCCAGGTTCCGGCGCCGGCCCCGCGCCAGAGGCGCCGCTCCAGCGAAGTCCGCGCGCCCAGCGACCACATGGAGCCCCGGGCGTGGTCCAGCCGGTTCAGCAGGCGCTCGATACCCGCCCAGGACGTCGGCCGCGTCGGTTCGACGTTCGAGGCCGCAGCTGCCGGGAACGCGGCCGGAGCCTGGGCATGCGCGGGAAGCGGCTTGAGTCCTTGCCGAGGGACCGCCGTCGAGCGCCGATCATTCAGAGAGAAGAAACTATCCGCCCGAACCCTGAGTTGTTGCCGGAGCAGGGAATCTTCCTGCAGGATGCCGAGCTTGACATACCACGCAGCCGCCAGGAACAGGCACGAGACGAACGCCGCGGCTCCGAGCGCAAGACGCCTCAGCCTCGTCCTTTCAGGTCGCCGCGGTCGGGTCCTGCCGAATCGGCGCGCGACCCACACACCCGCGGCCACGATGGCGGCGAGGGCCAGCGCCATCACGGCCAGCGCGAATGCCCGCTGGTAGATCAGCGCGGCAGGCAGGAGCAGCGCCGCGCTGCCCAAGCGCAGCGGCCGCAGACGGTCCCGGAGCGGCACAAAGAAGAAGGCCAGGCCGACCGCCAGCAAGGGCGTGAAGAACATGACGCCGTAGCCCGCCCCACAGAACAGCCGGCCCTTGTACCCGCCGAAGTTCGTGGTTCCAAGAAAACGATGATCCTGCTGCCAAGGCGCCACCGTGGCGAGGATGGCTGCCACGGCGGCCAGCGCCGCGCACAGCCACAGGGCGTTCCACGCGCGCCCAGTATGAAGATACCGACCGGACAACAGAATCCCGGCACAGACCATGGCGACCAGAGCGCGCGCGAACGTCTGCCAGAACGGAAAGATCGCCCAGACGGCGCTGGGATGCGACAACTGCCTCAGCAACTCGCGTCTGGGAAAGGCGAGCAGTTCATGGAGCAACGCCGGCGCGTCCCGCGGCAGGGAAGCCGCAGCCACAAGCGCGCCGACCAATAGGATGACGAAGCGCTGCCGGAGCGTGAACCTGTTTTCGACCAGTACCCGCGCGAACAGCAGCGTCATCATGACCGGCTGCGCCCAGGCCCAGTCCCGGTGTGGCTCGCACAGGAAGGCCGGGCAGCTCAGGATCACCCACGGCAGGCAGAGCGTGCGACGGACAAGGAGCATGCCGGCCCACAGCCACGCCGCAGCCAGCCACTCAAGCCAGGGCATCTCGACGTTGAAGAGCGCCTGCCCGGCCAGGACGATCGCGAGCCAGCCGCCGATGAGGACGCAGTCGAGGATTCCGCTCCGGATGTCGAGTAGACCGTTGCGCCAGGACATAGCCGTATTCTCGGGATAAGCAAGTGTTCGGTGTTCAGCGGCGCCACCGGCGCAAGATCGCGCCGGATGGATCGAGAGATGAGACTCAACATCCAACATTCAACACACAACATCCAACGTCCAAGTGAACACCGAACACTGAACACGCTTCTTTGAATTCTAGCCGCGGGACTTGCGGATCAGCCCCGCGATTCTTTCCAGGTCCTCCTGCTCCAATGCCGTCCCGGACGGCAGGCAGAGCCCGCGCTGGAACAGGTCCTCGGCCACGGCGCCGCCGCGCAAGCGGCAGCCGCGGAAGACCGGTTGCTGGTGCATAGGCTTCCAGACGGGTCGCGTCTCGATGTTCTCCGCCTCCAGTGCCCGGCGGACCGCGGCCGGGTCCGCGCCGAAGGCTTCCGCCGTGATCAGCGCCACGGTCAGCCAGCGGTTCGACCGCCCGTACGCCGCCTCCGGCATGAACTCGATCCCCGGGAGATTGCCGAGGAGACGGACATACTGCTCGAAGATCCACCGCCGCTTCTCGACGCGCTGATCGAGTACGCGGAGCTGCCCGCAGCCGATTGCCGCCACGATGCTGCTCATGCGGTAGTTGTAACCGATCTCGCTGTGCTCGTAGTGGGGCGCCGGGTCGCGCGCCTGGGTCGAGAGGAAGCGGGTGTGCTCGATCAGCTTCGCGTCGTCCGAGGCCAGCATGCCGCCGCCGGAAGTTGTGATGATCTTGTTGCCGTTGAACGAGTAGACCGCCGCCCGGCCGCCCGCGCCCGCGTGGCGGCCCTTGTAGGAGGCCCCGACGGCCTCCGCTGAGTCCACGACCACCGGGACGCCGTGGGGGTCGCAGGCCGCGCGGATCCGGTCCACGTCCGCGCACTGGCCGTAGAGATCCGTGGGCACGACGGCCTTCGGGAGCTTCCCCTTCTTCGCGCAGGCGGCCAGCTCCTCGGCCAGCAGGTTCGGGTCCATGTTCCAGGTGGCGCGGTCCGAGTCAATGAACACGGGCGCGGCGCCGAGCTGGACCGCCGGCGTGACGCCGGCAATGAAGGTCAGCGTCGAGGCGAGGACCTCGTCGCCCGGCCCCACGCCGAGCTCGCGCAGGGCGAGGTGCATGGCGGCGGTGCCGCTGGAGAGGGCCAGCGTGTGCCGGAACCCGACGCGCTCGGCGAACTCGCGCTCGAACGCGTCCACCATGGGCCCGAGCGGGGCGATGTAGTTGGTGGCAAACGCCTCCTCGATGAACCGCCTCTCCTCCCCGCCCATGTGCGGAGGAGAAAGGAAGATCCTGGGCTTCTTCGATGCTGCAGTTGTCAATGCATCTTCCTCTTGTTCACGTGATTCACGGGCGCCGCTCTGCTCTTCCCGCCCGCCCTCTTCCTCACGACCCTGGCCGGCACGCCGCAGGCCACGCAGTTGGCCGGCAGGCTCTTATTCACGAAGCTCATGGCCCCGACCACGGTGTTCTCCCCGATCGTCACGCCCGGCATGATCACGCTGTGGGCGCCAACCCGGCAGTTGCGCTTGAGCACAACCGGGCCTTCTTTGCCGTCAATGGTCGAGATCGAATAGATCGAACAGTGCGAGCCGACCTGCGCCTCGTCCTCGAGCGTCACCCCATTCTTCGCGTTGATGTAGGTGAAGGCGCCGATGTCCGTCTGCCGGCCCAGCCGGAAGTTCCCGGGATGCCGGACGATCCAGCCCCACTCGGTCGGCCGGCCGTCGGGGATCCTCGGCGCCCGCCAGTTGCGGAATCTGTCAGCCATGGCTTCCGTCCTTCCTGTCTGCGGTCGAGGGCGCAGCCCCCGTTTTCGGATTCGGCGCAGAGCCCGTGAACGCAGGCATGGTCGCATGCCCGGGAGCGGAAATCCCGCGCATGAGCACGACGTTCCCGACTGTCATCAGCAGGATCTTCAGGTCCAGCGACCAGCTTCGATGATAGACGTACCAGACGTCGAGCCTGAATTTCTCCCCCCAGGTCAGCGCGTTGCGACCGTTCACCTGAGTCCAGCCGGTGATCCCCGGCCTGACTTCGTGCCGGCGCGCCTGCTCTGGCGTGTATAGCGGCAGATAGGCCTCGGGAAGCGGTCGGGGGCCGACCAGGCTCATCTCGCCCCTGAGCACGTTCCAGAGCTGGGGCAGCTCATCCAGGCTCGAGCGGCGTATCACCCGGCCGAGGCGGGTCAGCCGGAGGTCGTCGGGCAGCAATCCGCCGGCATCGTCCCTGTCGTCGGTCATGGTGCGGAGCTTCAGCATGACGAAGGGCCGGCCCCCGAGCCCCGGGCGGGGCTGGCGAAAGAGGACAGGGGCCCCCATCGTGATCCTGATGGCCAGCGCCACCAGCGCCAGCAGGGGGCTGAGGATCAGCAGCACGGCTCCTGCCACGACGATATCCGTGAATCGCTTCATGCGAGCCCCATGTTCCGGAGAATCACCTCGTTCACCCGGCGCGCGTCGTACTTCCCGGCGGCGAGTTCTCGGCTGCGCGCGCCCATGGCCTCGACCAGCGACCGGTCGGTAATCAGCTTCTCCATGGCGGCCGCGAGCGCCTCCACGTTGCGCGGCGGCGCCAGCAGCCCGTTCCATCCCTCGCGCACGGTCTCCCGGCAGCCCGGGGCGTCGGTCGTGATGACGGCCCGCCCCATCGCCATGGCCTCCAGGACCGTGCGGGGCGTGCCTTCCCGATAGGACGGCAGCACGTAAACGGAGGCGGCGGCAATCGCCGGCCGCACGTCATCCAGCCGGCCAAGATACTCGATCGTCCCTTCTTCGACCCAGATCTGAACGTCCCGCTCGCGGATCGCCGCCGGATGCGTATCCACCCAGCCGACAAGCTGGAAACGGGTCTGCGGGTACTGACGCTTAAGCCGCCGGGCCGCTTCCACGTATTCGTAAATCCCCTTCTCGCGAATCAGGCGGGCAATCATCAGGAACGACGCGGCAGCGGGCAACGGGACGGGGCCGAATCGTTCCAGGTCCACGCCCGACCCGGCGATCAAGACGGCCTGATCGGGGCTTCTCAACAGGCCGTCTCCCTGGAACAGAGCGAGATCGTCCGGATTCTGGAAGAAGACCTTCCGATTGGATGACAGGCTTGCCCGATAGAGGCATCGGGCGAGCCGCCCCACCCAGGTCTGGCCCCCGTCTTCG
Source organism: Verrucomicrobiota bacterium (assembly GCA_030018915.1). Classification (GTDB taxonomy): domain Bacteria; phylum Verrucomicrobiota; class Kiritimatiellia; order UBA8416; family SLMC01; genus JASEHE01. The sequence goes on from JASEHE010000021.1 coordinate 13,469, forward strand.
TCGCCAAAGGCGTATCCCACGCCGGTGATCATGGAGTAGGTTTCCGGCACTCCCGCGAGCCGGGCCGCGATCGAGCCATAGATGACCGGCTTGATCGTGTAACTGAGAACGGCGTCCGGCCGACTCCGCCGGAACAACCCAAACAACGAAGCGAGCGTCACCAGATCACGGATTGGATTCAACCCGGCGCGTTGGAGCGGGACACTCCGGGAGTCGGCCCCGATCGCCGCCAACGCGGCCCGGATGTCCGGCCCGACGTCCGGCGCGCAGGCGATGACCGAATGCCCGGCGGCCGTCATGGCGCGGATCAAAGGCCCGCGGAAGTTGATCAACGAATCCGGGAAGCTGCCCAGCACTACAATCTTCTTTGCGTCTCTCATGCCCGGTTCCCGATGCCCCGGCGCTCTTCCTCGAGCCAGGCCTGGAACATCAGCACGTCCCAGAGTTCATGCTTCCAGTCCCGCCGGCCCGAGACATGTTCCCGCCAGCGGGTCCGGATCGGCCCCGGCTCGAAGAACCCCTCTCGACGCAGCCGCTCCTCGTTCAGAAGCGCCTCGCACCATTCCCGGAGCGGCCCGAGGAGCCAGCGTCCCAGCGGGAGGCCGAATCCTTGCTTCGGCCGGTCCAGCATTCGCGGCGGCACGTGGCGGTAGAGCACGCGCCTGAGCAGATGCTTGCCTGTCCGGGATCGCACCAGGAATGACAGGGGGAGTCGCGCGGAGAACTCGACGATCCGGTGATCGAGAAAGGGCGCCCGCGCCTCCAGGCCGACGCCCATGCTTGCTCGATCCAGCTTCGTCAGGATGTCGTCCGGCAGATACGTGACCAGGTCGGTGAGCATCATGCGGCGCACAAAATCCGCCTGCCGGAAGAACCGGCGGGAATCCGTGAAGATCGTCGGTGGCTCCGTGCCGCCGACCACGACGGTCTCCGGGTTCTTCCAGTGCGAGGTGAGTGCCCGGTAGGCCAGATCCGGCGTATCGGCCGCCACGATGTCGGCGCACTTGGTCACCGTGTCGCCCGGCACGCGGTTCCGCAACTCGGCCGGAAGCAGGCGGCCTGCCGCCCGGAAGAAGGACTCCCAGGCCCTGATCGGGACGGCGCGGGCCAGGCCGGCGGCGGCGCGCCGGGCGGCGCGCGGGAGCCGGCAGAACCGCCCCCACACAGCCGGGGCCAGAACATAGCGGTTGTAGCCTCCAAAACATTCGTCGCCGCCGTCCCCGGACAGGCTGACGGTGACGTGACGGCGGGCCACCCGCGAGATCAGGAAGGTGGGGATCTGTGAGGAGTCCGCAAATGGCTCATCATACAGGGCGGGCAGTCCCGGGATGACGGCAAGCGTCTCCGCCGGAGTCATGTCCACTTGCGTGTGATCCGTTCCCATGCGCATAGCCACTTCGCGGGCATGCCGAGCTTCGTCGTACACGCTGTCCGGAAACCCGACGGTGAAGGTCTTAACCCGTCCGCCGGCGGCTTGCATGAGCGCCACCACCGCTGAGGAGTCGATGCCACCCGAGAGGAAGGCGCCCAGCGGCACATCGGCGACCATCCGGCGCTTCACGGCATCGGCCAGCAGGCCCTCCAAGGCCTCCGCCGCTTCGTCTTCGCTTCCGACGAAGGGATCGGCCCGGGCGCGCTCTGCCACGGTCCGGGCCGACCAGTAGGCTTCGGGCTGAAGCCTAGCAGCCGGCGCGCCCTCGGACACGGGAAGCGGACTGAAGTCCCCGGGTGCCGCAGCCGCCTCCATGCCGACCGACAAGAGGGTCCCCGGATACAATTTGTGCACGTCGCGGTAGATCGAGTACGGGGCGGGAATGCAGTTGTGCCGCATGAAGAGGGCCAGGGCGCCCCTATTGATCTCGCCGCTCCAGCGCGGATGGGCGCGGAAAGCCTTCAGTTCCGAGGCGAACATCAGAACCCCGTTTGCCCATCCGTAGTATAGCGGCTTGACCCCCAGCCGGTCGCGCGCCAGGACGATCCGTCGTTCGCGGGCGTCCCACAGGGCAAACGCGAACATGCCGAGGAACCGGCGCGCGGCGGCGGCAACGCCCCACTGCTCGATCGCCGCCAGGATCACCTCGGTGTCCGAGTGCCCGCGGAACCGGTGTCCCAGCGGCTCCAGTTCCCGCCGCAGTTCCTGGAAGTTGTAAACCTCCCCGTTATAGACGATGACGTATCGGCCGCTCTCCGACGCCATGGGCTGATGCCCTTCCGGCGACAGATCAATCACGGACAGTCGCCGGTGCCCAAGCGCGAGGCCGCAGCCGGGGTCGGCCCAACAGCCGACATCATCGGGGCCACGATGCCGGAGCGTGTCGGCCATGCGGCTCACCGCCCGCTCGATCGCGTCCCTCGCCAGGCTGCCCGACGGGTCAATGAAACCGGTGATGCCGCACATGGTGGGTTAGACTCCTCCGGCCGAGTGTTTCCGCCGGAACGCGCGGATTCCATCCACAAGCGCCGAAATGCCCAGAGCCACAAACGTCATGAGGAATCCGTAGCGGACCCGGTAGAGGGATCCCACATTGACTATCACCACGGCGTAGAGCATGAGCATCGCCAGGCTGAAGAGGGCGGCCAGCCAGACGGCTTCCCGCTTTTGCCGGCGCCAGAATGCTGCGGGCAACAACGCCAGGGCGAGGTAGACGCCGAGCATCTCGATCGCCGCGACACGACGCATCGCGGTCTGCGCGCCCGTCCGCCCTGGCTTGGCCCACATGACAGGGAAGGGCGCCAGGAAGCCGATCTGCGCCGCGCGGGGAGCGTAGGCCAGGACATCGGCCGCGCGGTGAAAGGCGATGTCGCTGTCGATGTTGCTGGCCGCGTTCGGATAGCCCCTCGCGGACCCGTCGCGCAACAGGGCCATGGCCATGAGATGAGAGTCGATCGCGTTTGGCAGCCACCGGGCCGGAGTCCATTCGTAGGGAGAGGGAGGCGGGGGCTCGGACGCTGCGGGGGAAACGGCCTTTTCCAGCGTGTGCCGGACCAGCGGGACCGTGGGAAGCAGCAGGCTCCAGGCGACGAGCACCCGCCCTCCGGCCCGGCGCCAGCCGGCCTCGCGCTTCCGCGCCCTCCAAAGGAAGCGGCCGGTCACGAGCAGAGCCATGAGAAGGCCCGCTCCCTGCATCATCTTGACCCCGTAGGGCCGCACGATCCACACCAGTAACGCGCCCAGGAGCGCGCACCCCCATCCAGCCGGAAGGCGAAGCCACCCGGTGTGCGGCGCCTCCCGTCCGACGATGATCCATGCGCAAAGGAACAGAAAGGCCCCGGCGATGAAGAAGCCGTCATTGTGCATTTGCGTGTTCCAGAGCATAGCGGAGGGATACAGGAGAAACGGCGCGCATGACCAGACTGCGGTCCGGCGACTGAACGCGCAGGCCTGCACGATGAGGACGAGCGCAACCGTCGCCGTGGCGTTCAGGGCTGCGTTCAGCGGAATCATGGCCCACGGCTCGGGCGCGACCAGTGCGTACACGGCGCCGATGACCCCGACGAGTCCGTGGTTGCCGGGCCTGATCTCCCATGCCCCCCAGCCCGCCTGGCGGATCTTCCCGGCCAGCGCTGCGGCGTCATAGTGAAATTTGACCCAGTCCCCTCCGGCGAGCAGCCCGTGCCCGGCATGCCAGGCGGGAAAGACATGAGGCAGCAGAACGAGTTGGACCATGACCGCCAGGAGGCCCGTGTAGCAGAAGGCGACCGCCCATATCCACCCGAGCGGCAAGGAAGTCACGGCCCGGCTATCCGCTGATTCATTCATCTGGTGGTTCCCGCGGCTTCCCGCAACCATTCAGCGAGTCGCGGCGCCGTGACCTGCAGGCAGTAGCGCGACTCCACGCGCTTTCGCCCGGCTTCCCCCATGCGCCGCCTCAATTCCGGCGCCACGCGCAGGCGCGTGAGCGCCTGCGCCCAATCGTCATGGGTTTTCGCAAGATAACCGTTGACGCCGTGCTGCACCACCTCCATGTTGTGGCCCACGGGAGACGCCACCACCGGCTTGCCGCACGCCATGTACTGAATCAGCTTGTAGCTGCACTTCCCCTTCTCCCAGGGATTGTCCGCCAGCGGCATGATTCCAACGTCGAACGATCGAACATCCGCCACCTCCCGGGCTTCCGTCCACTCGTGAATCTCGGTCGGCACGGCCCCGAAGTCCATCGGCCCGGACCCCACGAGTACCACCCGGGCCGGGACGCCGGCGCACGCCTGAGCCAATGCCGGCTGAACAGTCGGAAGGTACCGGGCGGTGGCCGGAGAGCCGATCCAGCCGATGGAGAACACGTGGCTTGGCCTCTCTGGCGCCGGCGGATACCGGTTCAGATCGATCACTGTGGGGACGATCTCGACCCGTTCGGCGCCAGCGGACCGGGCCCGGGCGGCCAGGTATTCGTTTCCCGCCGTCACGAGGGCGGCGCCCTTCATGACGCGGTCAATCTTGTCGCCCATCAGCAGCCGCGCGGCCCGCCGGGGCGACTGGTCATAGTTGTGAAAGACCGCGTCATCGTAGTCTGCCGCGTAGGGCAGCTTCCAGTGGCCCAGCAGTTGCTCGGCCCACGGCGGCAGCCAGGGAAAGATCTCATATTCGATCCAAAGCAGGTCGTAGCGGCGACAGCGCGCCAGGACGGCCAGCCGGCGCAGATAGGCCGACAGGATCGGCCCCCACGGGCGCTTCTCTCCCGCGTAGAGGCGGCGCAGGTAGTCGTCTCCCAGGAACGGGGCGACGTCCGACTTGATCCCCTCGGCCCGCAGATGGGGCAGGTACTGCATCAGACGCAGCCGGCTGCTGGCCCCCACCCTGCCGTACCGTGTCAGCGCAAGGATTCTCATGATGCTCTCCCTTTCCGGCCGGCCCGGAGGATGGAAGGCAGCGCGACCCAGAGCATGGCGTAGGCGCCGAGGGTCTCCCCCGCCTGTGGGGGCGAGCGGTGGAGCACGGCGCGAACGAACCGGGCCCAGGGTTCGAGGAAGAGCGTGGCGGCCAGAAGCCCCGCGGCCGCGCCGCCTCCGAAATGCTTGAACGCATAAAGCAGCCGACTCCTCAGGGAGTAGAAGATGCGGCGCGCGGGAACCTGCCCGGAGGCGCCCCCGCCCTTGTGGAAAGCCTGCGCGTCGGCCAGGTAGTACGAACCCCAGCCGGCCCGGCCCGCCCGCAGCGAGAAATCGAGGTCCTCCAGGTAAACGAAGAACCGCTCGTCAAAGCCCCCGAGTTCTTCAAAGACGGAGCGCCGCACCAGGAAGAAGGCCCCGATCACGTGGTCAACCGGCCGGCTCTCCGCATGATCCCAGTCGGTCATGAGATAGCCCAGGAACCGTCGCGGCGCCGCCTGGTCGAGCCCCAGGATGCGGGCCAGGCAGGCGCGCGGCGTCGGGAAGCAGGCGCACGAGCGGGCAACCCGGCCCTGTTCGTCCAAGAGCTGGATGCCACAGATTCCGACGCGCCGGTTCTCCGCCTCTTCGAGGAAGCTGATCGGCTTGCTTAGGGAATCCGCCGACAGCCGCATGTCTGGACCCAGGAAGAGCAGATAGTCGGCCAGGCTCCCCGCGGCGCCCTGGTTGCATGCGGCCGCAAAACCGCGGTTTTCCAGGTTGCGGATCACTTCCACTGGAAGGCCGGGGACCCGGAGATTGTCGGCCGAGCCATCCGTTGACGCATTGTCCACCACGCGCGCGCGGTTGAGGGAAAAACCGTCCCGCGCGGCAGCGGACGTGGAAGCGAGACACTCCGCCAACTGGCGGCCGGCATTCCAGTTCACCGTGACAATATCCAACGATGCCTTCTTGTCCATGTTCGATCCGTCAGGCGCCCGCGGACTGCCCGCGCGTGACTCCCTTGGCGGCAAGCGCTTTCTGGAACAGAGCAATTTCCTGAGCGACAACCTGCTCAATGTCAAGGAGAGAGCTCGCCAGCTTCCGGCCATTCGCGCCCAGAACGCGGCGCTCAGCGGGAGACAGATCGAGCGCGCGAAGCACGGCCGACGCCAGGGCCTCTGGGTCCCGGGGCGGAACCAGGAACCCTGTTTCGCCCTCAAGAACAACGTCGGGCAGCCCCCCCACGCGGCTGGCGACAACCGGCTTCTCCATGAGCAGCGGCTCCACAGCCCCGCCCACGTTCTCGGAAAGAGACGGAACCACCACGACATCCATGGCGGCCAGGACGGCCGGGATGTCCGCGCGATGGCCGGCGAAGATCACGTTTCCACTCAGTCCCAGGGTCCCCGCCATTTCCCTCATTCTCCTTGCATAGTCGCCCCGTCCCGGCGGCCGATGTTCGTCACCGACGATCAGGAATTTCACCCGTGGATTCTTGCCGACGATCGTGCCCGCCGCGCGCAGGAGGACCTCATGGCCCTTGATGCCGATATCGGATGCGACCCGGCGGACGGGCGGGATGAAGTGGGACACCATGCCCACGACCAGGTCGTCCGGCCCGATGCCGAACTCCTTTCGCGCCGCGTCTCCGCTCAGCCGCGGGTCGAACCGGCCAAGGGGGCAACCGTAGTAGCTCAGTTGTGTCCTCGTCCGCCCTCCGGGCACGGCGCGGTAGAACGATTCAAGGGACCGGCTGGAGGCCAGGATCAGGGTGTCCATCCAGGCCGTGGCCGATTCGAGGAGCCGGTACAGGGGAAACTCCAGTTCCCAGAGGCTCGGGGGCTTGTAGACGCGCACAGGGACTTGCGCCATCCATGCGGCCACGCGCGCCCAGTAGCTCACGGGAATCATCTGGTAGTAGACCACGTCCGGGCGCTCGGCGCGGAAGATTCGCCGAAGCGCGGCCATGCATCGCCACGAGCCCGGGACATCCCGCAGTCGGGTGGGATACCGGACGTCGCGCGCGGGGATATCCAATTCCCGGGCCCGCCGGGCCGCGGGCGAATCTCCAGGACAGAACAGCACCACCTCGTGCCCGAGTTCCCGGAGCCTCCGGACCGGGCACAGGGCCCACTCGTGACTGAACGGGCTTGCGATCCAATAAATCTTCACCGTTTGCGCGCCTCGAAGGTCATAACGATTCGGTCGGTTGCGTGCTCCACAGGCTCTTGAGCAACCCGTATCCGCGCAGGCAATCGTGGCGGGTCATGAAGAGCGCGCTCCCCAGCCTCTCCCTGCTGTCCCTGACGTATCGGATCAACAGGTAGACGGTAACCGCTGCGCGGGACAGGAGCAAGGCCCAAGCCGCGCCATACCCGCCGAACTGTGGCACGAGCGCAACCGTGAATGCCGCCACGAGCAGGAAGCCGAGCCAACTCGCCGCCGACGGGATTCCGGGCCTGCGGGTTCCGTAGAAGTAAATGGAGACCACCATCCCTGCCGCGGCGATCCACGTGCTGCCACACAGAATCCAGCAGACGCGGACGGCCGGCTCAAGCGCCTTGCCAAACGCCAGCGGGATCAGAAGCGTGGCTGCGCCGACCACGCCGGCCGACATCAACAATCCGCACGCGGCGGCATAGCGGGTCAACATGGAGACTTGCCTGACCGCCTGATCGCGGACCATTCCCGCCAGCCTTGGGATCATGATGCTCGAGAGGGTTGAGGGGAGGATCAGGAGCGTATCCGCAAATAGCGTCGCGACCGAATAGACCCCCGCCTCGGCGGCCGATGAGAGAAGACTGAGGATCATGAAATTGCTGTTTGCATAGGCGATCACGCTGATGCTCCCCGCATACACCTTGGCGGCATATCCGAAGAACTCCCGCCAGCGGAGCGGCTGGGCCTCGCGGGCGCGTGGCGCCCGGGCCGCCCGCGCGACCAGGTAAAGCGACGTGAGGGTGTTGCCTCCGAGTATCCCCAGAAGCATCCACAACACGTCCGCGCGCCGCATCATGAAGAGCAGGCAGGCCACCGTCAGATACAGGGCGCCGCCAACCACCGAAACCCGATTGACCAGTGAAAGTCTGCCGGCGCCGATGTGCAGCGCGTTGAACAGCCCCGTCAGCAGGTTGGTCAGAACCAGTCCCGCGCACACCAGCACCAGCACGGACTGGCCGCGGAGGCATTCGACGAAAGAACTGATGCCGAAGAGACCGGCCACGCCGAGGGCCGATGCGCCGAGCGCCCAGAGAAACATGAACCGGGCGAGCCGATGGAAACGGGATTGGGCCTCGCCAACATAGAAGACGCCCGTGCTCTCCAGGCCGAAGCTGAGAATGCTTCCCACGAGGCCCGCCCAGAAACTGACCGTTGCCAGCACCCCCTTCCCCGCGAGGCCGAGGAGCCGGGCAATAAAGATATTGGCCGCAAAAGAGGCTGCCAGGACGAAGAAACGGAGCAGGTGAGCCTCCGCCGTCAGCCACAGCACCGTCTTGCCTTCCAGGCGATTTCCCATTGGCTCCGTCCCCTACTTGCGATGAGCATCCGCTCTCCCGAGCAGGTCGTAGTACAGCATCTCGGTCTGCCCCACGGTCCGGCGCGGGTCGAAAAGGTCCATCACAATGGCCCGCCCACGCCGTCCCATTTCGCGCCGCTCGGCCGCGGGCACGGCGGCCATCCGCAAGATTGCCGCGGCCAGGGCCTCGGGATCGCGCGAAGGAACCAGGAATCCGGTCTGGCCGTCCAGCACCACGTCCGGCAATCCGCCGACGTTGCTGGCAATCACCGGTTTCTCCATAAGCAAAGGTTCCACGACGCCTCCGACATTCTCCGAAAGCGAGGGCACGGCCGCGATGTCCGCGGCGCCGAGAATCTCGACAATGTCCGTTCTGCGGCCGGCAAAAATCACCGTGCCGCGGAGCCCAAGATCGTCCACCATCCGGCACAGCGCGGCCTTGTAACTCTCAGCCCCGCCCGGGACCAGCGCGTCGCCAACGATGAGGAACTTGATCCCCGGGGAGGTCTTCCGCGCCTCGGCTGCTGCCTGAATGAAAATTTCGTGCCCCTTCAGCCCGAGTCCGCCCAGCTGGCCGTGAACGGGCGGGTAGAAGTGGGCGATCAGCGAAACCACGATATCCTCCGGACCTAGCCCTAAGGATTCGCGGACCCCTGTCCCGCGGATGCTCGGATCGAAACGGTCCGAAGAAAACCCGTAGTAGATGAGACGCGTCCTGGCGCGCAGCCGGGAATGAGCCTCGTAGAAGCGTTGCGTGGCTCGGCAGGACGCGATGATTCCGTTGTCCATGCCAGCCAGGGTCATCTCCAGCCGGCGGAACCGGGGAACCTCCAGCGGCCGGGGGCCGGGCCACTGGGTGACGCGAACCGGCGCTCGGGCCATCTTCCCGGCGATGCGTCCCCAGATGTTGGCAGGCACAAGATGGTTGTGAACCACATCGGCCTGCCGCGAACGCAGGAACTCGGCCAGCGCGCTGATATATCGGAGTCCCTGGTCGAGTCGCCGCATCCTGACCGGGAAATCCAGGACCTTGGACTCAATGCCTGCCGGTTTCACGCGCTCCGGCAGATCGCCGTCCGATGGGCAGACCACCGTTACCTGGTGGCCGCGTTCCCGGAGTCCCGTCAGCAGGCAAGTGGCCCATTCCCCAGCCAGGGCGCTCCCGAACACGTGGACAAGGCGCAACCGCCGGCATTCTGTCATGACTCAGCCGACCTGCCCATCTTTGTCAGAATGATCCTCTGAAAAACCAGCACTTCCTCCACCGATGGCGCATGTCCGACCGGATATGGGGGCTCAACCAGCGCGCCCGCCCGCCGGCTCACCATGTCGCCCACCGAGCGGTCGGCGCAACAATGCAGTTCTCCCCGATGGTGATGAGTTGCGGCGCCACGCCGTCCAGACTCGCTTCCGGGCAGGACGTCCCCCTCCCAAATGCGCAGGCCCCGATACAAGACGGTGGTGAGGTTGCGGTTGAACCCGACAACGCGGCCAAACACCCGTTTCAAAAAAGACAGCCAACGGTTCACGCTGAATTCTCCCCTGGTAAGCCCGCGTCACATCCCCTGTCATCGGCCGACGACTGGCCGCCCCATCGACGCCGCTATCCTCAGGGGCACGGGATGCCCAATGTTCCATGTTGCGCTTCCTAAGTAAAGCCAATTTGTCCGCGCCCGCGTTGGTGCGTTGGTGGAACACCCGCCCTATTCCGGGCTTGCCATGAGCCCCGGCCGCCTTATGCTGTCCCCCGCCGAAGGGCGTCGAGTAGGCAGAGGGGCTTGCGCCCCTCCGCCTCTCACAGAACCGGACTTGTGGGCCACACATCCGGCTCTTCAGAACGTTATCCCAAAGCGAGCAGACATTGCTGCCCGTCCGAGACCGG
>JASEHE010000022.1 GCA_030018915.1 Verrucomicrobiota bacterium
ACCATTCGTGGAGATTATGCCCTATCAGCTTTTACAGGAAAATCCGGACTTGACCTCGGGCGCCGGTAGAAAGACCTTGATCTCGTCACCGCATTATGTATGATGCTTCCATTCACGAAAAACAGGAGGATTTGAACACCAAGGTCGCAAAGGAAGCAAAGAGCGGGCTTTCCCTTTGCGATCTTCTGTTTGGTTTTCTTGGGGTTGTGGGCGGCAGCTCGCTTTGTCATAGGGGGTCGGCCATTCCCATTTTTCTTGGCCGACCCGCATGAGGATCAGGCAGTGGACAACGAGAAGATGGTGCTCGTCAAAGTTGATCAGTTGCTGCTTTCCAACTTGGGGTTTGCCGTGTTGCTCAAAGGGGTGGAGGACGAGCGGACGCTGCCTATTATCATCGGCGGGGCGGAAAGCCAGGCGATCGCCCTCTGCATCAATAGGGTGCAGGCGCCGCGTCCGCTCACGCACGACCTTTTGAAGAACGTGCTGGACTTTCTGGAATGTCGGCTCATGAAGGTGGAGATTTCCGATCTCAAAGAAGGCACGTTTTTCGCGAATTTGACGCTGGAGCGCGACGGACGGCGCATGGAAATGGATGCCCGGCCGAGCGACTCCATCGCCCTGGCGCTCCGGGCCAACGTGCCGATCTACGTGGCCGAGCGGGTCATGGAAGAGGCCGGGCGCGTGTTTCCGGAGGCTGAGGTCGTTGCGGAAGGAGAGGGCGGCGAAGTGGAGCAGACGACCGGTCAGAAGAAGGAAGCGCGCAAGAAAGCCCTGTCGCCCGTCGAAATCCTTCAGGCGGATTTGCGGAAGGCCGTTGAGGAAGAGCGCTACGAAGACGCCGCCAAACTGAGGGACGAGATCGAGCGCCTCAAGAAGGCCCACCACGGGAACTGAGTGGAAGAGGGTTGTCGGTGAGAGGCGGGAGGCAGTTCGTGTCCATATCTGCGAACCCGAAAGTTTTGTCGCTCTCCACCTTCCACACTGAACTCCGCTCATCACCAACCACCGATTGCGGATTGCCGATTTGCGATTTGCGATAACCGACCACCGATCACCAACCACCGACCACCGATAACGCCGGAGACAAATCCCGGTATAATTCCCTGAGCAGCAGGCTGTTCAGGATTCCCATTGCGTTGAAGGCGGCGTGCATGACAATCGGCGCCACGATGCTCCCCGTGTATAGATAGGCTACGGACAACGCCATAGCGATGAGCAGCAGCGGCGCGAATTGCGCGACCTGGAAGTGCGCCATGGCAAAAAGAATGGACGTGAAGAGCACCGTGGGCGCGGGGCCGACCAGCTTCGACGCGGCCGACATATTCACGCCGCGGAAGAAACATTCCTCCGAGATGGGGACAATCGTCACAGCTATGCCGGCGAGCGCCAGCTTGAACCACAACGGCAGATTCGGGTCCATCAGCCATTGCACCACTTCCTGGCGCTGAATCGGGTAGTCGAGCCAGATCAGGAACAAGAGATAGGCCAACGAGCCGAGCACGAGCGGCGGCCAGGCCGCGACGTAGAAGACGAGCGCCTTGCCGATGTTCGCCGCCAGACCGTCGTGATTGATTCCGAATGCCTCTCGAGCTGGGGCCCGCCGCCGGCGCAGAAGCCCGATAAGCGCAAGAGCCGTCAACTGGGGGAGGAGAACCAGCGCCAGCAGCAGCCCCATGGCCGGCTGCCGGAGCTGCCCGGGCAGAAGAAGCTCGGCCGTCATGTGGCACGCCTTGAATGCGGCAATTAGGAACGTCATGGCGAAGAGGATGATTCCCGCCTCCCGCCAGGTCCAGCCGCGCGATTGCAGCCGCGCGAACCGCGCCGGCCAGTCGAGCTTGCGGCGCAGGCACAGAACGAGCAGGACCACGTCGGCCACCGTCCCGGCGAGAAAGAGGGCAATCATAAGCCCCGCTGAAATCCGGACGGTTGGCGAGACCGGAGTCGTGAAGGAAAGCAGTTGCGACCAGGCGTTCGTCATGTCACGGTCCAGCGGATGCCGACGACTCGACACGCTCCCGGATGACGTAGATCGGCTTGTTCTGCGATTCGTGGTAGGTGCGGATTTGAATCTCGGCGAGCAGCCCCATGCTGATGAACTGCAGGCAGAAAAGAATGAGCATGAACGGCGCTATTACCCAGAACGGGCGCTTGATCAGGTCGTCAGCGAAGCCCTCCTGCCCGCAGATCATGAACGCGAGGTGCCCGCCCAGCACGACGAGCATCATCAACGCGCCGAGCAGGCCGAACAGGAGCCCGAGCTTGCCGAAAATCTGGATTGGGCGCGTGCTGTACCGGAGCAGGAACTTGACCGTCAGCAGATCGAGGATGACTTTCACGATCCGGGAGAGGCCGTATTTCGACTTCCCGAACCGGCGTGGCCGATGGTTGACCGGCACTTCGGCGATCAGGCCGCCGACCCAACTTGCCAGGGCGGGGATGAACCTGTGCATTTCGCCGTAAAGGTCGAGGTGGGTGACGACCTCGCGGGAGTAGGCCTTCAGCGTGCAGCCGTAGTCGTGCAGGGCCACGCCGGTGAACCAACTGATCAGGCGGTTCGCGATTGCTGAGGGCAGGCGGCGGGTCAAATAGGGGTCCTGGCGGTTTTTTCGCCAGCCGCTGACCACGTCGAAGCCGGCGTCCATTCGGTCGAGCAGCTTCGGAATCTCGGCCGGATCGTTCTGGAGGTCGGCATCCATCGTGACGATCACCTTGCCGCGGGATTCCCTGAAGCCGGCGGTCATGGCCGCAGTCTGTCCGAAGTTGCGGCGGAACCGGATCAAGCGGACGCAAGAGCACTTCCGGGCCGCCGCGACCAGGAAATCCCAGGACTGATCGGCGCTGCCGTCATCCACGAGGAGGATTTCGTATGAACGCTTGAGTTGGGAGAGGACCTGGCGCAATTCCTCCACCAGGATCGGGACGTTTTCCTCCTCGTTGTAGATGGGGACCACCACCGAGATGTCAACCGTTGTCGGAATCCCGCTCATGGAGTTTGTCCGCGCTTTCAGCCCCACAGTACACAGTACAACAAAGCGGACTTCGCCCGCAACCGAATTTCCTGCTCGAAAAGTGATGGCAGATTGCCGTCGGCGCCCTGCTCGCCGAAGGGCAACGCCGGCCAACATGTTTCACACACTGCGTGAAATATCCAGGTTAGGGCTTTTCGCTTTTCTCCGCGGGCGAAGAAAAAGCTCGAAAAGCTTGGGGCAATGGAGTATTACTGAACCCAATGAAACACCGTTGGAGGAACCCCAAATGCATGCTCGACCAAGCAAGATTCCGCCGATTCTCGCGATTGCGTGGTTCATGAGCGCCGGGGCCTTTGCTCTGGAGCGTTCGGATCTGTCGCCGGAAGCCCAGGCGCTCATTCCGGAAGGCAAAGCGGCGATTGTGACCCTGATGGACGGGAAAGTTCTGCACGGGATGATCGTGATGGACACGCCGGACAAAATTGTCCTGAAGGTCCGAAAGAGCGAGACGATCAGCGAGAGCAAGACGATCATGCGTGGCAGCATCAAGAAATTGGAGTCCTCCGACGCGGGCCCGGCGTTTGCCTCCAAGCTGCTGGAATTCACGATTGACGAAAAGCGCGCGCTGCCCAAGGCCGAACTGAGGCGGCGTGTGAAGCTGTTCGACGAGTTTCTGGAGAAATGCAAGGGCGTGAGCGCGCGCGACGAGATCAAGGCGTTGCGGGACCGTCATGCGGAGGAAATGAGCAAAGTGGAAAGCGGGATGGATAAGGTGGACGGGGAATGGCTGCCGCCGGTCGCCGCGGCGATCCGCAACTTCGATCTGGACACGAAACTGATCGAGGAACTCAAGAGCCGGCGGGACGCCCATTCCAACGAAAAAGTCAAGCATGGCATCGAAAAACTGATTGACCGGCGGCGCGACACGGCGCGGCAGGTTCCCCGCGTGATGCAAGACCGGATTCCCGTATTGATCGCCGAGAAGAAGTTCGACGAGGCGATTTCGGAGACCACCGCGTTTCTGCATTTCTGGATGGACCAGGTCGTGGAGAGCGAGGGGCCGGCGGGCGAGGTTCTGAAGGCCATGGATTTCGACTATATCCTCCGCATGGAAGATCGGATCATGGAGGGCTATCGCGCGGCGGGCATGGGGCAGGAGAATCCCAAGGCCCCGCCGAAGGCCGAGAACATGATCTACATTCCCGGCGGGTACTTCCTGATGGGGAAGAAGGGCGACGATCCGAAGCGGGCTGACTTTCCGGCGCACATCGTGTATGTGAGCCCGTTTTTGATCGACAAGCACGAAGTCTCCAACGAGGAATACCGAAAGTTCGTGGAGGAGGTGAAACGGACGGGGGAGTGCTGGATGGAACACGAGGATGCTCCGCCGCTGAAGAAACACGAACCCAAGGGGTGGGAATACGCGCATTTGAACCGCCCCAGGCAACCGGTGGTGGGCGTGGACTGGCACGACGCGTTCGCCTATGCCCGGTGGGCGCTGGGCAAGAAGCGATTTCTGGACGGCGACATGAAACGACTGCCTACCGAGGCCGAATGGGAGAAAGCGGCGCGGGGGCCGGACGGTCGCCTGTATCCGTGGGGGGCGGAGGATCCGGAAAAGACGTCGGTCAACTGGCCGGCCGCCAGGAAGTTTCTGGCGGCCGAGATGGACCGGCAGAATCCGCCCCGGCGGCCGGAACCCGAGACGGGCGGATGTTCTTGCGTGAAGAAGGAGAATCTGCCTCCGCCGCCTCCCACGACGTTGCCGAGCGAAACGTGGGACGTTGACCAACTGCTGCCGGCCAAGGTGTTGAATGCCATTCAGGCCGACGTGTTCGAGTGGAAGGCAACCTGCCTCAGTCCATACGGGGTCTATCACATGGGCGGCAACGCGGCCGAGTGGGTGAATGACTGGTATGACGACAAGAGCTACCGTCAGTCGCCGGTCTGTGACCCGCAGGGGCCGGAGGGAGAGGCGGAGAAAGCGCTGTCGCGAGGCGCGGCCCGGAGCGCGATGGGTCGCGTGTATCGCGGGGGTTCCTACTTGGGCGGCAAGGAAGAGCTGACGACCTATTTTCGATGCGCCGCCGTGAATTCGGGAACGCGCGCGGGATGCCAACAGAACAATCAGGGGATGCCCATCAACCCCTTTATCGGATTCCGGTGCGCGAAGTCGCTGGAACTGGTCAAGCCTCCCAGTCCGGCCAAGACGGTCCAGCAGGACGTATCGGTCGAGAAGTTGCTGGAGGAACTCAAGCAGAAGGCCAAGTCGGAATAGAAGCCGGCGAAGCCTTTCTCCGCGCTCGACTTCCTTAGGACATGATATATCCGCCACAGCAGATTTCATGCGAATGCTGCGTCATCGGGACCGGGCCGGCCGGCCTGGGCGCCGCGCTCGAACTAGTCAATCACGGCACGACAAGTGTGGTGGTTGTGGACAAGAACAGCAGGGTCGGCGGGCTGTCCCGGACGGATATCATGGGCGGACAGCGGTTCGACGTGGGACCGCATCGGTTCTTCAGCAAGAGCAAGGAAGTCAATCGAATCTGGCGCGAGACGTTGGGGGAAGACTTTCGTCCGGTCTCGCGCATGACCCGGATATTCTACCGGAACAAGTATTTCCAGTACCCGATCAAGCCATTGGACGCGTTGACGAAACTGGGATCCATTGAGTCCCTCGAGGCCGCGCTTTCCTATCTTTTCACCCGTGGAAGGAGAGGGGAGGAACCGGCCAAGACCTTTGAGGAGTGGACCACCCGGAACTTTGGCCGGAAGCTGTACGAGACGTTCTTCAAGACCTACACGGAGAAGGTCTGGGGAATCCCGTGCGACCAGATCGGCGCGGAATGGGCATCCCAGCGGATCAAGGGGCTGAACGCGCTGGAAGTGATCAAGAACGCGTTTCTGGGGGGGCGTTCGAACAGGATCAGGACGCTGGTCGAGCAGTTCGACTATCCGGCGCTCGGGGCCGGGCAGATGTATGAGGCCATGTGCGAGCGGATCGCGCGCGGCGGCGCGGAGGTGCGTTTGAACAGCCGCGTGGTCCGGGTCCGGCGCCGGGACGGGCGGATGACTTCGATTGACGTCGAGCGCGAGGGTCGGACGACGACCATCACGGCACGGGCGTTTTTCAGCAGCATGCCCCTGGCGCATTTCTTTCGCATGATGGAACCGGTCACGCGGGATGAAGCCGTGGACAGGCTCCGGTACCGGGACCACATCACGGTCAACCTCATGGTCGGCAGGCCGTTCGTGTTTCCGGACCAGTGGATATACGTTCACTCGCCGGAGGTTCAGATGGCGCGCGTGGCGAACTACAAGAACTTTTCGGAGAAGATGGTGGCTGACCCGGGGAAGACCAGCCTGAGCGTCGAGTACTTCGTTTTCCACGGGCAAGGTCTGTGGAACGAGCCGGACGAATCGCTTCTGGCGCTGGCGGTTCGGGAACTGGACCGGATGGGGATCGTGAAGGCCGGCGAGGTGGAGAGCGGGTGCGTGGCGCGGGAGACCGAGGCCTACCCGGTGTACTATCTCGGCTACGGCGAAAGTTATGAGCGGGTCAAGTCGCTGGTGGATTCGATGGCCAATCTTCTGCCGATCGGCCGGGCGGGAATGCACAAGTACAACAACCAGGATCATTCGCTGATGAGCGGGCTGCTGGCGGCCCGGAACTACTTGAAGCTGCCGGGTTCGCCCTACGCGCTCTGGGACATCAACATTGACGCGGAATACCACGAGGGCGGGCGGCGTGAGAGATGAGCAGCTGGCGGGCAGGCATGAAGGGGTTGCCGAAGGTATAGGCGCGCTGAAAGACCCTCTGCGAACGGGCTTGGTCAATCCCGCAAAATATCCTCGATGGTCAGGGGCTTGTCTTTCATTTCCCTGTTGGCGGCTTCGAGTTTCTCGCGGCTGGCGGTCACGCAGACGGCGCTGCGGGCAAGGTTGGCTTCGAGCGCGGCCACGAGGGCGCGCTTTACCTCGGCCGGGGTCGCTTCCTTGAGCCGGGCATAGCGCTGTTCGCGAAGCGCGGGCGTCAGACCCGCGAGGCGACGCATGAGCGCCGCGCCCGTGGCCGCGCCGGGCCGGATCGGCCGCTCGTCCTGCTTGGCCGTCGCGATGATCGCGCGGTTCACGTCCGTTTGCGACCATGCGGCGGCGCGGACATGGTCGAGAACCTTCTCGTAGACATGGAGCGTGCGCGTGATGTGCGGGTCGTTGTAGGACCACATGGCAATCGTTTCGCCGAACCCGTCGTACCGGAACCCGGCCCCGTAGGCGGCGCCCTTGAGCCGAATCTCGCTGAGCATGTAGTCGTGGTTGACCAAGTGCGCGCCTAACGCGAGCAGCGGCTCGTCCGGGTGCGAGAAATGCGGCGCCGGCATGACCCGTGCGCAATGCGCGACCTGGATCGCGCCGGCGAGCCCCTCTCGCGACGGCGCGACCGGCGGCGACCAGGGCGGCAGGCTCTTGACGGTCGCGCTGTTCATTCGGCCTGCCCATACGGCGAGTCGGCGCCGCACCGAGCAAAGCGCGCTCTCCGATCCGGTGAAGCTTGCCGTGAAACCGCGCCCGGCCGGCAGGAAGTCGCGGATCGCTTCGATCCAGTCCATCAGTTCCGCGCCGCGCCGGTCGAAATCTCTGTAGACCTCCTCGATTTCCCGGAGTTGCGGCAGGCCGTCCAGCAGTTCGGCGAGATGGCCGCGCAGGCTCAGGGCCCGGCCCGCGCGCAGGAGGGCCGTCCGCGCGCCGTCCTGCACCAGGTCGGACCGGTAGGCGGCTCTGGCCTGTGTGACGACGTTCTTCAGGCGCGCCGGGTCGCGCGGGTCCACGGCAAGGAGCAGATTCTCGAGCACGTCCAGAGCCGGCTCGATCTGGCCGTCCAGCGTCTTCAGCGAAAAGTGCAGGCGCGCGAGCAGGGGCAGCGGATCGTCCGCCCTGCCCATCAGGACCGGCTTGCAGCCGAGCCCGCCGGTCGAGGCAGCGACCCGGCGGGCAATTTGCTCGTAATTCATGCCGGCGGCGCCGAGCTTGTGGACGGCGTCGCAGTATTGCCGCAGATACGGCCAGAGCGTGGAGGGCAGGCCGTCGAGATCGAAGGACAGTTCCAGGTAGTTCACGCCGTTGGCGAACACGTCGTTCACGAGCAACTCGACGTTGCCCGGCAGCGTCTCGACGGTCGTGGGGATGTGCCTGGGCTTGGCGGGCAGGTCGCCGATTTTCAACTGTGGCAGCCGGGCGAGCGCATCGGGCGGGTTCGGCTCGCTGTTCTTGCGCTCGATTTCGGCGTCTCGCTCCGCGATCGCCCGAAGCGCGTCCTCGGAAAGCCCATTCCGGATTTTCCGCATCTTCCGCGCCATGGCGCGGTCGGTCCGCTTCTGCCGGCCACGGTCGGGCGCCAGCGCGAAGGTCAGACGGTGCGGATTGGCGAGGAGCCGCTCCCGGATCAGGCGGTTGAAGACAGCCGCGTCTTTCTCGTAGAGCGCGCGGCAGGCATCGAACTCGGCGCGCATGCGCAGGAAGGTCAGCGGGTCGGCTCCGTAGATCCAAGCTTCCATGACGTGGTTCATCGTGTGCAGCGGGAACATGGACTGGATTTCCAGGCAGCGGTAGGCCACCTGTTGGAACGCGGCCTCGACAAGGCCGCGCTCGATCGCGCCCTCGGCGATCCGGGCAAGGGTGTCCATTACGAGTTTGACGAAGTCTTCCTGCCGCTCTTTCTCGCTGCCCTTGACGCCAACCATGAACGTCAGCTCACAGCCGGCCGAGAAACTGCCCGAAGGGATGAGGTCATGGCCGATCTTGGAGTCAATGATGGCCTTGCGCAGCGGCGCGGCCTCGTTGCCGAACAGAATCTGGGTGAGCGCCTGGAACAGGAAGTCTTCCCGCGGGTTCACGGCGTTGCCGACGAGCCAGTGCAAGGCCACGCAGGTCTTCTCGCCGAGCCCCTCGTCGCGGCCGACGGAGTAGGTGTCGGCCTGGGTCCGAGGCTTGCGCCAGCGGCGCTGCCGCTCGATCAGGGGCTGGACGTCGGTCCGGCTGAACTCGGCCAGCTTGTCCGCGAGGAACGCCAGGTGCTCGCTGGTTGGGATGTCGCCGTAGAGGCAGAAGTAGGCGTTGCCGGGGTGGTAGTAGGCGCGGTGGAAACGGAGGAAGTCCTCGTAGGTCAGGTCGGGAATGGCGTTGGGATTGCCGCCGGACTCGCGGCCGTAAACGGTGTCGGGGAAGACCCCGCGCATGATGCCCCGCCAAATGCGCCCCTCGGGGTCAGAGAACGCGCCCTTCATCTCGTTGTAGACGATGCCCTTGATGGTGAGTCGGCCGGTCGGTTTGGCGGACGCAGCCGGGGCGAGGCGATGGCCTTCGCGAAGGAAGATGTCCTCGGTGATGAGCGGATGAAACACGGCATCGAAGTAGACCTCCGCCAGGTTGAAGAGGTCCTTCTTCACGTTGCTGGCCGCGGGGTAGTAGGTGCAGTCGAGGCCGGTCATGGCATTGAGGAAGGTGGCCATACTCATCTTGAGCATCTCGAAAAACGGCTCGCGGACGGGAAACTTCCGCGAGCCGCCCAGCGCGCAGTGCTCGAGAATGTGCGGCAGGCCGGTGTCGTCCTGTGGCGGAGTGGGGAAACTGACGGAGAACAAATTCTCGGCGTCGTCGGCGTGGAGATGGAGCAGCCGCGCGCCGCTGGCCGCGTGCTCGACGAGATAGGCGACTGCTCGCAGCTCCTCGAGCGGCGTCACCGCCTTGACTTCGAATCCAAGGAGTTTCTCGCCCGGCCTCAGCGTGATTTCGGGTAGTTGTGGCACGATTGACATCCTTTCGATGGAGGCATTGATCGCCTTCTTGGTCTTGGAACCGTCAGGGCCTCATGATTCGCCGCGAGGTTCGTTCTGTCAACAGTC
This sequence comes from Verrucomicrobiota bacterium, assembly GCA_030018915.1. Taxonomy (GTDB): domain Bacteria; phylum Verrucomicrobiota; class Kiritimatiellia; order UBA8416; family SLMC01; genus JASEHE01. The sequence continues at coordinate 9,872 of JASEHE010000022.1, forward strand.
AAAACGGCGTTTTTCTCCGTGACATCCGCGGCCGGCGCCGCTGTTTTCCGGCGCCGACGAACAAGACCCTCGTGATTCTCGCGGCCTGGAACTCGGTCGCCAAGCATTCGCAATGCGTCCGACGGGATGGCCGGAAAGGCGGCGAATTGGGATCTGGCTCCAAAAAGCTCTTGATTTATTGGGAGCATTATCCCAATTTGTTGAGAGGAAAGAAGGCGCCCTATATTGCCGCGCAGGAAAGGAGATCGTGGCCATGAGAAGCATCGGATTGACCGCGTTTTGGGGCCTGGCAATGGCGGGCCTGGCGTGGGCCGCCGAGCCGGCGGAACAGTTGGATGTTGAGGGCGGAGTGGAATTGACCAGCTCCTATGTATGGCGGGGTGAGGTGGTCAACGACGAGCCATGCTTCCAGCCCACCGTTGACTTCACGCTGGGCGGGGCCGCGCTCCGGGTCTGGGGCACTTGGGACCTGCGCCACACCGCCGAGTCGTCCGCGCGCACCAGGATGGACATTGCCGCGAGCTATGCCTTGGCGAGCGCTGACGGGCGGCGCGTCGTTGCGCCGGCTCTGATCGCCTACGTCTACCAGGACGACTACCTGGGCCGGTCGCGGGACACGTTCGAGGTCGCCCTGAAGTATCATGCGAGCTTTCCCTATGCCGGAGGCCGGTGCCTTATCCCCACGGCTGCTGTCCACTACGGTTTCAACGACATCGAAGGCGTGTACATCGCGATGGGGCTCCGGCACGGTGCCGAGCTGGTGGCGGGCAAGGTGGATTTCGACATGTACGGCAATATCGGTTGGGGCAGCAGGGACTACGTCGAGGCCAAGTTCAGCCTGCCGAAGTTTGCCGAGGAGTCGGACCGCATCTATACGGCCGATCAGTCGGCCTTTCTGGACCTCACCATCGCCATGACCGTGCCGCTGACGATCACAGATCGTTTTGTCCTGACGCCGGGTCTGAAGTACATGCGTCTGCTCGATTCCGGGCTGCGGAACGCGCTGGAGAACGCCGACATGGACCCCGACAACTTCGGCGGCAGCCTGGCGCTGAACTGTCAATTCTAGGCGGGAGCGGTGATCGGCGGCATCCGGCACATCATTTGGGATTGGAACGGCACGCTGCTCGACGACACTGCGGCGTGCGTGGAGGCGCTCAACCGCGTGCTCGGCCGCCGGGGCGTTCCGTCCGTGACGCGGGAACAGTATCAGGAAGTCTTCGGGTTTCCGGTCCGGGACTACTATCGTGCGATCGGGCTCACCTTCACGCCTGGGGAATGGGACGCGCTGACGCGCGAGTTTCACGACCACTACGCGGAGACCTCGCAAAACGCGCCCCTTCGCGAAGGAATCCGGGAGACCCTGGAAGCGCTGCGGCGGCAAGGTGCGCCGATGTCGGTCCTCTCGGCGTCCGAGACCGTGATTCTCGACCGCATGCTGCGGGCGCGCGGGATTCGTGATTTCTTCGAGCATGTCTGCGGCCTATCGGACTTGAACGCCCACTCGAAGCTGGAGATTGGGCAGAAACTCATGGCGCGACTGGACTTGCAGCCCGCCGAGGCGCTGCTGGTGGGCGATACGACGCACGATTGGGACGTTGCCCGGGCGCTGGGCTGCCAGTGCGCGCTGCTGGCCGGTGGGCACCAGGCCGAGCGCCGGCTGCGGGCCTGCGGCGGCGAGGTGATCGCGAACGCAACCGCGTTTTTTCGCTTCTTACGGGTTACAAGGCTCAACATGCGGACTTAATCCGCGCCCATTGGCGACACTCGGATGCCGTTCTCTTGTGTGCTGCCCCCCTGCAAGACGTTGATGGACAGTGAAGGAGCGACGCCGCGTTCGATCCCGCGCCCGAAAGCGGTGGCGCGCGCGGGCGGGCAGTCCTGGGCGCGGCGCGAAACTCAAGACCGAACAGTTGCCGGTTCGCCACATTCCCAGCAAGACAATTTCTCCGTCCTACAGCTTGATGCTGAAGGCGGCGATGGCCTTGATCTCGGCGCTGATTGCCTTCATCAGTTCCTCCGAGGGCGCCTGGTTGATGCGCAGAATGGCCAGCGAGCGGTTCGTTTTCGGATCGTGCGGGTTGCGCATGTCCTCGATGTTCACCCCGGCGCCGGCGAGCTTGAGGCCGATAGCGCCGATCACGCCGGGCCGGTCGTCGTAGAGAAAGAATGCCGTGGGGCCGACCGGCTCGAAGTACAGCTTGTTGAACTCGTTGATCCGTGACACCATCGGAATGCCCTCGGCCACGGTCCCGCGGACGCTCATCCGCTTGAGATTGTCGGCGTCTACCGCGCCGATGAAGTCAATGGTCATGGAGTTCTCGTACCCCTTGCGAACGTCCGCCTTGCGGTTGACGCAGTCAATGCCCATGTCTTCGAGGTGTTTCCGGGCCGCTCGGCAGTCCGTGGACAGGTCGAAGTCCTCGAAGATTCCAGCGGTGATCGGGACCAGCAACCAGTCCGCAAACGGTTCGAGCGAACCGTAGAAGCTGGTTTCGATCATTTTCAGGGTCGCGTTCTTGCCGAGCAGACACCGGCACAGCCGGGAAAGCGTATAGGCCAGTTGGCAATAGGCCTCGTCCAACCCCTCTGGAATGTCGCGATTGACGATAAAGCTGGTAATGCCCTTCTGGTCCAGATCAATGAGTTGCTCGGCCGCCCGCTTGGCCGCCTTGGCATTCGCCTCGCGCGTGTTTGCCCCCAGGTGCGGCAGCATGATGTCTGCAATGTCCGCCACGCTCTTCCTGCCACCGTCGTCTTTGGAATAGACGTCGTTCAGGTAGCGGATGCCCCGTTCCTTCTTGGCCATGCGAAGCGCCGCCTCGTCCACGATCCCAGCCCGGGCGCAGTTGATGATCGTTGCCCCTGTTTTCACCGCGGCCAGGAGCCGGGGCCCGATCAAGTGCTGGGTCTCGTCGTTCTCAGGCACATGCAAAGTGATGTAGTCGGCATTGGCGAACAGAGTCTCCAGATCGGTCAGCGCCACGCCGAACTCGGCGGCTTTCTCGCCCGAAATCGCCGGGTCGTACCCGAGCAGCTTGACGTCAAACCCGGCCAGGCGCCTGGCAACCAGGCGGCCGATATTGCCGAGCCCCACAATGCCGACGGTCTTTTCGGCGACCTCGCGGCCCATGAACCGATCCTTTTCCCATTTGCCGGATCGAGTCGAAGCGTCGGCCGCGATGATGTGGCGCGCGTCGGCGAGCATGAGCGCGACGACTTCCTCGGCCACGGCGTTGGAGTTGGCGCCAGGCGTGGTCATGACGTCAATGCCCTTCTTGCGGGCGTGCTTGGCGTCAATCGTGTTGTAGCCGGCGCCGGCCCGAACGATGACCTTCAGCTTGGGCAGTTTGTCCATGATGTCGGCGGGAATCTTCTCGCCGCGGACGATCAGGGCGTAGGCATCCGGGTGAAGCCGCGCCAGTTCCTCAACCGGTTTCGAGGCGTCCTGCACAACGAGGTAGTTGCCGTTGGCCTTGAGCAGGTCAGCCGCGATGCCGTCGAGACGGGTTGGAATCAATACTTTCTTCATCGTATGCGCTCCATCGAGGTTAGTGCGAAAGCCCCGCAAGAAGCAGGGTTCGGGCGCCAGGAGGGATGTGGGAAGAACGCCATTCGGTCACCATCTTGTCCTCTCTTCTTGGCAGAACCCTGAACCCTTCTTGCGGAACGGAGACCTGCGGAAGGCCCCGTCCTCAGGTTCCTGACCGCAACGGGGCCATACCTTAGCGGTAACGGGCGCGGGAATCAAGCTTGCCTTTGGCGGCATGAAAATCTTGACGATAATCTATATTCAACTATATGTGTTGGACTTGCGTTCTTGCGTTCGTGGACATCACAGACGGCCCAGACGGCCGACATAGGCTGAAGAGGCGCGCGAATGAAGTTGATTATCCAGATTCCCTGCTTCAATGAGGTCAAGATGCTGCCGGAGGTCATCCGCGATCTCCCCCGGATGATCGAGAGTATTGACGCCATCGAGTTCCTCGTGATTGACGACGGCAGCACAGACGGCACGGCGGAAAAGGCGCGCGAGCTCGGCGTCCACCACGTGCTCAGTCTCGGCACCAACCGCGGATTGGCCCAGGCTTTTCTCCACGGTATCCGCTATGCCACCGAACAGGGCGCCGACATCGTCGTCAATACCGATGGCGACAATCAGTATGCCGGCGGGGACATCCCGAAACTGGTCGAGCCGATCTTGAAGAACCGCGCCGACATGGTGATCGGCTGCCGACCGATCGTCCGGCACCCCGAGTTCGGCGCGGTCAAGAAGTTCATGCAACTGGCTGGAAGCTGGGCGTTGCGGCGGTTGTCGGGCCTGTCGGTGGAGGACGCCGCATCCGGGTTCCGGGCGTTTTCGCGGCAGGCCTGCTTCAAGTTCAATCTCTACACGTCCTTCTCGCACTGCGCGGAGTCGCTGATCCAGGCCGGGCACCTCGGGTTACGGGTGGCGTCGGCGCCGGTTCGCGTGAACCCGAAGACGCGAGATTCGCGCCTGTTCCGGAGCATTCCGCAATACATCTGCCGGCAGGGCGCGACCATGCTGATGATGTTCGTTCTCTACCGGCCGGGCGCGTTCTTTTTCAGTATCGGGTCGGTGTGGCTGGCCGTGGCGGTCGGGCTGGGGCTGCGCTTCCTTTATCTCGTGTACGGCGGACCCGCGCATGTGTCCGCAGGCCGGACACACATTCCGTCGCTGATCTTCCTGGCCGTCTGCGCAACGCAGGGGTTCCTGCTCTGGGCGCTCGGGATCGTGGGCGAGCTGATCCGGTTCCACCGCCGCGTGGCCGAAGAGAACCTCCTTCTAGCCCGCGAAGACCACGCGCGAAAGTGATGCCCGCGCCTGAGGAAGACGCCCATTGCCTCCATGTTTCACACTTCCGAGTTTCACGCCGCGTCCGGGATTGTCCGCCCGCGCGGGTCTCACCACTTCCGGGCGAAGTCCCGCGCGCGGCGTTCACAAGGGTATCGCGGCGTATCCGGGCGGCAGGAAGATTCTTGTTGTGCTATCTCCTTGCCCAGTTCACGAAAATTGTCGTATTTTCTCCTGCCAAGTTCCTGCTTGCCCGGGAATCCCGGGCGGAAGGGAGGAACGGCCCGGCCCGGCGCCCGGGCGCGCGATGCCTCAGAACGATTCAACATGCGGCGTGGAATCCACGGACGAAGCCGGGCCTGCCGCGGCGGAGCTTCCGCGCGAAGCGGGGCGGCGGAAAGCCGCCGCGTGGGCCGTCGGCCTGATCGTGCTTCTGGCTTTCCTGGTCCGCGCCCACGGCCTTTCCCACGATCTCGACCTGGGCAGGATTTACCACCCCGACACGCCTAAGCAAATTCACGCCGCCGAGCGCTTTGCCGACGGCGTCTTCTACTTCGAAACGGGCGACCGCGATTACGACGGCTATCCCTGCTTCAACAGCCTGATCACGGCCGGCGTCTACCGACTCGTAAGCTTCGTGGCCGACACGGCACGAAACCACCTCGGCATCCGCCCCGGTCCGGAGCGCGACCGGGTGACGCTGCTGAATTGGATCGCGCTGGCCGACAATGTTCTGCTCTCCACATTTGCCGTGTGGGTCTTGTTCCTGCTGGCCAGGCGCGTAGCCCGGACCGGGGTCGCGCTGGTTGCCGCTCTGTTCTTCGCCCTGTCGCCGCTCGACATAGTCGCCTGCCACTACGCGAGCGGCGAGACGGCGTCGGCCTTCTTCGCGCTGCTGTCGCTCTACTTCGCGGCGCGGATATGCCAGGACGGCCGGCTGGCGGACTACGTCCTGTCCGCGCTGTTCTGCCTGTGCGCGTTCTCGGCCAAGTACCACTGCGCGCTCGTCTGCGTGTGCCTGATCACGGCGCACATCCTGTGGGTGGGCTCCTTCAAGGGCCTGTTCAAGCCGGTGTCGCTCGGGCGGGCCGCGCTTGTGCTGCTCACCGTGGTCGTGGTGTTCTTCCTGACCAATCCCGGCGCCCTGGTGAGAACCTCCCGGGGCATCCAGAAGATCGTCGAGTTCCTACAGCTCTCGTCTGACTTCGGCCGCGCCGAGCAGGCCCAGGGGCTGACGGGCTTGGCTCGCTTCGCGTTCGGCATCCGGGCCAATGTTCCTGTCTTTGCGCGGTTCCTCACGCCCATCCTCTTTGCCTGCGCGCTGGCCGGCATTCTGACCGCCTTCCTGAAGGACAAGGCGTGCCGCGTCGTGGCCGTCCTGCCGATCGCCTACTTCGCGGTGGGGCTCTCGAGCAAGACCGCCGACAACCCGGTGTACAGCACGCTGGTCACGCCTGCGATGATTCTGCTCGGGGTTGTTGCGATCGCCGATCTGATGGCTTTCACGGCGTGGAAGCCGCTGCCGCGGATCCTCGGCAGCCTGATGCTCCTGCTGGCCGGGCTCCTGCTGGGCAACGCCGCGTGGCAAGAGCTGTTCTTTTTCCGGCACGAGGACACCCGCCTCCTGCTCGAGCAGTGGCTGAAGGAGAACGCGCCGGCCCAGTCCTCGGTGAAAGCCGGCCGATACGCGTTCCTGGCCCCGGACCTCCTCGAGAAGGAGGCGGCCGTCACGAACGACATCTGGGTGCGCTGCGACCGACGTGAGCGGGTTCCGTCGGGCTACTTCCTCATGAACCGGCTGATCCTGGAGGAAAAATCGCTCGCGCTCTTCCGCAACTGGCCGGCCGAAATCTACGCCCGTGAGAGCCGGAACCTCGAGCGGAACTGGCGCCTGCCGGTCTGCCAGAAGATTCCTTCGGCCTTTGCCCCGGTCCTGATCCTGGCGGACAGCGCGGACTTCTATCGCAGCGCCAAGGTCTTCGATGCGCGCGCGGGCCGGCCGGCGCGTAAGACGCTCGTCGCGCGCGCGCCGATCGAAGACGTCGTTGTGACGGCGCGTTGCGGCCCCGTGCCGGCTCGGGTGCGCGTATCGGTCGGCGGTCGGACTCAGGAGTGGAACCTGGCAAGCGACCAGGCGGTCTGGGCGGCTTTCGGGCGTGTCCGGCGCCGGTGGCCGCTGCTCAAGGACCTATGGGCCTATCGCGTTTCTGCCGACAGTTCCGGCGGACCGGTCCGGGTGACGCTTGCGGTCACGCCCGAGGAGAAAGCGATGACGCTCTTTCAGATGGGCGAATACGCGGCCGCGCGAGATAGAATGCCGCGATCGGACAACCCCACCGTTGCCGCCGCCGCCGCGCTCTCGCGGGCCATTGCCGGGAAAGGCGACGGCACGGCCGGGGCCGAGTCGGACTCGCTGCTCCAGGCCTACCTGGACAGGGAGTTCGGCGTTGGAGATATGTCGCTCGTCTATGCCGTCTCGGCCGCGCGCCTGGATGGGATCTCCTACCTGTCGTGGCCGGCGCGGGACCTACAGGCGGACGGGTTCCGCTGCGAGGCGAAGCCGGACCTGTGCGCCGGGGACCTGCTGACTCCGGAAGAGACGACCAACGCCGCGCGCCGGGTGAGTTCGCCGCTCGTCATGCTGCCCGGCGGATGCTACAGGGCCCGGCTGAGGTTCGTCGCGTTCTGGTGGCATCCAGTCGAGCCCGGGCCGATCCGGGTGAACCTGCTGGACGCCGCCGGCCGGCTTGTGTGCGCGGGCACGACGCTGGAGACCAAAACGCTCGACTCGCCGCTCTTCGGCGCTTTCGACGTGGCATTCCAGAAGCCGGCCGGCCCGGCCTCGGCGCGAATCGTGGCCGAGGTCCCCAGCACGAGCGACCTGATGATCAGGGACCTGTCGGTTCAGCCCGATCCGGTGGCTGGCGTGGACGCGCTGAAGGACGCGCTTGGAGTCGCGTCGAGCGATGTCTCTCCGCTATCCGCCGCGCAACTCGTCAACTACGACGTCTTGATGGGGCTGGCGGACGCGTTCAACGCCCGCGGGCTGGCGGACCGCGGCGCGCTGTGCTATGCTGCGGCCAGCTGCGCCTATCCAACCCGGATTGAGCCGCTCGATGCCCTGGCAAAGGCGCCCCAGCACATTCGGAGCGCCTTGCCGGACGATGTGAAGGCGGCGTTGGCCGGGCTGGTCGCGACCGGTCAGTCGCGCCGGGTCCGCCCGGTTGAGGCCGCATTCGCCGGCGGAATCCGGCTCACCGGGTGGCGTCTGAGCGCGGACCGTGTCCGGCCAGGCGAGGAGGTCGGCTTGAGGCTGCTGTGGGACGTATCCGAGACCCGCCGCCCGTTGGGGTCCGTGGCCGTGTGGGCACACTTCGTGAATGCGGAGGGGCGGACGGTCTTCCGGGGCGATCACGGCATTGTCTTCGATCTCGCGAGTCCGGAGGGCATTCGGTTATTCGGGACGGAAGACTGCTTCCGGGTCCAGACGCCCGCCGACGCGGCGCCTGGTTCCTACACGATCCGGGTGGGACTGTGGGTCCCGCGTGAGCGGAACCGGCTCAAACTGGAGCGCGCTTCCGCGCCCTCGTCCAAGCACGGCGTCGAAATCGGGACCCTGACGGTGGAGTAACGGCCGGCAATTAAGCCGATGCCCCGGCCGCATTGGAGGGTGGTGGTGGGGGAAGGATTCGAACCCTCGTAGGGCGATGCCCAGCAGATTTACAGTCTGCCCTCGTTGGCCACTTGAGTACCCCACCACGGGTGGAGCGCCAGCCCGCATTGTGCACAAGGCCTAATGCGCGGCAAGCAAGAAAAATGCAACAGAGACAACTTCATGGAACCGGGCAAAAACCGTGTTGCGGTGTGGGCGCGTTGCTCGGCATCGGATCATGATGCCGCCTCAAGCAAGACCTTCGGGCGTTTCTTGGCGACTTGAAGCAGACGCAGGGCCGCGCCGCTCGGATGGCGTCGCCCCGTCTCCCATGAGACTTCCGTTACGGTCGGCACGTTGAGCAGCCGGGCGAAGATCTCCTGCGAGACCTTCAGCCGTCGCCGAATCGCGCGGACTTCCAGCGGGCGGATGGTCTGGACGCGCGGAGGAAGGTCAATCGTGGTGGTCCGCATCGTGATCTTCCGCTTGCCGGTCGCGTGGTCCCGGATGTCCACAAGCGCCTGAATGAGTTCGTCGGCGTTGAGTTCGTATTCCTTCAGCGTCATGGTTCAAACTCTTTCTTGATGTCCGTCATGATCTGCTTCATCGCGTGGCGCTTCTCCGGCGGCAAATCCTCAAACTCGCCCTTGGTGTAGACGTAGGCGAGATAGATTGTCTCGGCCCGCAGAAACAGCACATAGAGAACACGCGCTCCGCCGCGCTTGCCCCGATCCGACAGAGCCAGCCGCACCTTGCGCAGTCCAGCCATGCCGGGAATGACGGCCCCGGCTTCCGGGTTCTCGCCCAGGAAAGCCTGGAACTCCCGATATTCCTCATGGCTCAGAAGTTCCTCGATCCGCCGGGTGAACGCCGGATGCTCAATGAAAAAGTCATCATTCTGTTTGCCTTACAATGTATAGGATTAGCGGCCCGTCGTCAAGCGCCCGTTTCCACCGGCTCGCGTTCAACCCGCCTTGGCCGGAAACCGAATGACGGCGGACTCGGTCGGGACAATACCGAAGTAGGCGGCGGCATCCTCCGGCGTCACCAGCGCCCGATAGTGCTCGAAGAGCAGCGTTGTGTCCCGCGCGTGTCCGAGTTGCAGAGAAGTCTTTGCCGCGTCGCCGCACTTCTGTAGGTGATGACTGGCGAAGCTATGCCGCATGCAGTTGGCGGGCCATGCCACGCTGGCCTTCTCCCGAATGTTGTTCAGTCGGCTCCGCCACTTCTGCCCGTCCGGGGCCAGCAAGCCGGAAGCCTCGCGATACGGGGCCAGCCAGCCGAGAAGGTTGTCTTCGATGTGGACGTGCCGGGTTCTCCGCCGCTTGGCAACCGTGGCAAGAACCGTGATCCGTCGCGCCGCAAGGTCTATGTCCTTCCAGTTCAAGCCGAACAGTTCGCTTGTGCGAAGTCCGGCGAAGAAGCCCACGGCCAGCGCCGGGACCATGCTCGGCTCATGGGCTTGTGCGGCGAGCATGATCTTCTGCACGTCACCCCACGCCATGCACTCGGGCATCTTCTCGTCTACCTTCGGCTTCCGTCGGCCGGGCCGGGCGGCAAACGGGTTCTCGGCCGCGTAGTACCCCCGATCGGTGGCGAACGCGAACAACCCATGCCCTATGGTCCGGTAGTTGCGCCGGGTCAGCGGCTTCATGTCCTTCTTGTTCGCCCAGGCGTCGGCTTCCTGCCGGGTGAACTCGGCAATGCAGCGCTCGCCATGCAACGCCACCATGTTCAGCAACCGGGTCCGCAGGCTCCGAATGCTGGCGGGCCGGAGTCCGTTATCCTCGGCATCCTTGACGTACTCGGCGACGGCTTCGGTAATGGTCCGCTTCTTCCCGGCGGCCGCGCGGTACTTCATGGCGAAGCGGCAGGCGTCCACCAGTTCAAGCCCGGTGTCCCGCAGCAGGTCCCGGCATTGCCGGTACACCTTGGCAACGGCTTCCAGCCGTCCCGCCTTGGGCAGTTCGGGACCGTCCCGGATCTCGCCAAGCGCCCGTATGGCGTCCAGGCGTTCGGCGTCCGTGAGAGTGAATGCCGCATGGCCTTGGTCGGCCAGGGCCAGGCGTTGCTGGCGAAGCCAGTTCTCGGCGTCGGCCTTGGTAGGGAAGGACCGCATTCGGCGAATGCCGTTGACCCGGCCGAAGTCGGCCTGCCAGGCGGACCGGGTTTTGCCCGCGCGGTCGGTCCAGGACCGTTCGCGGATGACGCCACGCTCGGCTTTCCGCTTGCGGCCCGTGGTCTGATTCTGTAGCCTGCTCTTGTCCGGTTGGTTCATGGCAACCCCCTTGTTTGACTATGCCGGAATGGTAACACAGGCGTAACATGCAGTCAACAGGGAAAACAAAGGAATCGCCGGAAGCGCCTTTCTGTCAATGTTTACGGTACTGACACCCCGGTAGCTCAGATGGACAGAGCAGCGGTTTCCTAAACCGCAGGTCGCACGTTCGAGCCGTGTCCGGGGTACCATCTTTCGGCGTAACTACTCAGCAGGCATCCCGCGGCGGGATGCCTGCTGAGGTAAAAGGGGCAA
>JASEHE010000023.1 GCA_030018915.1 Verrucomicrobiota bacterium
GCCCCTTTTACCTCAGCAGGCATCCCGCCGCAGGATGCCTGCTGAGTAGTTACCTTGTCTCCATCCTCTCGGGGCAGAGCCTTCTGCGCCACACACAGGTCAAGATTCGCCGCCATCTTGACGGCAGATTCATGGGCCACCCCGAGAAAGCGACGCTGGTCATCGCCATGTTCTCCACGATACTGGCGGCGGCGCGAGGCAGGTGGTCGCAGATCGCATGCTTCTTGTCCCACTGAGCAATCCAGGATTCAGACTGTGCCGTGAACTGCAGGGCTTGCTGGCAGACCTTCGGGTTCTTGTGATTGAACGTGTTCTTCATGTTCGACAAAGCTCGCGACCCGCCTTCGCCTCATCGCTTCGCTCAGGGCTGCGGCGAGGCACCGCAAGGCTCGCGACAAAGTTTCAAACCGCTGTCTCTACTTCTCCTTCTCCGGGTCGGTAATGAAATCGTTGCTGTCCGCGTCCTTGAACGTGGACAGGAGCGCCTCGGTCTCCGGGCCGAACCCGATTTCGAAATCGAACAATTCCTTGGCGTCCTTGGCCAGCTTGCGCGTGAAGGTGCGCAGGTCCACCCCCATGGGGCAGGCGCGGACACAGGCGTCGCACCCGACGCAGCGGCCGGCCTGATGGAACATGCGGCCGAGCTGGTAGAGCATGGTGTCGGAGCGGTCGTTGCCCACGCCGATCCAGCGGGGGTTGGTCTTCTCCGCGAAGCATTCCTTGCAGTAGCAGTTCGGGCACACCTCGCGGCAGGCGTAGCAACGGATGCACTTGGCGATCTCGTCGTGGAACCGCTGCCAGCGCTCGGCAGCGGGCTTCTTCTCGAACTCCTCGACGGCGCGATAGGAGGCGGGCACGGGCTTCCGGGACTCGCCGGGCACGGTGACGTCGGTCCCCTCGGCCACGGGGTTGGCGCATGCCAGGCAGGAGGGGAAGGTCTGGCCGGTGGCCGGATCCGCGATGCCTTGGCACGGCATGCCGATAACGACCAGGCAGTCGCGGGGCGCCTGGTTCTCACGGACGAGCAGCGCCACGGAAAGCGCGTCGCAGCCCTTGACAACAATGCCGACCTTGGGCGACGGAGGCGGCGGCTGGCCTTTGGGCGGCGGCTTCTTGCGGTAGAAATCCGCGAGGTACACGGCCAGGTTATTGGAGCACGTATTGTCCCAGACCAGGCGGTCGGCGTCCTCGGCCTTGCGGATGATGCAAGGCCGACTGCGGCCGGGCACGGCGCCCTTCTCGAAGCCGACGAGAACATCAATCTTCTTGTCCGCGAAGAGCTTCCGGACCGTGTCTCTCAGTTGTTGCTGGGCGTTCTGCATGAGCATTCCGCGGAGTTCAACCCCGCGTTCATTCTACATCTTCTTCACCAGCCGGGTGGCCGGTCCGAGTTGTTTCACGTCGTCGGTCACCTGCTTGATCAGCGCGGCAAAGCGTGGGCCTTCGGCTGCGGACATCCACGAGAACTGCACCCGCCCAGGTTCGACGCCGATGTGCTCAATGAACCGCTTCATGAGCGCGAACTTGCGCCGGGCCACGAGGTTGCCGCTGATGTAGTGGCAATCGCCCGGATGGCAGCCGGACACGAGCACGCCGTCGGCGCCTTCCTGCAGGGCGCGCAGGATGTGCAGCGGGTTGATTCGGCCGGAGCAGGGGACCCGGACGACCCGCGCGTTCGGCGGGTACTGCAGGCGGCTGATCCCGGCCAGGTCCGCTCCGGCGTAGGAACACCAGTTGCAGAGGAACGCCACGATCGTGGGCTCCCAGGGCCGGCTGCCCAGCGTTTCCGGCTGTGCCGTGTTGCTCATCTAATCCTCTTCCACGTTGCTGACGTTCAGCACGTCGAGGATCTGGTTGTCCCGGAAGCCGCGCGCGTCAATGGCGCCGCAGCGGCAGGTGGCCGCGCAGGCGCCGCAGCCCTTGCACACGCCCTCGTTGATCCGCGCCACGCGGGCGGCGGCGTCCAGCTCGATCGCATTGTACGCGCAGACCGGCACGCAAGCGCCACACCCAGCGCACAGCTCCTCGCGGACCTGCGATACGCGGGGCTCGGACTCGATTTTATCCTTGCTCAGGATGGTTGCGGCCCGGCCCGCGGCCGCCAGGGCCTGGGCGATGGATTCGGACATGTCCTTGGGATAGTGCGCGATGCCGCACAGGAAGATGCCCTCGGTGGCGAAGTCCACCGGACGCAGCTTGGCATGCGCTTCCAGGAAGAACCGGTCGGCGTTCAGCGCCACCTTGAACAGCGCGCCGAGCTCCGCGTTGTCCGGGTTCGGGTCCATGCGACTGCTCAGGACCACGAGATCGGCCGGGATGGCCAGGTCGCGATCGAGCAGCGTGTCGTGGACGCGGACCTTGAGCGGGCCCCTGCCCCGGACCTCGACCGCGGGCCTGCGATCGAGCTCGTAGCGGAGGAACTGGACGCCGAGCTGCCGGGCTTCCTCGTAGAAGCGCTCCTTGAATCCGTACGCGCGGATGTCTCGGAACAGGACGAACACGTTGGCGTCCGGGTCCAGCTTCTTGAGGCGGATGGCGTTCTTGATCGCCGTGCCGCAGCACACCCGGCTGCAGTACTGGCGATTGCCCTCGCGGGAACCCACGCACTGGATCATGACGACGTTGCGCGGCGCCTTGAACGCGCCGCCGCTCAACTTCATCTCCAGCTCGAGCTGGGTCAGGACCCTGGGACTCTTTCCGTAGCCGTATTCGGCCGGCCGGCTTTCCTTCCCGCCTGCGGCGAGGACGGCGACACCATGCTTGAACCTGGTCTCCAGGGGTTTCTTGCCGTTCCGGGTCGCGATCGTGGACTCGTAGTTCCCGACAAAGCCGGAGACGGCCGCCAGGCGGGACCGCCGGAACAGCTTGATGCGCTGGTGAGACGTGACGCGGTCCGCAAGGTCCTTGACGATGGCGGCAACATCGTCGCCGTCGAGGGTCCGGTCGAGCCGGAGCAGGTTGCCGCCGAGCCGGGCGGTCTTCTCGACCAGCGCGACGTCGTAGCCCTGGTCGGCGAGCGAGAGGGCGGCCGTCATGCCGCTGAGGCCGCCGCCGACTACCAGCGCGGCATGGTTGACGTCCAGCAGCACGGTGCGCAGCGGAACGGCGGTGCGGACCTTGGCGACGGCCATGCGGACGAGGTCCCTGGCCTTCTCGGTGGCAGCCGCCTTGTCGTTCATGTGGACCCAGGAGCACTGGTCGCGGATGTTGGCCATCTCGAACAGGTGGGGGTTCAGCCCGGCCTCGCGCAGGGTTTCCTGGAAGAGCGGCTCGTGGGTGCGGGGCGAGCAGGAGGCCACGATGACACGGTTGAGGCCCTTCTCCTCGATGAGCGCCTTGATGCGGTCCTGCGCGTCCTGCGAACAGGTGTAGAGGTTCTCCTCGGCATGGACCACGTTGGGCAGGGTTCTGGCGCGCTCGACCACGGAGGGCACGTTAACCACGCCGCCGATGTTGATGCCGCAGTGGCAGACGAACACGCCGATCCGGGGGCCGACGGCGGAGACGTCTCGTTCGGGCGGATAGGTCCTGGTGCGGGTGAGCGCGCCGCGTGCCGGGGCCAGCAGCATGCCGGCGCGCGCCGCGGCCGCGTTGGCCTGGACCACCGTCTCGGAAATATCCTTGGGACCGCTTGCCGCGCCGCACACGAATATCCCGGGCCGGGGCGTGTCCAGTGGCGCCAGCGGGCCGGTTCGAAAGAAGCCGTCTTCGTTCAGCTCGACCGCCAGCGTCTCGGCGAGCCGCGGGAAGTCCCGGCCCGGCTCCAGGCCGACGGACAGCACGCCAAGATCGAAGGTCTCCTCGGCGCGGGCGCCTTTCTCCGTTTCGTAGCGAACGACCACCTGCCCGTTCGGCGCCGCCTCCATCGAGTAGATGCGGCTGCGTTTGAACCGCGCGCCGTATTCGCTCTTGGCGCGCTCGACGTACTTGTCGAAGTCTTTGCCGTGGGCGCGGATGTCCATGTAGAAGATGGTCGGCTCCATCTCGCGGGCATGCTCCCGGGCGATGACAGCCTCCTTGACGGCGCACATGCAGCAGACCGACGAGCAATACGCGTTGCCGCATCGCCGGTCCCGCGAGCCCACGCACTGAATGAAGGCGATCCGCTTCACCGGCTTGCGGTCGGACGGCCGGACCACGTGCCCGGCATAGGGGCCGGAGGCCGAGAGAATGCGCTCGAACTCCATGCTGGAGAGGATGTTGCCCGAGCGAGAATAGCCGAAGGCGAACTTGCGGGAGGCGTCGAACTCCTGGAAACCCGGCGCCAACACGATCGCGCCGACGTCGAGCACAACGGTCTCGTTCTTGAGGCCGTGGGCAATGGCGCCGGCCTTGCAGGCGGCGACGCATTGGAGGCACTCGCAGCACACGCCGCACGCGAGGCAGCGCTGGGCTTCGGCCACGGCCGCCTCCTCGGACAGAACGTGTTCCACTTCGTCGAAGTTGGCGATCCGCGCCGCAACATCGGTCTTGCGGACTTCGGCGCGGGGCCGGCGCTTGACGTGTTCGGGGAAGTCGAGGGATTTCAAGTCATCGGTGGGCGGCTTCTTTCGGACGCGGAGCGCGCCTGAGAACGCCGCGTGAATCTCGGCGGCCGCGTCCTTACCGGCCGCGATGGAATCAATGACCGTGCTGGGCCCGAGCACGGCGTCGCCGCAGGCGAAGACACCTGGCAGGTTTGTGGCCGACGAGTCCTTCTCGGTCCGGATGAATCCCCAGTCCGTGGTTACGAGTTCCGGGGCGAAATCGAGTTCGCTCTTCTGGCTTATGGCCGGAATGAGAGTGTCCACCGGGACGTCGAATTCCGAGCCGGGAATGGGGACCGGCCGACGCCGGCCGCCGGCATCCGGCGCGCCGAGACGCATGCGCCGGCACGTGAGCGACTCGATTCGGCCGTTGCGGCTTTTTGCCCGCGCGGGCGCCACAAGATACTCGATGTGGATGCCCTCGCGGATGGCTTCCTCGATTTCCTCCGGGCTGGCCGGCATTTCGCGGCGCGCGCGGCGATAGAGGATGGTGACGTCCGTGTCGCCGAGCCGGCGCGCGACGCGCGCCGAGTCAATGGCGGCATTGCCGCCGCCGACGACTACGACCCGGCGGCCCAATTCGACCAGGTTGCCGAGATTGACGTCGCGGAGGAATCGGACGCAGTCGAGTGCGCCATGGAGGTCCTCACCCGGGATGTCGAGCTTGAGCGGCTTGTGCGCGCCGACGGCGAGCAAGATGGCCTTGTAGCCCTCGTCGCGGAGTCCCTCGATCGTGATGTCGCGGCCGAGCCGGGTGTTCGTCCAGATTTTGACGCCCATTTTCTCGATCCGGTCAATCTCGCGGCGGAGCACGTCGCGGGGCAGCCGGTACTCCGGAATGCCGGCGATCAGCATGCCGCCGGCTTCCGGAAGGGCCTCGAACACGTCGAGCGGATAGCCCCTTTTTGCGAGTTCAAAGGCGGCGCTCAGGCCGGCGGGCCCGGCGCCGATGATGGCAATGCGGTGTGGTTTCGGGTCCTCCTTGGGCGGGAGCTGGAGATCGTCCTTGCCGCACATGTCTGCGACGAACCGCTTGAGGGCCATGACGGACAGCGGCTCGTCGTACTCACCGCGCTTGCAGACCTGCTCGCAGGGGTGGTGGCACACGCGGCCGCACACGGACGGGAAAGCCATGCTGTCGCGGATAACGCCGAGCGCTTCCTTGTGCTTGCGCGCGCCGATCAGGGCCACAAAGCCCTGAATGTTGATTCCGCCGGGGCAGGCCGTGGCGCAGGCGCCGCGGACGCGCTTGTCGATCGTGAACGCGTTGGGATAGGCCTGCGGGAAGGGGCGGTAGATGGCCTTCCGTTCCGCCAGGCCCGCGTTGAATTCGTCATCGAAGGATACAGGACAGACCTTGGCGCAATCACCGCAGCCCGTGCACTTGCTCGCGTCAATGTAGCGGGAGCGGGTCTTGACCCGGACATGGAAGTTGCCCGCCTCGCCGGACACGCCGGTCACCTCGCCCTGGGTGACGCATTGAATGTTCAGATGCCGGCCGCACTGGACGAGCTTGGGCGACAGGATGCACATCGAGCAGTCGTTGGTGGGGAAGGTCTTATCCAGTCGGGCCATAGTCCCGCCGATGGATGGGGATTTCTCCACCAGGTAGACCTTGTAGCCGCTCTCGGCCAGGCTGACGGATGCTTCGATTCCGGCAATACCGCCGCCCACGACCAGAACCGCGCCGGTTGGGCCGGCGCCCGCGTCGGCCGCTGATATCTGTCCCGTTTCCGTCGTCATGGATGCACAACCACACGCATCAGGATCGGCGTGGAACGCGCCGCATCCTAGATGAATCGGCTCGTTGTTGAAACCCCAATTTTGCGCGCAGCGCGCAAAATTGGGGCGAAAAGATTCGCTTTACAGCCGTTGTAGTTTCGGCTATGGTGCCGTCCGAAAAAGAAAAGAGGTAAAGGAAACACAAGAAGAGTCGAAGGGCTCCAGGGCACATGAGCCACATCGATAAGGAAGCGATCAAGAAAGAGTTCCGGCGTCATGACAACGACACCGGTTCTTCCGACGTGCAAATAGCTTTGCTGACCAAGCGGATCGAGTCGCTCACCGAGCATCTGAAACTCAACCGCAAGGACCACAGCTCGCGCTATGGTCTGATCAAGATGGTCAGTTCCCGTCGGAGTCTGTTGGGTTATTTGAAGCGCCGGAACGAAAAGCGCTACCGGCAGATCATCAAGAAACTGGCGATCCGCTACTGAGCGGGCCGACGTTCCGATCCGGCTTTCCTTCACGCCGTCGCTACCCCGAACCGGAGTGGCTTGTCTGTATGCCCCGCTCCAGCCAGACAAGAAAGAAACCCGTATGAAAGGCGCAGCATCCGTTACAGTCAGTATTGGAAGCAAGGAACTAGTCCTGGAAGCCGGCCACATGGCCCATCAGGCCGCCGGCGCCTGCACGGTCCGCGTGGGCGAGACCGTCGTGTTTTCGGCCGCCACGTTCAAAGACCCCCGCGAGGGCATTGACTACTTCCCGCTCCAGGTGGAATACCGCGAGAAGTACTACGCCGCCGGGCGGTTTCCGGGTGGGTTCTTCAAACGCGAATCCAAGCCGAGCGAGAAGGAAATTCTGACCGCCCGCATCACCGACCGGCCCATCCGGCCCCTGTTTCCGGCCGATTATCGCAACGAGGTTCAAGTCTACAACATGCTGCTGTCGGCGGACGGCGAGAACGACGCCGACACCATCAGCGTGGTAGCCGGCAGCGCCGCGCTGGTCCTTTCCGAGATTCCCTTTCAGGGCCCTGTGGCCGCAGTGCGGGTGGGGCGGGTGGCCGGCGCGTTCGTGGTCAATCCCACCCACGCGCAGCGCGAAAAGAGCGATCTGGACCTGGTCTACGCGAGCACACGGGATTTGCCGCAAATGATCGAGGGCGAAGCCCGGGAGATCAGCGAGGCGGACATCATCGCCGCCATGAAACTGGCCCACGCCGAGTGCGTCAAGATCATTGACGCGCAGACCGAGCTTCGCCGGCTGCTGGGGCTGCCCGCCAAAGCGATCGCCGTCCGGCACGAGGACCGGACGTTGATCGCGGCGGCGCGCGAGCTGGCCGGGGCCCAGTACGCCGGGATCATGCTGGCGCCCGGCAAGCAGGAACGCGCCAAGCGCGAAGCCGAGATGAAAACCCGGCTGAAGGCCGGGCTGCTGGAGCGGTTCCCGGCTTTGACGGACGAACAATTCCGCCGGACGCTCGACAGCCTGGAGATCGAGGTCGTCCGCCGGAATCTGCTCGAGCGCGGCAAGCGGATAGATGGCCGGGCCTTCGACGAAATCCGCCCTCTGGCCGCCCAGGTGGGCATCCTCCCGCGGACCCACGGCTCGGCCATGTTCAACCGCGGAGAGACCCAGGCCCTTGCGACGGTCACACTCGGCACCGGGCTGGACACGCAGCGGCTGGACGCCGTCAGCGGCGGCGAAGAAGAGAAGAAGTTCATGTTGCACTACAATTTCCCGCCGTTCAGTGTGGGCGAGTGCGGCCGCATCGGCGCGCCGGGCCGCCGGGAAATCGGGCACGGCGCCCTGGCTGAGCGCTCGCTCGCCCAGGTTGTCTCCGACGACTATCCCTACACCATTCGGCTGGTCTCCGAGATCATGAGCTCAAACGGCTCCTCCTCCATGGCCAGCGTGTGCGCCGGTTCGCTGGCGCTCATGGACGCCGGCATCCCGATCACAGCCCCAGTGGCGGGCGTGTCCGTCGGACTGTTCACCGGGCCCGACCGGACCGAACTCGTCACCGACATCATCGGCGCCGAGGACCACTGCGGCGACATGGACTTCAAGGTCGCGGGCACCCGCAAGGGGATCACCGGGTTCCAGGTGGACCTCAAAATTCCGGGCCTGAAGTGGGAGATCGTGGAACGGGCATTTGCCCAGGCGCGAGAGGGCCGCATGAAGATTCTCGATTTCATGGCCGCCGTCATCACCGAGCCGCGCTCGGAACTCTCACGGCACGCGCCCCGAATTCAGGAGCTGAAGATTCCGGTGGACAAGATCGGCGGACTGATCGGCCCGGGAGGCAAAAACATCCGGCGGATCACCGACCTATCCGGCGCCCAGATTGACATCGAGGAGGACGGCACCGTGAAAATCTTCGCCGTCGAGGCCGGAGCCATGGAGATTGCCGTCCGCGAGGTCAGTCTGATCAGCGCCGAGGTGGAAGAAGGCAAAATCTACGAGGGCCGCGTGACCGGCGTCAAGGAGTTCGGCTGTTTCGTCGAGGTCCTGCCCGGCAAGGACGGGCTCGTCCATATCAGCGAGCTCTCCGACCGGCGCATCCGGGACGTTGAAGAGGTCTGCAAACTCGGCGACACAATCACCGTGAAGTGCATCGGCGTCGACGAGCGCGGCCGCGTCAGACTGAGCCGGCGGGCCGCCATGCTGGAGAAAGACGGCGCAGGCGCCCCGCCGGGAGACGGCCCGGCGGACGAGCGCGGACACGAAGACCGGCCCCGATACGACGACCGCGACCGCCGGCAAGATGACGAACGGCCCCAGGGGCACGAACGGGACCGACGCCGTTCGGACGATCGAGATTGGAATCGCGGATCGGATCGGGAGCGCGCCCGCCGGTAACGCGAAGCCGGTCCCTGGCGCCCATGATGTTTCTGCTGAAACAGTTCCTGGCGTTGACTGGGCTCACGGCCATGGAGACCATGCGCCGGCCCCTGTGCGTTCTGCTCACCGCATCCGCCGTCGTCAGCGTCGCCCTGATTCCACTCGTCACGGTCTACCAGTTCGGGGAGAAGGGACGCCTGGCCCGCGACAGCGGGCTCGCCGTCCACTTCGTCATCGGCTTGATCGTAGCCGCCTACGCGGCGTGCTCAGCGTTGACCCGCGAACTGCGCGATGGGACCGCGGCCGCGGCGCTCAGCAAGCCGGTGGGACGGACGCTGTTCTTCCTGGCCAAGTTCGCGGGCGTTGCCGCGATCGTGCTGGCATTTTCGGCATGCGCCACGGTTGCTACGCTCCTGGCTGAGCGCGTCGCCGAGCGATACGTGGAGTTCGAAGCCTCAACTTTGTGCGTGACGGACATTCGGACCGGAATCGCGCTCGCCGGCGCGCCCTTCCTCGCCTATCTGCTGGCCGGAATCGTCAACTACCGCAGCCGGCGTCCGTTCCAGTCAACTGCCTTCGGACTCATGGCGCTGTTGGTCGGTTTGGCGCTGCTGAGTTCGGCGCTGTTCGACCGGATGGGGCGCTGGGCGCCGTTCGAGTTCCGCGTGGCCTGGCGGATTGTTCCAGCCGGCCTCCTGGTCACCCTGGGCCTCCTGATCTTTGCCGCGCTGGCCCTGGGCTTTTCCACTCGGCTGAACACTATCACGACGCTGACCCTTTGCGGGGCGCTCTTCGTGACGGGGCTGATGTCTGACTACTGGTTCGGCAAGTATGCGGGCGACTCGGTTTCTGCGCTGGCGGCGCACCGGCTCGTCCCCAACTGGCAGCATTTCTGGGTGTCGGATTTTCTGGCCGGCGGCGGCGCGGTCCCGGCGCAGTACCTTGCCCGGGCCGGCGGCTATTGGCTGGTTTGCTTGACTGGGATACTCCTGCTCGGAGTAGTGTCTTTTCGGCACACCGAGGTGAACTAGCGCAACTTCTCGGAACTGCCGGCGCGGGGGCAGACGCCGTAATGAAATACCCCGACATCATTCAGGTTCTTGATTCTACGAGCTGCCCGTTCGCAGTCTCTGCTGAGGACGGCCAGCGCGCCTTCGACCGGATCGCGCTTCTGTTGCGTGAAGGCAAGCATGTTGCGCCGTGATAGGAGAGCAACGACAGCGCATGACAAGATGCCGGGGATCGGGAAAGACATGAACGAACGGAGCGACCATATCGCGCTTCGGACGGAGAAGCTGGTCAAGGTGTTCCGCGATTTCTGGCGGCGGCCCAAGGCGCGCGCCGTTGACGGGGTGGACCTCGAGATTCGGCGAGGCGAGATATTCGGGCTGCTCGGGCCGAACGGGTCGGGGAAAAGCACGACGATCAAGGTCCTGCTCGGGTTGCTGCGTCCGAGCTCGGGCACGGCCGAGGTGCTGGGGTTCCCGCCGCGCGCCATTGCCGCCAAGGCGATGATCGGCTACCTGCCCGAGGAGTCGCGGCTCTATGACTATCTCACGCCCCGGGAAACGCTGGAGTTCTACGGCAGGCTGTTCGACTTCGACCGGCGCGCGCGCGCCGAGCGCATCGAGCAGCTACTCGAAATGGTCGGCCTGTCCCACGCGGCCCACCGCTGCGTGGGGGAGTTCTCCAAGGGCATGGCCCGGCGCGTCGGGCTCGCCCAGGCGCTCGTCAACGATCCGCGGCTCCTGATTCTCGACGAGCCCACCTCCGGCCTGGACCCCATCGGGCGCCGGCAGGTCAAGGACCTGCTCCTCGCGCTGGCCAAACGGGGCAAGACGATCCTGCTCTCGTCGCATCTGCTGGCCGACGTCGAAGACGTGTGCGACCGCGTGGCTATTCTCTACAACGGCCGAATCCGCGCTCAGGGTTCGATCAGCCGGTTGCTCGAGCGGCGGGACCATGTGCGCTTCACGGTGCCGGCGCTCCCGCCCGATGCGATGAAAGACCTGCTTGCCCGGCTCCGGCAGGCGGTCGGCTCGGAGCCGTGGGTTGACCATCCGTCCAGGAACCTCGAACAGTTTTTCCTGGAAGTCGTCGAGCAGGCGCACCAGGCGGCGGACGTTCCGTCGGGCGCGGCAACGACCGGCAAACTGGCGGATTTTCTGACGGAGAACCCTGAATAGAGCGCTGCGATCGGAAAACACGCGCGAAAGGAGCGACACATACCATGCCGGAGAAGAAAGCGGATATCGGACTCGTCGGGCTGGCGGTAATGGGCGAGAACCTCATCTTGAACATGGAGAGCAAGGGCTTCACAGTCGCCTGCTACAACCGGACCGTTCAGAAGGTGGACGACTTCGTCAACGGCCGCGGCAATGGCAAGAAGATCATCGGCTGCCATACCATCGAGGAAATGGCGGCCAACCTGGAGAAACCGCGTCGGATCATGCTTATGGTCAAGGCGGGGCAGCCGGTGGATGACTTCATCGAACAACTCATTCCGCATCTGGAGCAAGGCGACATCATCATTGACGGCGGGAACACGCATTTCCCGGACACGATCCGCCGCGCGAAATACCTGGCCGGCAAGGGGCTCCTGTTTGTCGGGACCGGCGTCTCGGGCGGCGAGGAGGGCGCGCTCAAGGGGCCGGCGATCATGCCGGGCGGTAACCCGGCCGCGTGGCCGCGCGTGAAGCCGATCTTCCAGGCCATTGCGGCTAAGGTAGACGACGGCAGTCCCTGCTGCCAGTGGATCGGCTCGGACGGCGCCGGCCATTTTGTAAAGATGACACACAACGGCATCGAGTACGGCGACATGCAGCTCATCTGCGAGGCTTACCACCTGATGGCCCAGGCGCTCGGCATGAGCGCCGCGGAAATGCGTGAGGTGTTCGCTCGGTGGAACCAGGGCGATCTCGACTCCTACCTCATCCAGATCACTCGCGACATTCTGGCCAAGACCGATCCGGAGACCGGCAAGCCGATGTTGGACGTAATCCTGGACACGGCCGGACAGAAGGGCACGGGCAAGTGGGCCTCGGCCGCCGGGCTCGACCTGGGGATCGGGATTCCGCAGATTGCCGAGGCGGTGTTTGCGCGCTGCCTGTCGGCCGTGAAGGAGGAGCGCGTCGCCGCCGGCCGAAAGCTCAGGGGTCCCAAGAAGGCGTTCGAGGGCGACAAGGCGAAATTCGTCGCGAATCTCGAGCAGGCTGTTTATGCGGCCAAGATATGTTCCTATGCGCAGGGTTTCCAGCTCATGCGGGCGGCGGCCCAGGAGTACAAATGGGACATCGAGTTCGGCGAAATCGCCATGATCTGGCGGAACGGCTGCATCATTCGCGCCCGGTTCCTCGGAAAGATCAAAGAAGCGTTCGACCGGAAGCCGGACTTGGCCAATCTGTTGCTCGATCCGTACTTCAAGAAAGTTTTGGCCAAGGCGCAGCGGGGCTGGCGGAACGTGGTGAAGACCGCCGTGAGCTTTGGCGTGCCGATCCCGGCCATCGGCACGGCGCTCAACTACTACGACTCGTACCGAAGCGAGCGGCTGCCGGCAAACCTGCTGCAGGCGCAGCGCGATTACTTCGGCGCCCACACCTACGAGCGGGTGGACAAACCGCGCGGCCAGTTCTTTCATACCGACTGGACCGGCGCCGGCGGCAGCACGTCCGCATCGCAGTATACGGCGTAGGGGGGGGGAGAGGTGTCAGGTTTCAGGTGTCAGGGAAGAAGCCACTCAGGAGCGAAACGAGGGAAATGAATGAGGCATTCTCCTGTCTCTTCCCGACACCTGCCCCAGACACCTGAACACCGAGCGGCTCGGCTCGGGATCTCGCGAAGAAAACCCGGAAAGGAATGCGATATGCCAGGGAACGTCTTGGTTGCCCAGTCCGGCGGGCCGTCGCCGGTCATCAACAACTCGTTGCGCGGAGTCATCGAGGGATGCAAGGCCAGTCCGTCCGTGTTCGGCAGAATCTATGGCGGCTGGCACGGGATCGAAGGCGTGCTCAAGGAGGAACTGCTCGACATCTCGGCCCAGCCGGAACAGGAGATCAAGTTGCTGGCCAATACGCCGGCCGCTGGCGCGATCGGCACCTGCCGCTACAAGCTGAAGGAGAAACAGGTCAAGGATTTCGACCGCGTCATCGAGGTGCTCAGGGCCCATGACATCGGCTTCTTCTTCTACATCGGCGGCAACGACTCCATGGACACGGCCAACAAGGTCGCCAAGACCGCCCGCGAGCGAGGGCTCGACCTCGTGGCCACGGGCGTGCCCAAGACGATCGACAACGACGTGGGCGACTCGGAGTTCAAGCTGATTGACCACACGCCCGGCTACGGCTCCGTGGCGCGCTACTGGGCATACAGCGTGCAGAACGCCAACGAGGAGAATGCCGGCTCCTGCCCGGCTGACCCCGTCCTGGTTCTGCAGGTCATGGGTCGGAAGATCGGATACATCCCGGCGGCCGCGCGGCTGGGCGATCCGGAGCGCCGGATGCCCCTGCAAATCTACATGCCGGAGTCGGGCCTCGCGCTGGCGCAACTGGCCGACAACGTGAACGAGGAAATCAAGCGCAGCGGCCGGTGCATTGTGGCGCTGAGCGAGGGGTTCGACGTGGGCGACATCGGCGCCAGGCGGGACTCGTTTGGGCACGTCGAATTCGGCGCCAGCGACATGAGCGCGCAGCAGATCGTGGTGTCCTACCTCAACAAAAATGGACTGGCGGCGCGTGGGTCGGCGCGTGGGAACCTGTCCGGCACGGACCAGCGCCACACGACCGTCTTCGCGTCGGTGGTGGACCTGGAAGAAGCCTACCAGGTTGGGTTGAAGGCCGCTGAAGTCGCGCGCCGGGACGGCAACGGCTGGATGGCAACCATTCTCCGCAAACCCGGCGGCGCGTACAAGGTTGCCTACGATAAGGCGCCGCTGGAGAAGGTTGCCAACAGCGAGCGCGCGTTCCCAACGGCTTGGCTGTCGAAGAGCAAGATTGACGTGACGGACGATTTCCTCAAGTACGCCCGACCACTGATCGGGGAAGAGTGGCCGAGCATTCCGCTCGAGAACGGGCTCCAGCGCTTTGCGCGGTTCAAGCCGGTCTTTGCCGCCAGGAAATGCAAGCCCTACGCGCCGGAGGCGTACGGCAACAAGTAGCTTGTTTCGGATGTGGGATTGGGATAGGTTGGCCGGCATGAAACTGGGCGACGGGTTCCGCACAATCGGGCGTTCATGAACGCCATTGCTCAACGATTGCTGGGCGAGGTCGTGCGGGGCGGCATCTGCACCGGTTGCGGCGCCTGCGTGGCCTTGGACCCTTCCCGGCTCTCGGAAATGACGGATACCGAACTCGGGCCCGTCCCGTCGTTCCACGAACGAGCCGACCTCCCTGACCTGGCCTGGGCGGCGTGCCCCGGCAAGGGCTACGACTACCTCCGACTCCACAAAGACCAGTTCGGAACGCTCCCGACGAACTGGCTGCTCGGCAACTTTCGCAAGGTCCGGACCGGTTACGCCGCCGACCCACAGATTCGCCGCCGCGGCGCCTCCGGCGGCGCGCTTTCCGCCACGCTCCTCCATCTGCTGGAAACCGGCCGGATCGACGCGGCAGTAATCGTTCGACAGCATGTCCTCGAGCAGGAAACAGTCCGCGTGAAGATTGCCCGCGCGCGCGAGGAGATTCTGAACGCCGCCGGGTCCATCTACGCGCCGGTCTCGACGCTTGACATCCTGCGGAGCCTGAACCGGGCCGAGCGCTATGCCATGACCTGCCTGCCCGACCAGGCTGCCGCTCTGCGCCGTATGCAACTTGCCGATTTCGCGCCCGCTCGCCAGATTCGCTACCTCCTCGGCCCATACACCGGAACGGCCATGTATCCGGGCGCCGTCCGCTGTTTCCTCCGGTCCCATTTCGTGCCCAGGACCGATCGCGTGATGAGCCTCCGCTGGCGCGCCGGCGAGTGGCCGGGCCACCTGGAGATTCGCACCGCCCAGGGCCGCATCCTGCGCGCCAAGAAGTTCCACTACAATTACCTCATTCCCTTCTTTGTCACCCAAGCCAGCCTTCAGTCCGGCGACTTTACCAACGAGTTCTGCGACCTGTCTGCCGGCGACGCGTGGTCGCCCCGCTTCGAGGCCCAGAGCGAAGGCTACTCGGTGCTGACCACGCGATCCAAGGAGATGGAGGAAATCATCGTCGAAATGATCGCCGCCGGACGCCTGGTCGCAAACGAGGAGAACCCGCTCGATGCCCTCGGCATGCACGGCCACATGCTGGACTTCAAGAAGCGGGGCAGCTATATTCGCAATCGGACCAGGCGATTCTTCGGACGGAAGGCGCCCGACTATGGGGTCAGGCCGCGGCCGCTTCCGCGCTCGCGGTGGGCGGTCGAGTGCGTGATCATGGCGATCTTCACGCTCGGCGGGACACGAGCGGCCCGGTTCGCGGTGGGGTGGATTCCTTCATGGTTGATCGGGCCGTTGTTCGCCCTGCTGCGGCGGGTCTGGAAAGCCGTGAGCAAGCCGGCCAAGCGCAAGGGCCTGCGCGAACTGATACTGGAGAGCGAGTAGACGTCCCCTGAGAAACTACGCCGCGTCCGGGACTTCGCCCGGAAGCGGAGGCCCTCCTTCGCTCCGAAGCCACGGCGGGCAATTCCGGACGCGGTGTGAAACTCGAAGCTCGAAACTGGAAACCTCGTCATGCACAAGCTTGCCGACATCGCGCGAGACCTCGAAGCATTCGGCCGGCTGCTGCTGCCGCGAATTCTGACGCAGGCCTGCCGCGATCCCAACGCCGCCGCTTTCGGCTGTTTTGACCGCGACTGGTGGCACTACAAAATCCGCGATTTCCCCTCGATCATTCTCCAGCAGGCCGGCTACACCGCGTGGCTGGCCCGCGACCTGCCCGGCGCGTCCGGCCAGGCCGACTTCCTGGCCGGCCTGGCCTGCGGCGCGTGCCGATTCTGGAACCGGCGCGCCGTCCGCCATCACGCCTTTGAGGAATACTATCCCTGGGAGTCTGGCTATCCGCCTCTGGCTTTCTCCACACTCGCGGTCATGAAGCTTGCCGCCGCCGGCGTCGTGGACAAGGCGGAAATTTGCCGAGGCGCCGCAGTCGCCGCCCGCCAGCTCGTCCGGCGCTTCGAAGGCCAGGCCGCCAACCAGCAGGTGGCCGGCCTCGCCGCGCTCGCCTGGCTCCGCCGCGTCCATCCCGACCTCGTCGCGCGGGCCGACTTCGATTCCCTGAAAGTCCGCACGCTTGCGCTCCAGACGAGCGAAGGATGGTTCGAGGAGTACGGCGGACCGGACCTCGGCTATCTCTCCGTCGCCATCGACAGCCTCTGGGACCTGTTCGACGCGACGGGCGACGACGCCTATATCCTGGCCGCCGGCCGCGCGCTGTCCTTCCTGGGCTTTGCCGCGATGTTGAGCGGCGCCGCGGGCGGGCTTGGCATGCGCCAGTCGCGCAACACCGACTATGTCCTGCCCTACGGCCTCGCGCGCTTTATCAAGGACCGGCCCGGCGCGCGGGACCTGGCGGGCGCCCTGCTCCAGCGGCTCTACGGCGACGTCGCTTGCCCCGGCCACTTCCTCCACGCAGTGGACGACCGCTACGCCTGCCACTACACTGGCGCTTCGGTCATCGCGGCGTGCCTGGCGCTGAGATCGCTCGTTCCGGCCGCGCCAACGGCTGCCGCGGCGCCGGCCGGGTGGTCCGGGTTCGCGCTCATTGACGTGACGACGACGCGGCCGTCGCGCCCCATGGAGAAGCTGTTCCCTGAAAGCGGCATCTACTTCCGCGTCACGCCCGACACGTCGCTCACGATCTCCCTGAACAAGGGCGGCATTCTCACCTGGCGGCGCGACGACGCCTGGGCGAGCGACTTCGGCTGGGTCGTTCGCCAGGCCGGAACCGACTTCGTCAACCACTGGTGGTCCCGCTCGAACTGGACCTGGTCGCGCGAGGGCGATGGCTGGGTTGTGCGCGGCAATCTCGTGCCGGCGCGCGAGGAACTCGGCGCGCCGTGGACCCACGCGGCGCTGCGCGCCGCCAGCCTGCTGCTCGGAAGCCGCATCGTGAAACGGCTCAAGAACCGCCTGATCTTTGCCGAAAAGGGGAGTATCCTGGCCTTCGAGCGCCGGGTCCGCGTGGCGGACGACCGCGCGCGGGTGGACGACGTCATCGCCAACGTGCCAGAGGAAGCCGTCGTGCTGCCGGCGCCGCGAGCTTGCCGCCGGCACGTGGCCAGCGCCGATTCCTGGCACGCTGAAGACGCCGAACGGGTCCATAACATGCGCGTGGAGCAGTCCACGAAACGGGAAGGCAGCCGCTTCTCCGCCGCAACGACATACACATTCGCGTGATACAGACTCGGAGGCCGTTGTTGTGGTTCACGGTTCAGCGGTTCACGGTTGAAAGATTTGCGTTTCCGGCATGAGTTCCGATTCGCGTTTTTTGAAGCTTGCCATTGAGCTGGCCGCGCGGAAATCGCGCTCCGGCCGGAATGGGCCGTTCGGCGCGCTCGTCGTGAAGGACGGCCGCGCGATCGGCAGCGGATGGAACCGCGTGGTCGAGACCGCCGATCCCACGGCCCACGCCGAGGTCGTCGCTATCCGCGCCGCGTGCCGCCGGCTGCGCTCGCGCGTCCTGGCCGGTTGCGCGCTTTACGCGAGCTGCGAGCCCTGTCCCATGTGCCTGGCCGCCATCTACTGGGCCCGGCTCGACCGCGTCGTCTTCGCCTGCGCGCGCGCCGACGCCGCGGCTGCCGGATTCGACGACAAGCGAATCTACCGTGAAATTGCCGGGAAGCCGGACAGACGATCCGTTCCTTGCCGGCAGATGCTTCGCCGAAACGGGCTGCGGGTGTTTCGGAACTGGACGGCCAATCCCCGCCGGATTCTCTATTGACACTTGGCCCGGAAACAGCGACTCAATTCACGGCGCGACGGCGTTGGCGGCCGGCTCAGCGGGCGCAGGCAGGCGGAAATCGCCCCGGTCGTAGCGGCGCCAGAATTCCCGGGCCGGCATCTTGTTGATCAGTTCCAGCGAAGTCATCTCCCGAATCGCCTCAATCCCGTTGGTCGCCAGGCCGGCCTCGAAACCGAGGTATTTCAGGGGCTTCCCCCGCAGCGGGGCCAGGTTCGTCACCGCAGCGCCCCGGATGTCCAGCGAACGCAGGTTCGGGGCGTTCGTGCCGCCGAGCGGAGTGAGATCCGCCACCCGCGTGTCCCACAGAACGAGATGTTCGAGGGGCATCCCCTGCAGCGGCGCGATGTCCGTGACATTCGTGTTCTTCACGTAGAGGCCCTTGATCGGAATGCCCTTCAGCCCGGTTAAGTCTGGAATCGCAACCGTGTGGAGCGTCACCGCCTCGTCGCCCACGTGGACCTGGCTGGTCCGGTAGACCACTCCGGCCTTCCGGAAGTTCTGGCATAGGGTTCGGATGGGCGGCAACGGCGAGCGGGGCGGGAACACAACGACCAGCGCCACGGCCACCACAAGAAGGCAGACCGCGCCGATGCCGATCGCAATGCGAAGCCTCGCGCCCGGCTCCCGGCGGGCAAGCACGGCTTCGGCCGATTCCCGGATTTCCTTCGCGTCGCGGGGATTCCATCGGATCGGCGCGCGCTGACGCCGCAGCGCGAACCGCCTCTTCTCCGTGGTTTTCGACACGGGCGCGCCGGATTCCGCCGAATCCTTTTTCTCGGGCTCGTTCATGGCCCATTACCTCTACTGCTGCTGCCGGCCCCAGTAAGCTTCCAACCCCACGTGGCGTTTCCGCGCCAGCTTGCTGAACCGCCGGCCAAAAGCCAGACGCCGCGCCTCCGACCACTCACAGGCGTCCGGAAGCCGCAGGATCACCGGGTTGGTCTCCGAGGACATGCTGTCCAGGTACAGGAACATGTCGTCCAGGCCGTGAAACACCCAGCCCACCATGGCAGCGGTGTTACTCGTGACCATAATCTCGGTCAGGCCCCGTGGTTCGACAGAACGCTGACCGGCGATAATTCCGACCGGAAGCGTGTACTCCCACCCGGCCACCGCGAAGAACATGTGCTGTCCGTCGTTGTAGGCGTCAGGGGGAGTAAAAGTCCGCCCATCTACCAGCGCGATCTCGCGTGGACCGGAGGAGCATCCCATCGCCAGCGCCACGCCCAGCAGCCAACCGCCCAGCGTTCTCGGCGTCATCAGCATTCCTTTGAGTTGAGCCTCTCGGCGATTCCGGGTCTGCGAGCCTCGCCTCGCGCCGCCAGGAAATGGCCGCGCATTTGAATCGGCTCGACTCCAGGTCGAAGCATCGCCCGTCAGGAGCGTCAGCGCGATGTCAATGCGCCGGCCGGTCTCGTTTCTGACCTCGAGGGCCGGTTTCTTGCGGCTCGACACGTCCACACCGGGCGGCATACTAGCGTCGTTCGCTCAAGCTGTCACTCTCGTTCTGGGGCGCGCCGCACGCTTGCATTCGCCAAACAGTGTTGATCTTCGCCGACGAGACGAGTAAAAGACGCCGGTGTGGCTCGCTGTGCGGACAACGCAAATCCGTTTGACGGCCGAATATCGAGCAACCGCGCCATGACAGAAAGCAATGAGACCGCGAAACTGATTCTCGAAGGCAAGGAATATGAGCTTCCCGTTGTGCGCGGCGCCGCGGGGGAAAAAGCGCTCGACATCACCAACCTTCGCAAAGTCACCGGCTACATCACCCTGGACACCGGCTATGAGAACACCGGGGCCTGCCAGAGCGCCATCACCTTCGTGGACGGCGAGAAAGGAATCCTGCGCTACCGCGGCTATCCCATCGAGGACCTGGCCGAAAAATCCACTTTCACCGAGGTGGCTTATCTCCTGCTCTATGGCGAGATCCCCACCGCGCCGCAACTCGAGGAGTTCTCGACCTTCCTCAACGAGTCCTCCCTGATCCACGAGGACATGCTGCACTTCTTTGTCGGCTTTCCACAGGGCTCGCACCCCATGGGCATCCTCGCCACCACGGTCGCGTCGCTCTCGACCTTCTACCCGATCCCCGAGGTCATGGACGAAGCGGTGGAGCGCCAGGTCCTCGCCAACCTGATCTCGCAGGTCCGCACCATCGCGGCCATTTCCTACCTGAATCTTGCGCCGCCCGGACGACCCCACGGCCGAATGAACGCGTCGTAG
>JASEHE010000024.1 GCA_030018915.1 Verrucomicrobiota bacterium
CACAAGTCCGGTTCTGTGAGAGGCGGAGGGGCGCAAGCCCCTCTGCCTACTCGACAATATGCGGGCCAGGACAACCGGCCCCGCTCATTGTCGCCACCTGCGTCCAGGCGCTCATGCAACGGACACTGCCCCCAGATGTGCTCCGGGACCGGAGCATCCTGCTTACCAACGGCGCCGAACACGACCCTAACGCTCTGCTCGAACTGCTGCCCTCGCTCGGCTACGAGCTGACAGTTCAGGCCCGGGAGAAGCGACAGGCTGCCCGCAAAGGAGGCATCCTTGACGTCTGGCCGCCGGACGCTACGTGGCCGTTCCGCATCGAATTCTACGGCGCCGTGATCGAGTCAATCCGAACATTCGATCCCGCAGATCAAAAGTCGCTCGGAAAGGCCGTTGAAGCCCATATCCCACCGGCCACGGAATGGAACTTGCATGACACGCAAGCCCACTCCCGAACCGGCCAGTCCGCACAGCCGGCCTCACTGCTCTCCTACCTGTCCGAAGGCGCCACCTTCCTCTGGTCCGACGAGGACGCCATCGGCGATCACGCTGTCGCCTACGAGGAGATCATTGCGGAGTCCGAGAACACCGAACTCATGCTCCCGTTCTCCCAAGTCCGGCGCGCCATGGAGCGAATACCGGACTGCCACCACCTTGTTTTCTGCGCGAATCCGGCAGCCGAGGGATCGCCCGCGCCGGAGCTGCTCGCCGATCCGCTCGGATTCCAAGCTGTCCGGGGCGACTTCGACGCGCCGCGAACGCTCCTCCTCCCGGACTTCTACGCGCGGCTCCGCAACCAGATTCTAGACGACATGCGCCGCCGCGCCGACAAGGGACACACGGTCTTTCTTCTCTTCGACACCGCCGGCGCGCTCGATCACTTTCGATCCGACCGCCGCGCCGATTCGCAGCAGGCGCCCCCGGCGCTTCACGCCGACGTCGGAATGCTCTCCGAGGGCTTTGTCAGCGACACGCTCGGCATGGCCGTGGTGGCGGAGTCGGACCTCTATGGCCGGCAAAAACGGCCCGGCCGTCGCTATGAGCCGCAGCCGGACAGGCCGGGGCCGGCGCGTCTCCACGCCGCGCGAATCGCCGACCTCACCGACATCGAACCCGGCGACCTGGTCGTGCACGTCGAGCACGGCATCGGCAAGCACCTCGGCCTGCGCGAAATCCGTGTAAACAACCGGTTGCAGGAAGTCCTGACCATCGAGTATGCCGACGCCGCCAAGCTGCACGTGCCCGTTTCGCAGGCGCACCTGCTCAGCCGCTACGTGGGCCTCTCGAAGACGCGCGCAGCGCTCCATCGTCTCGGCGGAAATCGCTGGAACAAGGAAAAGACGGCCGCCGAGGTCTCGATCATGGACCTGTCGGCCTCCCTGCTCGAAACCCAGGCCGAGCGCAGCCTCCAGCAGGGCTATGCCTTCAAAGCCGATACCACATGGCAGCGCGACTTCGAGGCGTCATTCCCATACCGCGAGACGCCCGACCAGCATGCCGCCGTCTCGGCCGTCAAGACCGACATGCAGTCCGCCCGGCCCATGGACCGACTCGTGTGCGGCGACGCCGGCTACGGCAAGACCGAGGTGGCCATGCGCGCCGCATTCAAAGCCGCGCTGGAAGGCAGGCAGACCGCCGTCCTCGTTCCCACTACCGTGCTCGCCCAGCAGCACTTCGACACGTTCCGCGAACGCATGGCCGCGTTCCCGCTGCGGGTCGAAATGCTCAGCCGCTTCTGCTCCCGTTCCCGCCAGGCCGACATCGTCAATGGTCTGACCGAAGGCGCAATCGATATCGTCATCGGCACACACGCCCTGCTTCAGCCGGACGTCCGCTTCAAAGACCTCGGCCTCGTCATTATTGACGAGGAGCAGCGGTTCGGAGTCCGGCACAAGGAATGGTTCAAGCAGATGCGCCGGCTGGTTGACGTCATCACGCTCACCGCCACGCCGATCCCGCGCACGCTCTACCTCAGCCTCATGGGCGCGCGCGACATGAGCCTCATTCAAACCGCCCCGCGCGAGCGCATGGCCATCGAAACCATCGTGGCCAGCAACAGCGACGACGTCATCCGCGATGCGATTCTCCGCGAAATCGGCCGGGACGGCCAGGTCTTCCACATCCACAACCGCGTAATGACGATCGCCAACGTCAAGACCCGCCTCGCCCGCGTCGTCCCGGAAGCCCGCGTCGAGATCGCGCACGGACAAATGGCGTCCTCCGATCTGGCGCGGACGATGCGCCGGTTCGTGGCCGGCGAGTTCAACACGCTGCTCTGCACCACGATCGTCGAAAGCGGCGTGGACATCCCGCGCGCCAACACGATCCTCATTATTGACCGCGCCGACCGCTTCGGCATCGCCGACCTCTACCAGTTGCGCGGCCGCGTGGGCCGCTCGCATCACAAGGCCTACGCCTACCTCCTGCTCCCAACCGATGCGCCGATCGATCCGGACGCCAGGCGGCGAATCAACGCCGTCAGGAAGTTCTCCCACCTCAGCGTCGGGTTCAAGCTGGCGCTGCGCGACCTTGAAATCCGCGGCGCCGGCAACTTGCTCGGCGCGGCGCAGAGCGGCCACATCGCCGCCATCGGGTTCGACCTATACTGCCGGCTCCTCAAGCGCACAATCGCCTTCCGCAAGGGCGAACCCGTGCCGCCAATCGTGGACGTGGACCTCCGGCTCGAGGAAATCGTCCTCGCGCCCGACGCCGCGGACTCGCCGAATTCCGCCGCTATTCCCTACGGCTACATCGAAGACGAAAGCCTCCGGATCGCGGTCTACCGGCGAATCGCCGAGGCAACCGCGCCGGCGGAACTCGACGCGCTGCGGGCGGAACTGGCCGACCGGTTCGGCCCGCCGCCGCCCGCAGTCGAGCGGTTGCTCCAGACAGGGCGGATTCGCGCGCTTGCGGCGGCCAGGGGAATCCGCCAGGTCGAAACGCGGGGCAGCCGGCTCATTCTGCTTCGCGGGGACGAGTTCCTGAAAAAGGGCGCCCTGTTCCCCCGCCTCCACGGCGCCGCTCCTGCCGACCGCCTTGCCGAAATTATCCGCCACCTCGACACCCTGTGACACTGTTCATGTCGTCAAACGTTCGTCCGTTGGAAGGAGCAACAAAACGAAAGGAGCTACGATGGACAGAAGTGTGCTGACAGTGTTGGCGGTCATGATCATGGTCGCGTTTGGCGCCACAGCGGACGCCGCCGATTGGGAAACGGACTTCGCGAAGGCAGCGACAAACGCAAGCAAGTCGGGCATGTGCATGCTGCTCGATTTCAGCGGCTCAGACTGGTGTGGATGGTGTATAAAACTTGAAGAGGAGGTCTTCAGCAAGAAGGAATTCAAGGAATACGCAAAGAAGAACTTGATTTGTGTCCTGGTTGATTTTCCCCGTCAAAAAAAGCTGAGCAAGAAACTCAAAGACCAGAATGCCGCCTTGGCCAAGAAATATGCCATTCGCGGTTATCCGACAGTCATCATCTTGTCTCAGGATAGGGGATCTGGCGGGCAGAACCGGTTATCAGGAAGGCGGCGCGAAGAACTACGTCGAACACTTGAAGGAGATGATCACCGCATATGAAAAGGAGCATCCTAAGAAGGTGACAGAGAAGCAACCACGTTCCAACAAGCCGGACGCGCGCGACGGCCTATAGCCGCGCGTGATCCGTAACAGTTGTCTTCGAGACAGGGACATAACGATGTGATTCCGAATAACGCCGCGGATCGGTGAAGGTTTCCGCTCTTTCAGCCACCTTTCACCATGAACGGCGCACTCCTGCGGCCGTCGGCTATCACTTCAACAACGTCTTCCTGGACCCGTCCGTGATCGTCACCCCGTCGTTGCCGACCGACTCGATCTTCAGGAGCTGCCGCTCAAGCAGAAAGTTGTCGCCTTCCATCAGAAACAGGAGTTTCCCTGTTTTGTTGTCCGCCACGATGCCTTCGGTGTCTCCGCTGGGAAGCCGGGACAGCCCTTTTAGTTTCAAATTGGCCTTCACGTAGTTTGCCCACGGCATGAGCGCCGTGCCAGACGACGGCTCATTCGTTCCGGGCGGCGGCGCTACCGGTAGACCCAGCGGGTTCCTCTGCGCGTATGCCCTCAACAGTCTGTCCAAGGAGACGAGCCCCGGAATAGGCGGAGGCGACTGGGCTTCCGCGCCGGACGGCGGCAGGGCGGGTTCCGTGCCAGGCGCGGCGTCCTCGTAGGCCGAACTCGAGTCGAACCGGGTTTGGGCCGTTCCTGCGCGTGTCCACACCTCCCAACCGAGCAGCAGCACCATCACAATGGCCGCCGCAGCCAGTGATTTACTGATGACACCGATTCCCAGACACACCCGGCGCTGGCTCTTCTGCGTGGCCGCCGGCGCGCCGGCGGCGATCACCCATGGCGCATGTCCGAGCAGCTGCGGCTTCGCGGCGGGAACAGCGTGAATCGCGGTGGACGTTTCGGCTGGAGGCGAGGCGGGCGTGACGAGCGCAGGCTTCGGCTTCAGGCCCGGCGGACGCCCGGGGGACGGCCGAACGATCTCCGGCTTTTGTTCGGGAGGCACAGCCATTGATTCCGGCGCGGGACTCTTCGCCGACCTCGACATCGGCAGCGGCGTGGTGGCGCCGGGCATGGCGGGCTGTTTCCCGGCGTCCGGCAATCTGCCCCCGGCCTGAATCACCTTCAGCAGTTTCTCCTCTGGAGAAATGGACTCTTCCTTGGCGCTCATGGTCCGCTCGATATCTTTCAGGTTTCCCGTGAACGGCTCGCCCGCATATTTCACGCTCTCGCGTGAAATACGCGCCCTTCGGGCCACGTTCGCGGTGTCTCCCGACACCGCGTCACGTCTTCCGCGGGGCCGTTCAAGTCACTGGCTGCAGATCGCTCTCGATCAGCGACCGGATGATCTTCTCGTCCACAATGCGCTTGTCGCGCATGACCAGGGTTTCAAGCGCGTTATGGCACAGGAGCGACACTTTCCGGGGATATCCTTGTGTATGTTCCGTGATCAGCTTGATGGCGCCCTGGCTGAACAGCGGGATTTCGCCTCGGTAGCCGGCCTGCTTCAGCCGGTACTCGATCGCCTGCGCAACTTCATTTTCGCCGAACGGGTTTATCACATACTTCAGCGAAATTCTATCCCAAAAATTCGCCATGCCGCGGATGCGCGGCAGCAGCTCCATCTGCCCCACCAGCACTACCTGCAGAATCTTGTACTCGTTGGTTTCGTAGTTCAGGAGAATCCGCAGCGCCTCCAGAACGAACTTCGGCAGAATCTGGGCTTCATCCACCAGCAGCACGATTGTCCGGCCATGTTCGACTCCTCGGCGAAACAGCGCGCGCTCGATCGCTTCGATCATATCCGGGCCCGCTGCATGCGCCGGCGCGTTGGCCCGGAACAGCCGGACGAGCCTGGAAAGGAAGTGATTTCCCTTTTTAAAGCAGGGGTTGAGGATCATGTGGAAATCCACGTTCGGCTCCTCCGCGAGAACCTGCGCCAGCTTGCGGCTCAGCGTCGTCTTGCCGGTCCCGACATCGCCCAGTATGACGCTCAAACCGCGTCGAAGCCGGATCGCCACCTGAAGGCGGAAGAAGGCGGCCTTGTGTTCCCGGGACAGGAAGAAGAACTCAGGATCCGGACTGGTCGAAAACGGCTCTTTTTCAAGCCCAAGGATTCGGTAGTAGCTCATTGGTTCGCCCGTTCCGTCACGGCGATCGGGAAATTGAAAAACAACCTATCAGACTGCCCGAGAAAAGGAAACCCCATTGCCGCAAACGCGCTTGCGCCTCATGCCTCAAGGGAACGAGGCGCGACTTCGAAGTCCAACCAGGCCCCGGGATTCCCAGCCGCGCCGGCCTCGGCCGCGCGGACCAGGTTGTACATCTCCCGCGCCGTCACGTAGTGCAGCGCCCATTCCCGCCCGTCGTTGTACCGGCTCGCCAAGCGCCCGTGCAGCGCCGCCATGGACTCCCCCAGCACGGCCGCGCGGCCGGCGCGGGGATAGCCGTGCGCGTGGACCTTCACGAACACCCAGTCCGGTCGGCCGATAACGTGGACCTGCTGCCGGACCCACAGGTCGGCCCGCCGCGCTGACGGCGGATTCGCGGCTGACAATTCCGCGTTCTCCAGCCTCGGCAGCACGCCCCACTTGTGCCGTCCCCAGTCGAGCGCCAATGGGCCCTGGATCAGAAGTAACGGAGCGCCGGTGGCAACGGTGGAGGGTGGAAGGTGGGAGGTGAAAGGTGAACGCGGGGCTGAAGGCTGAAGGCTGCCCGCCGGAGACTGGTCCGCCTCCGGCGGAAACGTTGAACTCCGCTCTCCCGCGTCCGCCGCGCCTTCAACCTTCGACCTTCGACATTCGACATTCTCCGCCCCCCCCGCTTCCCTTCCACCTTCCACCTTCCACCCTCCACCCTCCACACTGGCCCTCTCCCCTCTGTCGTGCCCGCGTGGCCGGCCGGGCAGGTCGCGCGCCCGGTAGATCACGTTGACCATTCGCGGCTGGGTGGGCGACGGGGCGGAGGGAAACGTGAAGTCAGCGTAGCAGCCGGTTTCCGCCAGAATGCCGAGCTCCTCGTTGACGCCGCACCAGTCGCCGTCGGGCCGCGAATTGCAGAGCGCCCAGTTTCCATGCACAAAGCCGTAGCGCGTCCGCCCCGCCTGGTCCGTTCCCAGCAATCCGTGCCGTTTGCTCAGCAGGTCGCGAAACTCGATCAGTTTGGCCCGGAAGCCTTCCGTGGTGTCCCAGCGGTGATGGATGTGAATCTCCACCTCGCCGTACCCTCGCCCGCGAAACTCGGCCAATCGGTTCAGGCAGGCCTCGTCGTACTCCTCCGCCGGGTAGAAGAACGTATGCCGCGGCGGCCGCCCGTCCGCGTCCCGGAATCCGTCGAACTGCCGCGCGTAGTCCAGGAGCCACTCGGCCAGTCCGGCCATGGCTTCGCCACGGGACGCTTCGCCCCGAAACGGCTCGAAGTGATCCGCCACGCAAAACAGCAGGCGCCGTGGTCGCTGGCAAGCCCGCGGCCGGGCCAGGACCGACCGCAGATACCCCGGCAGCCACTTGTCAACCGCGCGCATCATGTCTGGGCGTTCTCTCCCAATAGCCCCTGAGCCCGCCGCAACAGAAGCGGAGGAAGCCAGCCAGCAGCGCGGCCTGCATGGTGACGGCATGGTCGCACAGGCTGAGCAGCTGCGGCGGACGCCGCCCGGCCAGCGCCAGCAGGCGGCCGACGGCCGCGCCGGCCAGGATCGCCGGCGCCCCCGCGACCACGGCCTGGTATGCTCCGTGGGCCGCCAGCCCCGCCCAGGATGCCGGGGCCTCGAACGTGGTGGCCAGCCGGAGCCAACTGGCGCCGATCGCCAGGAGAAGCAGGTGCGGCGTGAACCAGCGCAGGACTTTATGGGATCCGAACATCCACGCGAACAGGCCGAACCGCGGCAGCAGACAGCGCCGGCACAGCCATAGCGCCTGGAAATCGCCCGCCCCGATCCGCGCGCGCCGGCGCCATTCATGTTGCCACGCCGGGGCCTCCTCTTCGGCAACCGCCTCCGGATCGTATGCCAGCCGGCGCCCCTGTTCCCGCACCTTCATGCCGATCACGAAATCCTCGACGACCGTGTTGTCCGGCAGATCCGCCCAAAAGAGCTCCTCGCGCACCGCGTAGATCGCGCCGTTGGCCCCCAGGCAGGAATCCAGCCGGCTCTCCCGCTTCTTTAGCCAGTTCTCCAGCCCCCAGTACAATCCCTCGGGGGTGCGGAGAAGATGTTGAATGTTGAATGTTGAATGTCGGATGTCGGATGTTGAAATCCGCTCTTCTTGGCCCGCCGGCTTCGAGTTTCCAGTTTCCGGTTTCCGGTTTCCAGTTTCGCCTTGCTGCTTCAACACCAGCCGCCCGCACACGCCCCCCACCCGCGGATCCGCGAAATGCCGCAGGAGCTTCGCCAGCGCATCCGGCCTGAACCGGGTATTCGCGTCCGTAAACACCAGAATCCGCTCACCGCCGCCCAGCGCCGGCCTGCCCGCATCCGACTTCCGATCTCCGGCTTCCGACCTCTGAACCCTGAGCCCTGAACCCTGGACTCCCCCCTCCGCCGCAAGCCTCTTCAGCACTGCGGCTTTGCCCCGCCGCTCCGGGAAATCGTGGATCCGGACATTCGGATGCTGCTCGCCGAGCGCCCGCGCCAGCGACGCGGTCCGGTCCGTCGCGCCGTCCACGCCCACGTGGATCCGCAGCCGGCCGACCGGGAAGTCGAGTTCCAGCAGGTTGCGGATTCGCTCTTCGATGCACGACTCCTCGTTGTGCGCGGCGATCAGGACCTCGACGAAGACGTCCGGCTCGCCGGCCTCCGGCGCGGGCGCCGGGGCACGCCGGCTGAGCAGCGCGAGCAGCGGCGGATAGAGCAGCCAGACATAAGTCAGAAGCGCCAGGCAGGCCCAGGCGACCGGCGCAACAGGGCGCGCCGCCCGCACGTAGAACTCGCGCGTGATCAGGGGCGCCGCCGAGAGGCCGGCCCCGTCCCGGGCCAGCTTGAACAGCTCGCTGGCCACGACCCAGGGCGCCCGGTCGCGCCACTCGCCCTTGGCCGCGAGCGCGTGGATCTCCAGACCGGCGGCCGCGCGCTCCTTCAGTCGGGTGACGGCGCGGCGCGCGTGGAACGCCGAGGTCACGAGCGCCACGCTCCGGACCTCCGGGCGCCGGGACAGGTCCTCCGCCAGGGCCGCCATCTCCGCGTCAGTGCCCCAGAACTCTCCTGGCACAATGCGGCACTGGAAACGCGCCGCAGGCTGGAGCCGATTACACACCCGGCGCGCCGCCCACTCGGCGATCGAGAGGTTGCGCTGCTCATCGCGGCGCCAGTGCCTCCGCATCGAGTCGTTGCCGATGAGGATGGACACGGCGGCTGCGGGCCGCCGCGCGCGCAGCGCGTTCGCGTAGTCGGCCACCGCCTCGACCCGGGAATCCTGCGCCCGCTGCCCGGCCACGAGATAGACCGCGTCCGGCACGGCGTCGGCCGGCGGGCGGAACTCCCGGCCCTGCAGCCAGGTCGCCGCCGGCCCGGCCAGCAGCCCCGCCGCCAGTGCGCATGCCGCTGCGATCAGCCCCACGCGCATCCGTGTCTTTCGATCTTCTTCAGACATCATGCCCCCCGGCATGCATAGTTCACGCCTGTCGTGGGGTATTCTTATTTCGATCCTTTTCCCTGTCCTGACAACCGCCTCCAGTCCTCCAGATTCACGCGTGTGCCGTCAACCTTGAAAAAAACGTCACCGGTGCGGACTGAAAATGCGTTCCGGTCGCAAGAAATCCCCGAAACGGAACCGTCCTCGCAATCAACAGCGGGACAGCCCGTACAGACAAATACGTTTTTATGAATTCTTATTCCCAAAGGCGATCCCGTGATTTTAATCCCGTATCTCCCCTCCCTGTCCCTGAACTTCAGAACATTACGGTAGAACTCATTGCTCGAACCCGATTCTCTGCCGTCCTGCGAAAATGAAACAATGCCTCCCGCCAGATTATTTTCGATGACATTCCCGCGCACAATCGTTCGCTCCACTCCGTCCATGTTTATTGCAGCGCCCCCATTACGGCCGTTGAAACAGATACTATTACTCTCGACAAGCCCGCCGGTAATCATCCCATCGCCGCCCTCATTCTTGTCGCCGTTCATGTGTATCCCGCACGCGTTGTTGTATCGGATATGATTGTTCCTGGCCGCGGGATGATCCGTGGTGCTGAAATAGATTCCATGCTGAATCTTCGACCATTCAAGAAGGCATTTCTCAACGGTGATATAATCACTAAGACGCGTTTGAACGCCCCACCATCCGTTTGAGACAAAATGACAGTCCCTGATCGTTATGTGCCTTGAACCGTTTACTATTAGACCGGCCCTTTCCGCGCCCTCAAACCGCAATCCTTCAATAATGATGTATTCCGAAGGTTCCCCGCAGAAAAGAACGCCGTCCCTCCCGCTCTTAGGCCTGAAAATGGGCATTCTCTCAATAACGGCATTGTTTGATTTGTTTGAAGCCTCTTGGCCGGAAATGATGATCGTCTTTTCGACCGTTCCCCTAAGCCCGCTTATGACCCAGCCTTCTTCGTATACGCCGGGTTTTACGCGCAGAACATCACCTGGTGCCAGTTGCTTGAGAATCGCCACATAATCCTGCCCCGGTGAAACGGTTTTTTCCGCTGTTGTTGCATTGATCGGCAAACAAATGCAGAATCCTGCAAGAATCATGTCTTGGAACGTTTTCATGAAATCCCCAGCCATTGTATCACATCGTCGGGAAGCCCCAGAACTCGTAGGGCTACTTGCGTCAAGTGGTGCCCCCCCTTTTTTTTTCTCGCATTTCGTGCTTCGGGTTTGTTTCGACATTCGAATTTCGGATTTCCGGTGGCGCGCAAAATATCCGGACCGATAGCGGGCACCCGATTCACTCCTCCGCCCGCTTCACCACACTGGCCGGGATGCCCACTGCGGTTGCGCCGTCCGGCACGTCGTCCACGACCACGGCGTTGGCGCCGATCTTGGCGCCGTTGCCGATGCGCACGCCGCCCAGCGCCTTCGCGCCCGCGCCCACGAACACGTCGTCGCCCAGAACCGGCGCCAGCCCCTTCTCGGCGCCAAGTGTCACCGCGTGCTCCAGCATGACGCGGCGCCCGCCGCGCACTGCGGAGTTGATCACCACACCGTAGCTGTGGATCAGCACGAACCCCGGCCCGAACCGCGCGCCCCGTCCGATGATGCAGCGCCCGAAGAACCCGTTCAGCTTGTTGAATATCATCGCCAGCGGCGTCAGGCGCCATTGGTGCGACGCCTGCATGAGCCGGTACATGACCATGGCAAACGTGCCGTCGGTCAGCAGGGCCTTCAGAATCGCCT
Organism: Verrucomicrobiota bacterium; assembly: GCA_030018915.1. GTDB lineage: Bacteria > Verrucomicrobiota > Kiritimatiellia > UBA8416 > SLMC01 > JASEHE01. The sequence goes on from JASEHE010000024.1 coordinate 10,880, forward strand.
TCGCCGTGACGGCCCCGTATATCCACTCCGCCTTGGCCTTCACATCCGATGCGATCAGGCAAAACAAGCCGGGCGGCGTGTTTCCAGTGTCAAGTGTCCAGTTTTCAGTTTCCAAGTTTCTTCTTCTCTACGATTTCACGCATCGTTCGGACTCTGGCGGACCAATCCTGCTCCTTTACGCGCGCGGAAATCGCCGCGCGGTCCCGGCGGCCGGCCTGCCGCTCGAGCGCCGCGCGCCACTCGTCCACGCCGTCGCACAGCGCCACGTCCCCGCCGAAGCCCCGCTCCAGCTCCGGGATTCGCGCGGCCGCCACCGGCACCCCGGCGGCCAGCAGCTCCAGCGTCTTGACGGGGTTCACGCTCGGCATCCGCGGATGCCGCATGTCGTAGGGGATCATGCCAACGTCGAAGCTCTTGCACAAGGCCGGCAGCGCCTCGTACGCGCGCCGGCCCAGGAGCCGCACGTTCGGCAACGCGCTGAGCCGGCTCACGTCCGTGTAGACGGGACCGATCAGCGCGAAACTCCAGCCCGGCAACCGGCCGGCCAACGACTCGAGCAATCCGAAATCGACCCAGGGCGAGAGGTTCCCGTAGAACCCGGCGATCGGCCGGGGCAGCGCCGCGAGCTCCGGAGGAATGGCGGTCGAGGAGTCGAGCGCGACAGCAAACCGCGCGTGGTCAACTCCGTGCGGCAGGTAGTGAACGCGTTCCCCGGCCACAGCACGGCACTTCCGTTCCAGAACGCGCGAGGCGGCGAACACGACGTCCGCGCACTCGAGCAGGGCGCGCTCTTTCTCTTCGAGCCAGGCGCCGTCGAGGTTCTCGAACCGGCCCCAGTCGTCCACACAGCAGTAGACCACGAACGGACGGGCCGGAGCAGCAGCCCCCCCCCTGCCGGCTCCCGCCGGCAGCAGATCCGCGGCGTTCGGCACGAAGCACCAGTACTCCACGGCGCACCCTCCGACGCCGGCCGCCCAGCGCCGCGCGGCGCGGGCCAGCACTCTGCGGTTCCACGCCAGCGCCTGCGGGCCTTCCGCGCGGGGCACGAGCAGCGGGGCCAGCACCCAGAGCCTGTTCTCCATGCGCCGCGGGCCGAGCCAGGCGTTCCGCAGGCGTCGAAACACGCGAGCCAGGTCGCGCCCCGAGCCCAGCTGCGGAGTCCGTGTGCCAATGGATTCGATCCACAGGACCGGCACGTCCCGCGCCATGCCGCGCAGCAGATGCGTCGTGCTGGTCGACACGTCATCCCAGTCTTTGGTGAAGGCAATAATCATGCCGGAAACTGGAAACTCGGGTTCAATATCGTTCCTGGCCGTTCATGGTCCCTGCCGCTCGTCGCTCCATCTCCGTAATCGCGTCCAACACTCTCTCGGCTGCCGCTTCCCAAGTGAACGATCGCATTTCGGTCGCGATCCGCTCCCGGTCCCACGACCGGCCGAGACACGCCCGGATTGCCTCCGCGAGTCGGCCGGCAAATCCCTCGACGCCGCTCTTCACAACGAATCCGTTTTTGCCGTTCCGGACGAGGAACGAGACCTCGCCTACGTCCGAGGCAACCACCGGGAGGCCGGAGGCCAGCGCCTCGACCACCACATTCGGCATTCCTTCCGAGCGGCTGGGCAGGCACAGGCAATCCGCCGCGTTCATCCATCGCGCCACTTCCTCATGAGGCCGGGCGCCACGAAAAACGACCCGCTGCGCGATACCCAGGCGCGCCGCCCGCCGCTCCAGACTCCCCCTGAGCGGCCCGTCGCCGATCGCCACGAACACGCATTTCGACATGCGATCGAGCAGGGCCAAGGCTCGGAGAATCGCTTCAACCCGTTTTCCATCGGTCAGATGTCCGACGTAGAGGATCATGCGGGCGTTTCCGATTCGGTCGCCGCCCCAATCGCCCATGGCAGCGGCCAGGTTCCGGAGAGTCTCATTAGCGGATCGATGCCGAAACAGGCGCGCGTCCACGCCGTTCTGAAAGGCGACGATCCGCTCCGCGTGGACGCCTTCCGCCTCCAGGTCATGCTTCAAGGCATGGCCGGGACACAAGACCAGCGGCGCCTCGCGCAGCATGTCCAGCACCATGTCGCGGAATCGTGGCTGACGGACGCGAATCCGGAAATCCGAGCCGTTGATTCGGATCGAGTGCCGGACTGCCATGGCTCGACACAACGGAGCAGCGGCCACTCCGTCCGGATAGGCGAATCCGATCATCACGTGATCGGGGCGGAAGTCCCGCGCCAGATTCTCCAGGCACGGCGCCACCGTCTTTCGGTAGGAGCGCCAATGCCGGTGCGCCAGGCAACCGGGAATGCGAAACACTCTCGGATGCGCCACCCGGAGCCCGGCGAGTGTTTCTTCGACAGGCGGGATCGCCCGGCGGCGGAACCATGGTTCGGCCGGGCAGGTAAAGACCGGCGCAACAACCCGAACCTCCGCTTTGCGAGCCAACGCTCCGATCAGTTGCCGGTTATACGGCGCCAGATTCGGCGCCGCCGAATTGGGATAAAGATGAGAAAGAAACACCAAGCGCATGGACACGCGGTCAACGCCTCCAACCTGGGTCCGCGACGCTTTGGCGATCGCCCAAGCCGACGGGTGGCTCGCTGCTCGAAAGGCCGGGCCGCGCGAATTCGTCCGCCACGCATATATGCCAGGTGGCGTCCGCGCGCCGATTCAACACGACGGCGCGCCGGCGCGCAATGAAAGAAGATGACAACCCGGAAACGAGCAGGAGTACCGTCCAAGCCGTCAATGTCGCTCCGCGTCGCGTCATCGCGCCCCCGAATGGAGCAAATGGGACAGGCTTCATTGCGCGACAAGGTTTAGGGAACCGTTTGACGAAGCGCTTCATGGTACAGCGATTCGTATAAGTCGATCATGGCCGCCAGGGAATAGTCGCGCGTGACGATTCGACGCGCCTCATCGCCCATGCGCGCCCGCAGACCCGGCTCGTCACGAAGCCGCGCAAGCGCGGCGGATAAGGCCGCTTCATCGCCGGAGGCCGCCAGGAAACCGCCGAATCCGTCCTCGATGATCTCGGCGTTGCCGCCCACGTCCGTGGCCACGAGCGGCAGCCCAGCCGCCGCAGCCTCCAGCAGCGTGAGAGAAGTCCCTTCCGTCACGGACGAAAGACAAAACACGTCCATGCACGCCAGCCAGGGGACCACGTCGTCCTGCGCGCCGGGCAATAGGACCCGATCACGAATGCCCAACGCGTCCGCCAGCGCCTCGATCTTCCGCCGCTCGGTTCCGTCGCCGATCAGCAGGAGTATTCCGTCGGATCCGACGGATTCGTCGGATCCGACAGACCCCGAACCCATCGGTTTCTTTCCCAACCCGGCAAACGCCCGCGCGAGGAGCGGGTAGTTCTTCTCTGGCGCCAGCCGGCCGATGCTGCCGACGACAAAGACCCCGGCCGGTATTCCGAGCCGCGCCCGAGCCGCGAATCTCGAATTCGGCCCGCGTGCGGCCGCGAATCGCTCAGCCGACACGCCGTTGGCGATCACGCCGAGCTTGCGCGCCGGCGCCACGCCAAGACGGATGAACCGCTCCCGGATGTCGCGCGACACGGTTACGGCACGGCTCGTCCGCGCCATCAACAACCGCCGCATGAACCGAACCTTCCGGGTGTCGTAGTAGCCCTGGCCGTGCAGGGTCACGACAACCGGCTTGCCCGTGAACATGGCGGCAAGCACGGCGTACAGATGGGCGACATGGTTGTGAGCGTGGACGATGTCGGCGCCGTTTTCCCGAAGAAACGCCGCGAGATCGCACGCGACGTGAAGATTGTCCAGGAACACACCCGGCTTTCGGGTCCCGTATTTCCGCGCGCGGGCACGAACTTTTTCGAACAAGGCGCCTGCGGCGTCCGTGCAGAAGACCTGGCAGACATGGCCGCGCTTGTCCAAGCCCTCGATCAAATCGCAGACCATCCGTTCCATCCCGCCCAGTTCCAGATTCGGCGCCACGTGACAGACGCGCAACGACCGGCCGGCGGCCGGCGATTCGGCGGCCGGGCGCGGGCGCGGCGAAGGCTGGAACCTCGAACTCCCCAATTTCGCTTGCCGCAGTATTTGTTCGCTCAGCAGCGCCGGGGACGCGCCATCCAGCCAAATTCGGGCCCATATCTCCAGCGCCAGAAGCCCCCAGAGCGCGTCGGAGCGATCCGCGCGGTCACGCCGGTGCTGGTCCACGAGACGACTGATCGGCTCCAGACGCCAAAGGCGTCGCTCGGCGGCTCGATCGTCCGTCAGCCACTCGAGCAGCTTCGCCAGCCCGTGGTCCTGCCTCATCCACTCGCGCATTGGGACGCGAAAGCCGATCTTGGGGCGCCAAATGATCGGTTCCGGAATCAGCCCCTCCGCGGCTGATCGAAGAATCGCCTTGCTCCCGCCTCCTTCAAACAGCTGCTCGACCGGGACTTCCAGCGCGACCCCGGCAAACTCCAGGTCCAGAAAGGGAACACGGGCTTCCAGCCCCACCGCCATGCTCATGCGGTCCTGCCGCCTGAGCACGGACGGGAGATAGGTTCGAAGGTCCAACTCCATGATGGCGGACAGAGCGTCGGTGTCCGGGACGCTCACCATGCTTCGGTAGGCCGGTTCCTGGGCAGCGAGTTCGGGATGGGCGATCCGGTCGAACAGCGCGTCGTCCAGCCACTTGCCGGAGTTGACGACCATCTCGCGCAGGCTCCGCCCCAGCAGCGGTGTCATCCGCCCGATGCCCGGCAAGTCGGTTCCCCATCGTTCGATTCCTCTGAGTATCCTCGCGCTCGGCAGCCGGCCGAAGCGCCGCAGACGCCAGAGCCGGCGCTGCCAGGAATATCCGCCGAATAGCTCGTCCGCCCCCTCGCCCGTCAGAACCACGGTGACGTGGCGCCGGGCTTCTTCGCACATCCGTCGGATCGGCACGGTGTTCGGATGCGCGATCGGGTCGTCGTTCATGAACGCGCAGAGAGCAAGGTCCTCGAGGAACTGCCGCTCAGTGCAGATCACCGAATGGTGCGCGGTCCCGAGGCTCTTCGAAACGAGGCGGGCCCACTCGAACTCATCCGCCGCCGCGCCCCGGAACGAGACGGAGAAGGAGTGCGTCGGCTCGCTTCGCCGCCGGACCGCCAGGGCTGTCACCATGGCCGAATCGAGACCGCCGCTGACCTGGACGCCGAGCGGCACATCGCTCATCAACTGCCGCTCGACTGCTGCGGCAAGGCTCTCGCGGATAACGGCCGGCGCCACCTTCATTCCCGCGCCGCGCCGCGCCGGGAGCGCGTCACGGAAGTCCAGCGATTCCTTTCGCAAAGTCTTCAGGTCCCACGACGCCAGTTGACCGGGGACTACTTCGGAGACGCCGGCGAACAAGGTGGCCTCTCCGCCGACATACCGGAACTGGAGCATTTCGCGAAGGCGCCGGCGATCCATTTCGGGCCGAATGGCCGGATGTTGGAACAGCGCCTTGATTTCCGAGGCGAACACCAGGGCAGGTCCGATCTGGGCGTAGCACATCGGCTTGATGCCGAACGGATCCCGGCAGAGCATCAGAACGCCGCGGCGCGTATCGAGGAACGCAAAGGCAAACATGCCGTTGAGCCGGCGCGCGCCTGCGGGCCCATATTCCTCGATCAGATGCAGGACAACTTCGGAATCCGACTTGGACCGGAAGCGATGACCGCAGCCGATCAGTTCCTCGCGAAGAGCCAGATAGTTGTAGATTTCGCCGTTGCACGCCAGGAAGCAGGCTCGATCCTCGTTCGCTATGGGCTGGCGCCCACTGGGAGAGAGGTCAATAACGCTCAGGCGCCGGTGTCCCAGCGCCCAGCCGTCACCGGTTTCAACCGCCTCGTCGTCCGGCCCCCGGTGCGCCAACGCCGCGCACATGGCCCGGACGATTCTCCGATTGTCGACTCCACGCGGGTCAAGGATGCCGCAGATTCCACACATAACTCATCCTAACTTCGTTCCATTCGTTGCTTCAGTCCCCACTCCAACCACGATCGGCGTCTTGCCCGCCGCGTTCTTCGCGAGGCGCGCGACCCGGACAAACGACATCTCCAGATCGGGCCCCAGCTTGCTCCGAAGCGCCCGCTCCAGCGGACCGACGAAATCCGGGGTCAGCTCCTGCCGGGCGATCAGCCGCGCCTCAATGGATCGGTCGGATGATTGTGCGATCTGATATCCGCGAATCCACCAGAATTCCTTCATCAGGTGCGGAACAACAAGCGCCGTCACTCGGTCCCCGTTTGGCGCGCGGATGACTTCCTGGCTCCGCCCGTCCACCCGTTCCAGCAGCGGGAACGGCAGCCCGCAGTCGCAGGACTGCCGGGCTATGGCCCCGAGATCGCCGATCTCGTACCGGATGAAGGGGGCGGCCGCGTTGCGCAGATCGGTCACGAGGATCCGGCCGGTCACACCCGGCGGCGCCGGCCTGCCGCGCTCGTCAACCGTCTCGACGAGCAGGTTGTCCGAAGCCACGTGATAGCCCCGGCGCCGGCCGCACTCCATGCCGATCAGCATGAACTCGCGGCTGCCGTAGGACATGAACACTTCGCGCCCCAGGAAACGTTCCAGCAGTTCCCGTTGACCGGACTGCAGGCCCTCGGCGGCCGTCACTACGGAACGGGCCCGCCATCGCAGGGCGGCCGGATTGGCTTCCACGAAGAGCGCCAGTTCCACGAGGTTGCCCGCGTATCCCACAATGGCCTCGGGCCGGAACTTGCCGATCCGTCGGCAGCACTCAATCTTGCGGCGGTCGTCGAAAAGGAAGCTGTCGAAGAACGCGCGGCGCTGGAGCCGGTGCTCCACGTCCGCCTTGAGCCGCGCGCCGAGCGACAGGGACACGGCCGGCGCGCCCCACACGAAGAATGCCCGGCGGCCGGGCTCAGCGCCGGCCCAGGCATACCCGCGATCCGAGACCGCCGCGCGCCACTCGTAGCTCTCGCGGGTCAGGTGGAACCGCATCGGCATCCCCGTCGAACCGCCGGTGGCATGCGCAATGGCGCCGGGCAGAGGGCGCCACCCCTTGTCCTCGAACAGCCGGTTCTGGTCCTCCCGGGTCCAGACGGGCAACGCCTCCAGCCTCACATCGTCGGGTCCCTCCGGGACGCGCCCCGCGTGCGCCCGGACCCTGGCCGCGTAAGCGGGGAACCGCTGGATCGCGTCGAGCACCCGCGCCCGGAACAGCCCGTCCGTCAGCGCGGCCAGCCGCTCGGCAGACCACCACGAGTGGCCGGCTGCCGCCCGCCGGATGCCCCGGCGGCCGTATCCCGCCAGTTGACCATACCAGTCACGAAGGAAGGGATAGAGCATGAAGAACGAGGGTTCAGGGTTCAGGCGGCATAAAACTGGAAACTCGAAACGTGGAGGAGGCAGACGAATCCCGCCTTGAGCCTGTGGCGGGAACAAGCGTAGCCCTCGTGTCGTCTTCCCCCAGTTTCAAGTTTCTCGATGCTCCGTCACCCCGACTTGTCCGCCGTAGCGCCGGCGAAGGCGGACACTCCGATACTCTTCACGACCACCGCCGGGTTGCCCGCCACGACCGTGTTCGGCGCCACGTCCCGCGTCACGACCGCGCCCGCCCCGACCACGGCATTCTCGCCGATCGTCACGCTCTTCAGGATCAGGGCGCGGGCGCCGATCCAGGCGTTGTCGCCGACGCGGACCGGCTTGACGTCCCCGGGTAAAACTGGTTCGCGGCAACGGCGCGCGTCCGGATCCAGCGGATGCCCGTCGTTGTCCTGGATGCGCGCGCCGGTCGCGATCAGGCAGTGCGCCCCGATCTCGATCCGCTCCGCGAGCAGGAACCCGCAGTCGTGGCCGATGAACGCGCGGTCGCCAATGATCAGCTCGGGCGGCGCTGCGGCGCGCCGCGAGAAGGCAATCCCGATCTTCCCCGAAATGTACACCCCCGCCCCAATCCGGATGCGCCCCCGGCCGCGGACATACGGAATACGCTCGATCCCGAGCCCCGGGCCGACCTGGGCGATCGAGGTGACGACCGGCTTGACGATCAGCCAGGCGTAGGCCAGACGCAGCAGTTCGGCGACGCCGACGCCCGCCAGGTGGAACAGCCGCACCGGCGGCCGGGCAAACGCCGGCGTGCGAAGTCCGCCGCTCAGCAGTCGCTCAGTTGTTGTTTTCATGATCCACCCGGAATGTTGACGCGCTCCGCCCCCCATGTCCTGTTCATGCTCGACTTCGTTGGCTGCGCAGATTCTTCGGCATGGTTCAATCTCGGGTAACACTTGTTGAACCCGCCCTGCGGATGTCACCGCGAATCGGCGTCTTTTGAACCATGCCGATTCTTCGTTCGCGCGAGTCTGCGAGCGCGAGGCGAACCGCAGGGCGCGTTTCGCTACCCGAGTCTTCGAGGGACGTGGAAAGGACAGGCAAGTTTGCGTCCTGGCAAGGCGGAGCACGCAGCGTTGGACTCCGGGTCCGCGCCGCGTGCGATAACGCCGCCAGGGCGCAAAATCGCGCCGCCCTTTCCACGCGAAACGGGCCCTGCCTCTTCACAGCAGCCCCACAGACCGGCCCAAGCCTCGCGATCAACCTTCATCCTGAGTAACTACTCAGGTGCCCGCCCGCAGCGGGCGCGCACCTGAAGGAATTGGCCCC
>JASEHE010000025.1 GCA_030018915.1 Verrucomicrobiota bacterium
CGGCGGACGACAAGGTCTACACCGCGAAGCTCGACGACAACGGCAAGAAAGTCGCTAAATTTGACGGCAAGACCGTGAAGATCACCGGCACGGTGGACGATGAGAACGTCATCACGGTGATAAAGGTTGCCAAAGCGCGCGAGAAGAAAGGCGAGAAGAAGTGCGAGAAAAAGGCCGTAGACACGGCCGTGAAGGAGGCCGACAAAAAACCGGAGACAGAAATAGAAATGGAGTAGTGAGCGAACGCTCTCTGCTGCCATGCGTTTTCAAGGGAGCCTCCATTCCGCAAGGGTGGGGGCTCTTCTTTTGTAGGCGCTCAGATTCCCAGATTCCGCAGGCGGGCGGTGATGTCTTCGATCCCATTGACCCGGTATGCGGCCATGCCGAGAGCCGCCGCCGCGCTGACGTTCGGTTCGCTGTCGTCGAAGTAGAGGACGCGCTCCGACGGGCAACTCAGGGCGTTCAGAGCGTGTTCAAAAGCCTCCTGGTCGGGCTTCACGAGACCGGTCTCGTGTGACACAAAGATGTGCCGGAAGAACTGTCCCAGCCCCATCTCGTCGCGCATGCGTGGCCAGTGCAGCCCGTTGGTGTTCGACAGGCACGCCAGCGTGTAGAAGCCCGACAGGCGGCGCAGCAGGTCGTGGCTTCCCGGATAGGGTTTCACGACCCAGCCGATGAACTCCCGCAGGTAGACTTCCGGAGTGACGGGCAGCTCGAACTCACGCGCCATGGCGCGGGCGAAGTCGTTGGGCGCCATGGCGCCCGCCTCGAACAGTCGGCCGGCCGGGGAGGCAAGCCACTTGTGCCAGAGCTGCGCGGCGGTCAAGCGGCTGGCGGTCCACTCCAGGAGTTTCGTGACGCCGCCCAGCTCGATCAAGACGCCGCCGAGGTCGAACATCGCCACATCGTAGTCGTCGCGAGGCATGGAGAGCCAGTGTCAAGAGACTGGGGACGAGTGTCAAGGGGCAAGTGTCAATAGGCGAGGGGGAAACTTGAAACTCGAAACTAAATGAGACAACGCGCGCGCAGGGATGCCGCTTCGCCGCCTCGGCGGTGCGAGGAGATCGCACAGTGATCGTTTGGGCGAGTTGGAGGCAGTCTCCGGGCATGGTCGCCACGCTCCGTGAACATCGGCAGCGCGAAGATTTCCGGGGATAAGTGATTGATTCCAATCCGCGGCAACGCTAATATACCGCGCCTTAACATAGTTGAATCATGCCTATGGGACACACCGGAAACGCGTCGCAAATGAGCCTGGAAATCGCGGAAATCCTCCGGAAGTTCGACGGCTCGGCCCTGAGGCGTCGAGGGCTGTGCGACATCTATGAACTATCCGACGAGGAGATGCTGCGACTGCTGGATTTGGCCGCCATCCTGAAACAGCGAAAACGCGCCGGAACCCGCGGCGACCTGCTGCTGGGCAAGAATATCGCGCTGATCTTCGAGAAGATGTCCACTCGCACCCGGGCTGCCGCCGTGGTTGCCGTGGCGGACGAGGGCGGCGCGACCGAATATCTGTCCGCCGGCGACATCCATATCGGCAAGAAGGAATCCGTGAAGGATACGGCGCGGGTACTCGGCCGGCTGTTCGACGGCGTTCTGTTCCGCGGTTACGCCCATGACACCATGGCGCTGTTGGCCCAACACGCAGGCATCCCGGTCTGGAACGGGTTGACGGACGATTCGCACCCCACCCAGGCCCTGGCGGACCTCATGACGATCCGGGAAAACTTCGGCCGGCTGGCCGGCCTCAAGGTTGTCTATATGGGCGACGGCCGAAACAACGTCGCAAATTCGCTGATGGCCGGATGCGTCAAGGCCGGCATCCATTTCGTCAACTGCGCGCCCGAGTTGCTGGCGCCCCGCGCCGACCTGGCGGCCAGGTCCGAGGAAGTCGCGGCGCGGACGGGCGGCAGCGTGAGCATTATTCACGATCCGACCCGGGCGTTACCCGGCGCCAACGTCGTCTATACCGACGTATGGGTCTCGATGGGTGAGGAATCGAAGCGCGAGGAGCGCATTCGGCTCCTGCGGCCGTACCAGGTGACCGCCGAAATGATGCGCCGGACCGGCAACCTGAATGCGGGCCAGGCGATCTTCCTGCACTGCCTGCCGGCTTTCCACGATCACAACACCCACCTGACCAGAGATATCGGCGCCCTGGAAGTAACCGATGAGGTGTTTGAAGCGCCGTATTCGCGAGTGTTCGATCAGGCGGAGAATCGGATGCACACCATCAAGGCCATGATCGTGGCCAGCCTGCTGTGAAATCGCCCGCCGGCCCACGCCGGGTTCCGACGAGCCGAAGGACGAGGCGAAGAAAAGGAATCGAGCAATGGCTGACGCAAACGACAAACATCTGTGGGCGGTCTCCTGGGACGACTTCCAGGCATTGAGCGTGGATGAGCGGGCATCGTATTTCATGGAGGGCGAACGGGAAGTCCACGTCATCCTTGCCCAGCAGTTCGCCCGGAATCGGCTGGATGCCCTCAACTCGCTTGCCACTCAGGTCCGCTTCATCGCCAAGAGCCGCGCCGGCATGAGGTTCCTGAGGGATTTGCTTTCCCACAAGCGGGCCATGCTCTATTTCACCCAGCCGAGCACGCGGACCTTTCTGTCGTTCTCGGCTGCCTGCCAGATTCTGGGAATGACCACGTCGAGCGTGCGCGATTCGGCCACCTCAAGCGAATTCAAGGGCGAATCCCAGGAGGACTCCGTTCGGACGTTCAGCTCCTATTTCGACGTCATCATCATGCGGTCGGCGGAGAAGGGGCTCGCCGAGCGCATGGCCTGGGTCCTCTCCAACTCCGAGCGCGCCGTTCCGATCGTCAATGCCGGCTCCGGCAAGGATCAGCACCCGACCCAGGCGTTACTCGATATCTACACGCTTCAGCGAAGCTTCGAGCGGCTGGGCGGGATTGACGGCAAGCACGTGGCGTTCGTCGGCGATCTGGCCCGCGGCCGCACGGTCCGGTCGCTCGCCTCGCTGCTCGCCCTGTACGACGGGGTCAAACAGACGTTCGTGGCGCCGTCCCCGCTCCAGATCGGGCGGGACGTCCTCGACTTCCTGACAAAAGCCAAGGTCGCGTTCGAGCTCACTGAGGACTTCGAGCGCGTCATTCCCAAGGCAGACGCCATCTACATGACCCGCGTCCAGGACGAGTGGGACAAGACCAAGGGCGAGAGCGGCCTGTACGACATCCGGAAGTTCTGGTTCACGGCGCAGCGCCTCAGCCTGCTCCGCCCGGACGCTATCCTCATGCACCCGCTTCCACGGCGCGACGAGATCGAGGCCGCGGTTGATCGCGATCCACGCGCCATGTACTGGCGGCAGATGCGCAACGGCATGTGGGTTCGGGCGGCCTTGATCGCCGGCATTTTCCACCGTGACAAGGAAATCCAGGACTATCATGAGCAGAACCTGTGAACCGGCCGCGCTTCGCGGCGCAGGGCGCCTGCTCCTTTTCCTGCTGTCCGTTCCGGGCCTGGTGGGCTGCGCCAGCACCGCGATCTGCGGCGAGTTCGATCTCGGGTTTCTCGCCTGCAAGGACACCGATCTGCGCGGTCGGGTCCGGCTGCGGGCTGCCGGGCCTTTTTTCGAGCGAACCCGCGCGGCCGATGGAGGGGGCCTCCTGGCAGTCCGGCCGCTCTACGCTCGAACCGTGGAGCCGGAACGCGACCGCGTCCTGCATGAGTTCGCGTGGCCGGCGGCCATGGTCCGGCGCATGGGTCACGACACGTTCTGGCGGGCCTTGATCTTCTACGGCAACGACTACGACAACACCCGCGCCGATTCCCGGCGCCGGGTCAATCTGTTTCCACTCGTGTTCTGGGGGCGTGACAGTGCTGGGCAAGGATACTTCGCGCTTTTTCCGCTGGGCGGAACGATCCGCGAGGATTTCATGCGGGAACGCGTCTCGTTCGCGCTGTTTCCCCTCTATTTTTCGCATACGTCCGCGCGCGGCGTGGAGTCCCGCTCCATCCTGTGGCCGTTGGCCACGTGGTCATGGGCCCCGGGTTTCAGCCAGCAGCGCTTTGTTCCGTTCTACTCCAGATCCGTGGAGGAAGGGAAATCCGCCAAACATTTCATTCTGTTCCCGCTCTGGACGCGCGCCCAATACTTCTACCCGGAATCCCACGGATATTCCTATATGCTGTTTCCGTTGTGCGGCCGAGTCAATATGAACGACCAGCAGACCTGGTGGATCCTTCCGCCTTTTTTCCGTTATGCGACCAATCGCGCCGGCTATGCCGCGCTGAACTGTCCCTGGCCCATCCTGCAGTATCGCGCTGGCGACATTGACCGCCTCTACATCTGGCCGCTATGGGGCAAGGAGCGCGACCGAAACACGCGATCCTGGTTCTTCCTGTGGCCCGTGGCGCGTTGGAGCGAGACCATCCGCGGCGACTGGCGGATCAACCGGTTCTTCGCCGTTCCTTTCGTCTATCACGCGAGCGTAGTCCGCGCGTCGGAGGAGCACGCGTCGGCAACCGAGGCGTCTGCCTCGCGCGACGCAGTCTCGCCTGCCTCGCCCGACCCCGCGGTCGGTGAGCGAGCAGGCTCGCCCGCCAATGAAGCCGCCGCCTCGCCCGACGACCGCGGTCAGGCGGTAAAATCGCGGGACTTCCGCCTCTGGCCCATGCTGTCCTGCAAGCGCGAGGACGACGTCGCGCGCTACCGCATGCCGGAACTGTGGCCTGCGGGCGCGGCCGGGGGCGTTGACAGAGCCTGGGCGCCGTTCTGGACCCTGTATTCCCGCGACCGGTCCGGGGACGCGCTCGAGGATGAGCTGCTCTGGGGGCTCTTCCGCTACCGGCGCGACTCCGGTGGCGCCCGCAAGCTTTCCCTGTTCCCGCTGTTCTGCTATACCGCCGCCGGCGCCGAGGAGCCCCGGAACCGGTGGTCCGTTCTGCTCGGCCTGCTGGGCTACGAACAGGAGGGTTCACGCCGGACGCTTCGTTTGCTATACTGCCCGCTTCGCTGGGAAAGCGGCCCGGGTGAATGCCGCCGGGACGAACAGGCGCCCGTGAACCGGGCCTCGCTCCCCGAACCGACGCGGTCCGTCAAGGAGACACCGCCATAATTACGCGCGAGCCGGAATACTTCCCTCCTCAGCCGAACATCCTTGGGAACATCGGCCACCGGGCCATCATGAACCTGCGGGCGGTCGGGAAGGCAGCGCTTCTGCTCGCCTTGGCCGCAGCTGGAATCCGCTTCATCTATCGGAAGCGTTGTCGGATCGAGGTCTACGCCTCGATGTACGTGTATGGCATCAAGAGCCTCGGCGTCATCACCGTGGTTGCCGTGTTCACCGGCATGATCCTGGCCCTGAACACGGGCATTGCCATGCGCGATTTCCACCAGGAGGCGCACATCGGCACAGCCGTCATGGTTTCCATGCTCCGCGAGATGGGCCCATTCATGACCGGACTGATCTTGGCCGCCTGCGTGGGCTCGGCCATGGCGGCCCAACTCGGCACCATGGTGGTCTCCGAGGAGATCGCCGCCTTGGAGATCATGTCAATTGATCCCATCCGCTTCCTCGTCATGCCGCGCCTGATGGCCATGTGCGTCATGACGCCGCTGCTTTCCTTCTATACCTGCATCATGGGCGTTATCGGCGGAGGCATTGTCGGCAAGCAGCTCCTGGACGTGCCATGGGACATCTACTTCGACAACGCCCTGCGTTGGGCCAAGAACAAGGACCTGTTCGTCGGTATGTTCAAGGCTTTTTTGTTCGGGGTGATCATCACGACGGTGTCGTGCTACGAAGGCTTCGCCACCACGCATGGGGCGGTCGGAGTCGGCGCCGCGACCCGCAAAGCCGTGATCATATGCTTCCTGGCAATCTTGATTACGGGTCTGCTGGTGACCGGGCTGTTTTACTACTAGCGTGGGCGACATGATCGAGTTCCGAAACGTCACGAAGATGCTGGGCGGCCGCGCGGTGCTGGACGGGGTTTCGTTCCATGTCGAGCAAGGCGAAACCTTCGTGATTGTCGGCAGTTCCGGCGTGGGCAAGAGCGTCACTCTCAAACACATGGTCCGTCTTTTCCGGCCGGACGAAGGCGAAGTGCTGGTGGACGGCGAATCCATCAGCCGGGCGACCGGCAGCCGCCTGGAGAAGATGCGCGAGCAATTCGGCTACCTGTTCCAGGGCGGCGCGTTGCTCGCGTGGTTGACCGTGGCCGAAAATGTGGCTCTGCCTTTGCGCGAAAAAACCGCCCTGAGCAACGATGAAATCCTGAAGCGTGTCCGCGAGACGCTCAAACTCGTGGGCCTCGAAAACGACGGCCACAAACACCCCTCCGAGATTTCGGGCGGCATGCAGAAGCGCGCCGGGCTCGCTCGCGCGATCGTTCGCCAGGCGCGGATCGTGCTCTACGACGAACCCACATCCGGACTAGATCCCGTGACCTCGCGCGCCATCGATGCGTTGATCGAGGGCATGCGCCGCGAATTGGGCGTGACCAGCGTGGTCGTGACGCACGACCTGCACAGCGCGCTGTCCATCGGCGCGCGGATTGCCATGCTGCACGGAGGGAAAATGATCGAATGCGCCGCGCCGGAGGATTTTGTTCGTTCCTCCCGGCCGGAAGTGCGGGCCTTTCTGGAATCGCAGTTCATCACGAAGCGCGGAGCGTGGGAAAGGATAATCCAATGAAGAAAGACCTCTTCTCCAATGAAGTCAACATCGAGGTCGTATTGGGGGTGTTTCTTGTGTTCGTCGTGTTTGGCCTGGCGTATTTCACCTTCATGCTCTCCGGCAAGAAACTGGGTGAACAGAAGCACCGAATGGAGGTGGTGTTCAACGACGTCATGGGCCTGCGGACCAAGGACAGCGTGGTCGTCCGCGGGATGCCGGTCGGCGAGGTCGCCAGCCTGGAGCTGAAGCCCGACGGCGTCCACGTCTTTCTCGAACTGGTTGGAAAGCGGGGCCAGGGCGCGCCCGTCCGCATGAAGAAAGACTACCGCATCGCCATCGTGACCACCTCGATCCTGGGCGGCCGCATGTTGACGATCGGCGAAGGGTCGCGGGACTACGGCGACCTGCCGCTGGAGATGGTCTTCAATGGGCAAGACCCGCACGACCTCATGAGCGATACCGCGGAACTGTTCAGCTCGCTGAGACAGGGACTCACCGAAAAGGGCGGCGTGGTCGAGGGCCTCAAGGAAGCGGCCGCCGACATCCGGGAAATCAGCCGGCGCCTGAACGCCGGCAAAGGAACGCTCGGAAAGCTCCTTTCCGAGGATGACACGCTCTACGACGACCTCAAGGCCGGCGTCGCGTCGCTCCGCAAGGTTTCCGAACGCCTGGACGAGGGGAAGAGCACGCTCGGCAAACTGCTGGCTGATGATGACCAAGTGTACCAGGACCTGAAAGCAACGGTGTCCGCCGCGCGGAAAATAGCGGAGCGCTTGGAGAAAGGCGATGGGACGTTGGGCAAGCTGCTGTCCGAGGATGATGCCCTCTACAAAGAATTCGTGAACGTTGTGCAGGAGGCGAAGGCGGTGCTCGACGACCTGCGCGAAACCACGCCGGTTGTGACCTTCGCGAGCATCCTGTTCGGCGCGTTTTGAACCGGCGCCGATCCGTACCTTGTTTATCCTCCATCCGCAGATGAACGACGCTGCACGAGTCTCATTGCTCCGCTGCGAGACGTACGACGCCGATCTGCGGGCCGGCATTGGCTCGACTGCTCGCGCCTCTCGGCGGCATGGCCGCCTTCGTTCGACCGGGGCAGTCCGTACTCGTCAAACCGAACATGCTGACGGACCGGACGCCCGATCAGGCGGTCACGACCCATCCGGCGGTGGTTCGCGCCGTGTTGCGTCTCGCGCGCGAAGCGGGCGGCCGGCCGCGCGTGGCCGACAGTCCCGCTAACGTGGTAAAGATAGAACAGGTCTGGGAAAAGACCGGATTCGCCGCGCTGTGCGCCGAGGAAGGCGTGGAACTCGTGAACCTCGAGAAGGCCGGCTCGAAGCGCTTTGAGGTTGACGGATTCGCCTTTCAGATCGCTCGGCCGGCGCTGGAGGCTGACGTCCTTATCAATTGCCCCAAGGTCAAAACCCACACGCTGACGATCCTGACAGGCGCGGTGAAAAATCTGTGCGGCACGGCGCCGGGGTTTCTCAAGACGAATTTTCACAAGCTGTATCCGCGGCTGGCCGAGTTCGGACGGCTGCTCGCGGCCATCTACAAGACGGTTCCGCCGGCCCTCAGCGTGGCCGACGGCGTCTGGGGCATGGAGGGTGAAGGCCCGGCCGGCGGGGGCCCGATTCGTCTGGGCTTTCTGGCCGCCTTCGCGGACGCGGTGGCGCTCGATCTGGTTTTGTGCGACCTGTTGCGGGTGCCGCGTCGCGCCGCGCCCTATTTGCGGCCGTTTCTGAGCCGCTATACGGCCCCTGTCCCGACGGTTGGAGAATCGCCGTTGGGCCTGGCGCCGCCGAAATTCCGCGCGCCAGGGATCCTGCGCGGGCAGCTCATTCCAGGTCCGCTCGCGCGGCTTCTGGGACCGCTCATCTGGATTCGTCCGCGGATCATGGAGCATTGCGCGGCCTGCGGCCGCTGCGCGCGGAGTTGTCCGACGGGCGCCTTGAGCCAGGAACCCGGCCGGCCGCCGCGGCTCCATCCGGCCGAGTGTGTCGGCTGCTGCTGTTGCCATGAAATCTGCCCTGAGAAAGCGATCCGGATGATCCAGAGCCGATTGTTGACGCTGGTGAAGGGAAAAGAAATCGGGTGAGGCGCGGCGAAGAAAAGAGAACCGCGAATGGCGCGGACAAGGCAACGAAGAGGAAAGGGCCGCGGGGAGCTGTCGCATGACATCGCCGTTGAAGCATCTTGCCGAGTACTACGCGCTGCGCGCGATCGCGGCGGTCGTGAACCCGTTGCCCTACCCAGCCGCGCTGGCCGTTGGCTGGGTGAACGCCGCCATCCTGTTCCGCATGGCCCGGCGCCGGGCGCGGGAGGCTAAGGCCAGAATTCGCGGCGTGCTGGGCGAGCGCGTCTCGCGGCGCGAGGTGAACCGCGTGGCCTGGCTGTCGTGGCGAAACATCGTGTTCAATGGGATCGAGATGATGCGCATGGGCCGCCTGACCCCGGCCTGGGCGGCGCGTTACGTCGAATATGGCAGTCATATGGACGCGCTGAAGAAGCGCCTGGCCTCCGGCAAAGGCGCGATCGTCGCCGTGCCACACATGGGTTCGTGGGAACTCGGGCTGGCGATCTCGCGTATGCATGACATCCCCATGTTCAGCATCGAGGCCAGGCAGAAAAACCCATACGTCAACGCCTACATTCATGCGCTTCGGACGTCGGCCGGGACCGCCATCCTCGAGCGGGGCGCGCATACGATGCGGGAAGTGCTCCGGAGACTTCGAGCCGGAGAGGTCCTGGCGATTCTGCCGGACGTGCGGATGCCCGCCCCGGGAATCCGGGTTCCCTTCCTGGGCGGCGAGGCCAACCTCGGCAAAGGCATGGCGCTCTTTGCCGTCCGCACCGGAGTTCCAATCTTCCCTGCCATTGCGACGCGCGAAGGCTGGACCCGTCACCACTTTGCGGTTTTCGATCCGGTCGTTCCGGACGCCGGTCTGTCCGAGGAGGAAGACGTCATTCGCATGACGACCGCCGTGCTGCGCCTTATTGACAACGCCATCCGGCGAAACCCGGAACAGTGGTTCTGGCACAACAAGCGCTGGATTCTCGACCCCGTCGTGACCGCGCGCCAGGCCGTCGGATCTGACGCGGAGGATTGAACACCGCGCGGCGAAGCCGCAACAAAAGAGAAAGAATCACCACGGAGAAAGAAGGGGAAGAGCAGCGCGCGCGGGGAATTCCGGCCGGCAAGGCCGCCCGCAATTTCCCGCGCGGTCTTCTCGGACGAGGCCGCCGAGCCGAACGAAGCTTGTTCCTCCGTGGTCAAATCTTCTCTGGCCGCGAAGAAGCTCATGAACAGCGTCACAGCAGCCTGAAAGGCCATCCGCGGCGGGTGTCGGATGTGCGGCGCCTACCGGCCGTTATGGCGCGCGAGCGCGCCTTCCGCGAGTTTCAACACGCGGTCGCAACGCGCGGCGATCCGCTCGTCATGGGTAACAAGGATCAGCGTGTGCCCGCGGGCGCGAGTCAGCGCGAACAGGCGCTCCAGCACCTGTGCGCCGGTCCCGTCGTCCAGGTTGCCGGTGGGTTCGTCGGCAAGCACGAGCGGCGGATCGTTCATGAGGGCGCGGGCCAGCGCCACCCGTTGCTGCTCGCCGCCGGACAGTTCCAGCGGAGTGTGCTCGCCCCGCGCCGAAAGGCCGACGGCGTCGAGCAGGTCCATCGCCCGCCGCCGCGCGGCCGCTCCGGAGGTCAGCAGGCCGCCTGTCGCCATGGCCGGGAGCATGACGTTCTCCAGCACGTCCATCTCGGGGAGTAGGTGGTAGGACTGGAAAACAAAGCCGATCTGCCGGGCGCGCAGGCGCGCGCGCTGGTATTCACTCAGGCGGTAGAGATCCTGGCCGCGGAAGATCACCGCGCCCGACTCCGGATGATCCAGGCCGCCGAGAATATGCAGCAGCGTGCTCTTTCCGGCGCCGCTCACGCCCACGATGGCCACCGCCTCGCCCTCGCCCACGGTCAGATCCGCCCCTTGCAGCACGCGCACCAAACCTTTGCGGAGAGTATAGCTCTTGTGAATGGATCTCGCGTCAATCACCATACTCGACTCACTCGTTTCGCAGGGCTTCCACGGGATCGAGACGAGCCGCCCGCCAGGCTGGAATCAGGCTTGCCAACGTGCCCGCAAACAGCACACCCAGCACGATTGCCTCGACCTCGATGGCCGAGGTCTCCCACGGAATCTCGCTTAGTCCGTAGATGGCCTTGGGAAACACCAGGAGACCGTAACACGCCAGCCCCCGCGCGATGCCCGTCAAGTTGTGCAGCACTAGAAACGCCAGCCCGAGTCCGGCGAGAATTCCCGCCAGGCACTGAATCCATCCGTACAGGACGAAGGTCGCCATGATGCGCAAGGACGAGAACCCCAAGGCCTTGAGCAGTCCGATTTCGTTGGTCTTCTGATAGGCGACGATAATCAGGACGCACGTGACGCAGAAGATACCCACCAGCGCCACCAATCCGAGCAGAATCAGCATCATGACCTTCTCGGTCGCCAAGGCGTCAAACAAGACTCGGTCCTCCTCCCGCCAGGTCCTGATCGCATATCCGGAACCAATCGTCTTGCGGATCCGATCCGTCAGCGCATCGGTGTTCATGGGATCCGTTGCGACGATGTGCAAGGCATGCGCCCCGCGGATGAGGCCTGCCAAGCTCCGGGCCACATCGAGCGAGGCGAACACGAACTCGCCGTCGTAGTCTCGCATGCCCATGTCGAAAACTCCCCGCGCAACCACCTCCACGGGGAGATACATCTCGTCGTTGGCCATGACGTTCCGCGGCGAGTAGATCAGCAGCTTGTTGCCCGGGGCGACCGCCAGACGATCGGCCAGGTCGCGCCCCAGGACCACCCCTTCATTCTCCACGTCGAACGTCGGAAAGGTCTGCTGGGGCGCCCGGCTGATCTTGCCCGCGCGAAGCGGGTCTACGCCGATGACGACGGGAGTGGCGATGCGGTTCTCGTAGCGCATCAGGGTTCGCGTCACCACAACGGGACCCACCCCGGTCACCCCGGGAATCTGCTCGATGGCCCGACACAGCGATTCCTCCTGCTCGATGCCCCCCCGCTGGCCCACCACAGTCACATGCGGCTTGAAGCTCAGGATTTTCTGTTTCCACATGTTGCCGAAGCCGTTCATCACCGAGTTTACGATGATGAGGGCGGCGACTCCCAGCATCACGCCGATGACGGCGATCACCGTCACCACCGACAGCACCGAGCGCTTCGGCTTCAAGTACTTCAGGGCAAGAAATAGCGAGAATGGCACCATGGCTGTCTCAGCCGGAATCCGCGCCCGCGGGATCGGTCGCTACGCCGGTTCCTCTGGCGGCTCGCCGGCTTTCCGCGGCCGGAGTTGTGGGAACAGGATCACGTCTCGGAGCGTTTCCTGACCCGAGAGAATCATGATCAGCCGGTCAATCCCCACGCCCATGCCGCCCGCCGGCGGCATCCCATATTCGAGCGCCGTGAGGAAATCCTCGTCCACCTTTTCCGGGTTCTCCCCGGCCTGGTGTTCGAATCGCTCCCGCTGGGCGATCGGGTCGTTCATTTCCGTGTAGGCGGGCGCTACTTCCATGCCGGCGATCACGAGTTCGAATACGTCCACGCGCGACGGATCGTCGTCGCAGGCCTTTGCCAGCGCGATTAAATCGGCCGGGAACCGCGTGACGAACGTCGGCCGGATTAGTGTCTTCTCGATCAGCTTCTCGTATGCCTCATGGGTGAGGAGCAGCAGATTCCACTTCGGATCGGCGCCGACCCCCTGGGCCTCCAGCCGGCAGCGCGCTTCGGTCAATGGAAGGTCGAACCAGTCCGCTCCCATGCGCTCCAGAATGAGGTCCCGGTACGCGATCTCCCGCCAGGGCGGCGTCAGGTCAATGGGCCGCTCGGTTGCGCCGAGCTTCAGCGTCCCGAAGACCATCTCGGCTACGTGGGCGATGAGCCCCTGCGCCAGTTCCTTCATGCCGCGCGCGTCCGAGTAGGCTTCGTATATCTCCAGCATTGTGAATTCCGGGTTGTGCGTTCTGGAAAGCCCCTCGTTGCGGAAGTTCCGGTTCAGCTCGAATATCTTGTCGAACCCGCCCACCAAAAGGCGCTTGAGATAGAGTTCCGGCGCCACGCGCAGGAACATGTCGGCGTCGAGCGCCGTGTGGCGCGTGACGAACGGCCGGGCCGCCGCGCCGCCGGCCTGCGGCTGGATCATGGGGGTTTCCACTTCCTGGAAGCCCCGCTCCATCAGGAACCGCCGAATCTCGTGAACCGCGCGAATTCGCTTGTCGAACAGCCCCCGCGCCGCCGGGTTCACGATCAGGTCGAGGTAGCGCTGGCGATAACGCGCCTCCACGTCCCGGAGCCCGTGCCACTTCTCCGGCAGCGTAAGCAGCGCCTTGGACAGGAGCGTCCAGTTTTCGACGAGAATCGTCTTCTCGCCGGTTTTCGTCGTGAAGAGCGAGCCGGTCACGCCGATATGGTCGCCCAGGTCCAGGGCGCGAAACGCCTGAAAGGCCGGCTCGGCCAACTGCTTCGCGCCGGCATATATCTGAAACCGGTCTGAGCCGTCCCGCAGGTCGGCGAAGATGCTCTTGCCCATGTTGCGAATGGTCAGGAGCCGACCCGCAGCCGACACGCGCCGGTTCTCCTGGAAGCCATGCCGAATCTCGGCCAGGCGGCCGGTCCGCTGGAATGCCTGGCCGAATGGCTTGTAGCCGCGCGCGCGCAGCTTCTCCAGGTTCGCCAGCCGTTGCGCGCGGTACTCGTTGTCCGTCTGTTCCATCGCAACTCCCTTTCCGCCGGGCGCGACGCGCCCGGCCGCAGGGTCAGCAGGCTGTACCATGCACCAAAAGCCGCCCGAATGCACCCCCAAAAGAGAGCGATCGGTGATTGGTGGTCGGTTGGCGTCCCGACGATTGCGGCGACCTCCCTTCCTCGACCATGCGATTCCGAGCAACTCATCCCGCCCTCTTCCACACTGACTACCGACTACTCGCTACTCCAGGTGGTTGCTGACGCAGATGCCGCGCCGCCCGTCCTTTCGGTGCGGGAAACATAGCCTCAAACGGCATGAACGACACGGGAAATCCCCGTTCCCGTGGGGCTGAACTTGCATGACGCGAAAAACGTTGTATAGCACGCGCCGTGTTTTGGGCGGTCATGGCTTCCGCAAGCCGGGTTCGGGACGTCTCGCAACGCCGCTTTCCCACGAGATGGGACATTGCCCTCCCAACAGGGAGACTCACGCGCAAGGCCGGAGGTTTCGGCTGTGGAGATACCCGGATTTGAGATGTTGGAGAAGTTGGGAACCGGCGGCATGGCGAACGTCTGGGAGGCGCGCCAGATGTCGCTGGACCGAATCGTCGCAATCAAGACCCTCTCCAAGCAGTTCTCGGCGGACGCCGCCGATATCCGGAACTTCGTCGCCGAAGCGCAATCGGCCGCCAAGCTCAAACACCCCGGCATTGTCCAAGTCTACGACGCGAATGTCGTCCAGGGCCTACACTACATCGTCATGGAATACGTTGACGGGGCGACCGTCTATTTCGCGCTTACCGGCGTGGAAGTATTCGGGGGGTATTCCTGTGGCGATGTTCTTCAGATGCAACTGACGGAGAAGGTGTCCGACCCCATGGACATCAATCCGAAGGTGTCCAAGATGACGAGCACCCTGATCGAAGCGATGCTCGCCAAGGATCGCCGCCACCGGCACAGGGACTGGCCGAGCCTTCTGGAGGATTTGGCTCGCGTTCGAAAATGCCGAGCGCTGCGGCGCCGCCTGCCTTTTGACGCGGTCAGCACGATCCGGCGAAGCCGCAAACGGGAGGCCGCCGGCTCGTTCCGAAAGACGCTGCCGGCGGACTGGGCGAGAATAGCCGGACGTGGACCGGCTGGAATCGCGTCCGCATCCACGCCGGCGCGGGCGGCCCTGCTGACCGTGCTGATTCTCCTGGCGATTGCCTTCATACTGATCAAGCCGGCAAATCCATCACGGTCGTTCTGGACGGCAAGCGGCAGATGTTGACCGTCGTGGATGCGAAGAACGGCCGGGTAGTCTGTGAGGAGATCATTCATGCGCCGACGGGCAAGGAAACGCGCGCCGCGCGTTTCCCCGTGTCCGATCTCCCTGTGGCGGACCGACTGGCCCGCATGGGGCCGGACAACGAGCCAGGGGTCGCGCTGGCCAAAGGATTGATCATGCTCGATGCCCAGTCCCACCAAAAGGCCAGGGAGCACTTCAGCGCACTGAAGAAGCTCCGAGCGCTGTCATGCGCGGAATCGGACATGGAGAAGGCGCCGCGCAAAGAAACGTCGCCCCTGACCGACGTCTCCGCGCTTGCCGGGCTCCCTATCGAGAGCCTGTCGCTGGCCAAGACTTCCGTGTCGGACCTCGGCGCCCTGCGCGGGATGCGACTGAGAGAGGTGGATTTGCGGCAGACGCCGGTTCGTGACCTGAGTCCGCTGGCCGGCATGCCGCTCGTCTCCCTCGACATTCGGGGTACCCGCGTCGAAAGCCTGGATTCTCTCCGTGGAATGAAGCTGCGCATGCTGGCGATCGGCGAATCGGCTATTGACGATATTTCGCCGCTGGTTGGCATGCCGCTGGAACGGTTGGAGGCTGCGGCGACGAAAATCCGGGATATTTCGCCGCTGGCCGGGATGTCGTTGCGCGCGGTGAACATCGGTGGAACGCGGGCGCGTGACCTGTCCGTCCTGCGCGGGACGCCCCTCGATCAGCTCTACGCATCCGAAACCAAGGTGGAAGATTTGTCTCCACTCCAGGGCGCGCCGCTTCGCTACCTGGATATCCGGAGTTCCCGGGTGAAGAACCTTGCCGTCATCGCCCAACTGCCCCTGGTCTACCCGGATTGTCGGGAAGTGGACGCGGAAGATTTCCATCCCTTGGAGAAGTCTCCGGTCCAGGTTCTATGGCTCGACGACCCAGAAGGCCCCGTCAAGCGCGTGCTCGGCGCCATGCAGAACCTGCGGGAAGTCAACGGCGCGGCGTGGATGAGGAAGCAGGGGGGGATTACTTCCAAATTCCGGGGACGGCCCGGCCGCATTTTGCGCACTTGTTGTCTTCCACGATGTTCTTGAGCAGGTTGTGGCCGTAGCGCTCCACGATGATTGTTTGACAGCCGGGGCAGGTGGTGTGTTCGCCCTTCTGGCCAGGCGCGTTCCCGCCGTACACGAATCGGCATCCCTGCCGCGCGGCGGTCTCCCGGGCCGCGTCGAGAGTCTTGAGCGGCGTGGGCGGCAGATTCCGCAGCTTGTAGTCCGGGTGGAACCGCGTGAAATGTAGCGGCACGTCTCGTCCCAGCTCCTTGACGATCCAGTCAGCCATTCGCTTGATGTCGTCCATGTTGTCGTTCAGTGTCGGGATGGTCAGCACCACGATTTCCAGCCACGTTCCGCCACCGACGATCCGCTTCAGGGTGTCGAGGACGGACTGCAGGCGGCCGCCGCACACCTCCTCGTAGAACTTCTGCGTGAATGCCTTGAGATCAATCTTGATGGCGGTCATGAGCGGAAGCAACTTCTTGAGCGGCGCTTCGCAAATAGTTCCGTTGCTGACCATGACGTTGCCGACGCCCAGGTCCTTTGCCGCCCTGGCGCAGTCGGCCATGTACTCGTAGAACACGATCGGCTCGCCGTAGGTGTAGGCGATTGTGCGGCATTGCTGCCGGACCGCTGCCTGGGCAATATCCGCCGGCGCGACGAAGCGGGGAGAAACCTCGTCCGGATCGCGCTGGGAGATATCCCAGTTCTGGCAGAACGCGCAGCGGAAATTGCAGCCGACGGTCGCGATCGAAAACGAACGGCTGCCGGGGTAGACGTGAAAGAAGGGCTTTTTCTCGATGGGATCGTTGTTCATCACGACCGGTTTGCCGTAGACCAGCGAATAATACTCGCCGTCCCGGTTCTCACGCGCCCGGCAATGACCGCGCCGACCGTCAGGCACCACACAGCCCCAGGGACACAATTGGCAGCGCACCTTTCTCTCCCCCAGCTTCTCGTAGAACGAGGCCCGGTACGGCTTCGGCGCGGGAGGCGCTTCGCCACCGGCGGCGAGCCGGCCGGCCGCGCAGCAGGCCGCTGCCGTTCCTGCCTGCCGCAGGAACGCGCGCCGCGAAAGAGCGCACTCCTCGATACCGCTCATGTTCACAGCATACGCTCAAGAGCGCGCGGACGCAATCGGAATGAACTCAGTTCTCGGGCTTGAGTTCGCGGGCCAGCAGGGCCGCGACGGCGTCGCTCGAGCTCTTACCCTCGCGCAAGATGGCGTAGACTTCGTTGATGATGGGGACCTCGACGTTCATTTCCCGAGCCAGGTCGCGGGCAATGGGGCAGTTCCAGACGCCCTCCGCCGCCTGCTTCATGCCCGTCAGGATGTCGGCGATCTTCTCGCCCTTGCCGAGGCGCTCGCCCACGCTGCGGTTGCGGCTCCATCGGCTCGTGCAGGTGACGATGAGGTCGCCCATGCCGCTGAGCCCTGAGAACGTGGCGCGCTGGGCGCCGAGCGCGGCGCCCAGCCGCGTCATTTCGGCCAGCCCGCGCGTGATCAGGGCGGCGCGGGTGTTGTCGCCGAAGCCCAGCCCGTCGCTGACTCCGACGGCCAGCGCCATGACGTTTTTGAGCGCGCCGCCGAGTTCGACGCCCGCGATGTCGCGCGACGTATAGACGCGGAAGCGGTTGTTGGAGAAGATTTGCCGCAACTCAAAGCAGGCCTCGTCGTCCGGCGAGGCGAGCGCCACCGCCGTGGGCGTCCTGCGGGCGACCTCCGGCGCCAGGCTCGGTCCCGAGAGCGCGCAGACGTCGGAGCGGCCGAGCATATCGTTGGCGACTTCGCTCATCCGCTTGCCGCTCTTCTCGTCGAAGCCCTTGGCCACGGTGACCACGCGGGCGTCGCGCGGAATGAGCGCGGCGAACGAGTTCAGCACATCCCGGAAATAGCGCGTTGGGCTCGCGAGCACAACCGCATCGGCGCCGCGCGCGGCCTCGGCGCGGTCCGCGGTCCAGCTAATGGAGCGGGGCATGGGAACGTCGGGCAGGTAAGCGGCGTTCTCGCCGGCGGCCTTGATTTGCTCGATGACGTCGGGGAATGGTCCCCAGACCGTGACGCCGTGGCCGTTTTCGTTGAGCACGAGGGCCAATGCGGCGCCCCAGCCCCCGTCGCCGAGAATGGCGATTCGTTTCCGCATGTCGGCGTCTCCTACGACCTGAATCTTGCGCCGCCTGGCGCAAGATTCACTTTGCGCCCGTCAGAACGGGCGCATTTCTCGATTGGAGTCTTGAGCCCCTTGAGGATAGACGCCCTCATGCCCGGAACGCTGGTCAGACACATGGTTTCCTCCACAACACGCCAATCGTCCTCGACGAACGGCGAGCAGCATCGCTCAATGCGTCAGCGTTCGGGCTGAGGCGCGCCGGGCGCGCCCCCAACAGAGTGTATCAGAGCCCCCTCGCGCAACGAATACCGGTAACGGAGTACTCGTCGTCCGGGAAGATGTAGTAGCGGGTCGCACAGCGCGCGCTGGACGCGTAGTTGTTCCACGAGCCACCCCGCAGCACTCGATCCGTGCCTGTCGTCGGGCCGCGAGGGTCCGTCCCCGGAGAACTCGAGTAGTAGGCGCTGCTATACCAGTCCCAGCACCCTTCCAACACCGCCAGCCTTTCGTAGATTTCCTCCAGCGTGTGCATGGTCGAGCCTGGGGGTCCGGGAGGGGTCAGATCGCCTGCCCGCGCGCTGTTTGCCAACACTACTACCGCCGCCATCGCCACCAACATCGTCATGATCCATTTGCCCGTCTTCATCCTGCCGTCTCCTTTCGCCTTACAAGTTCCGATTCCTGATTCCTGTGGCCTGACTTCTGTTCTGCTCATGGCGTCACCGTCACTTTCACGCGATAGAACGCCCGCGCCGCCGAGTTCGTGTCCCGCATCGTCTGGTCCCCGCCGATGCCCGGTACGCCCACCTGCCCGGCCACGTTGCTCCAACCGCCCGCAGTCAGGTCGTCCCGCCGGGTCAGCGTGTAGTACCGCCGCGTCGAGGCGGGTGTGAAGGCCACAGCCGTCCCCGTCGGAGCGTTGGATATTGCCGTGACGCGCAGGTAATTGTCTGGCACGGTTGGAGCGACATCCATGACGTATTTCCGCCACGCCGCCACGCCGTCTCCGGCGTTGTAGCCCTCGGTCACGCCGTGATGATCCAGCCACCAGTTCGGCGTGCCCTGCGGCTGGGTGTAGAACCCCATGGAGCGCACCCCGTGGTCCGGCGATGTTCCCTGTGGGCGCGCACGCTTGGCCCTGCCATATTGTGCGCGGTAATAGATGGAGTTTGACGGGCGACGTGCACGTTTCGTCAGGGCGTCGAGGGGCTGGAGGCTGCGTCCCCCGACCGAAGTCGGGGGACGCAGTGCTGCTCAACCTGTGACGGTTGGACAGGCTGCGGGGCGCTCGGGTCGTGATCCCCAACACGTTGCCCTATCCTCCCGCGCAGCCGCCAGACCCCCGGCGCTATTCCTCCTCCCGTAGCCGCCCCAGCCAGGGCAACTGGTCCAGAGCCTTCTGGATGTGTTCGCGGCTGATGGTGCGCGAGCGTTCACGCGCCGCCTCCTCGAAGGCGCGCTGCCCCAGGTGATTGATCGTGCGGGGGATGCCCCCGGCGATGCGCAGAAGCAGTTCCTGCGCCTCGGGATCGAAGACGTTCTCGTGCAGGCCGATCTCTGCCAGGCGGCGCTGGACATAGTCGGCAGCTTCCTCTTTCATCCATTAAAAGCTGATAGGGCATAATCTCCACGAATGGTCTCCTACGC
>JASEHE010000026.1 GCA_030018915.1 Verrucomicrobiota bacterium
CGACAACTGTCCGGTCTGATCCCGGAATCGGTGTCCGCTTTGACCGGAATACGCAGTTTTCCCCTTGACTGCCCGGCGCGCTCGTCGTAGGACTTCGCGGGCAACAGGCTAATGACGGTCTGTTAGCCCCGGGCATTTCGCGCGAGAGCGTGAAATACGCGGTTAGGAGCGCGCCATGAACAAGAATCGACACCTTGACGCCTTCATGCGGCAATTCCCTCATGAAGGACTGACGTTCGACGACGTTTCGCTCGTCACGCAATACGCCGACTTCCTGCCCGACGAAGCGGGTATTGCCGGCCGGTTGACCTCGCGGATCAGGGTCAACATGCCCTTCGCCAGCGCCGCCATGGACACGGTGACAGAGACGGACATGGCCATTGCCATGGCCATGCTCGGCGGAATCGGCGTGATTCACAAGAACCTGTCGTCCAATGCGCAGGCCAAGCAGGTGGCAGCCGTTAAGCGCTTTCTCAACGGATTGATCGCCGACCCGGTGGTCTTTCACACGGGCGACATGATCGAGACCGTTCAGCAGGAGAAGTCGCGCCGCCGGCTCAAGTTTCACGGCTTCCCGATTCTGGACGAAAGCGGCAACCTCGCCGGGATTCTGACGTCCACCGACGTCAAGTACTCGCGAAAACGGAGCGCGCGCGTCGCGGATGTTATGACCCGGAACGTCATCACGGCGCCGCCCGAGACAACGCTTCAGCAGGCCTACGACATCATGATGGAGCGACGCATCGGCAAGCTGCCTCTGGTGGACGGCGGCAAGCTCGTCGGTCTGTACAGCCTCACGGACGTTCGCACGCTGGTCGAGAACGTCCAACCGTTGTACAACCGCGACGTCAAATATCGGCTGCGTGTTGCCGCCGCCGTGGGGCCCAACGATCATGCGCGGGTGGAGACCCTGGCCGCGGCCGAGGCGGACGTCGTCGTCGTGGATAGCGCGCACGGGCATTCCAGTGGAGTTGTCGAGATGGTGAAGTGGATCGCCAAGCATTATCCCGCGATCGACATTGTCGCGGGCAATGTGGCCACGGGTTCAGGCGCGGTGGCGCTGCGCGAGGCCGGCGCCCACGCCGTCAAGGTGGGCATCGGGCCGGGCTCGATCTGCACGACTCGTGTTGTGTGCGGCGTGGGCGTGCCCCAGATTTCGGCGATCTATGACGTGGCGAATGCGCTTGAAGGTTCGACGCCGGTGATCGCGGACGGCGGGATTCGTCATTCGGGCGACGTGCCAAAGGCCCTGGCCGCCGGAGCGGACACCTTGATGCTCGGGTCCGTGCTGGCCGGCACTGAGGAGAGTCCGGGAGAGAAGATCATCCACGAGGGGCGGCAGTACGTGGTTTACCGGGGCATGGGCAGCCTGGCGGCCATGAAGGAGGCTTTGGGCAGTCGCGAGCGCTACCTCCAGCCCGGCGTGTGCGAGAAAGACCTGGTTCCGCAGGGCATCGAGGGAATTGTGCCGTACGCCGGCACGGTGGAACGCGTGATGAACCAGTATTGCGGCGGGCTGAGGTCGTCGCTCGGCTACTGCGGATGCCGGACCATTCCGCTGCTCCAGGAGCGCGCCCAGTTCATCCGGGTGTCTCTTGCCGGCTTGGCGGAAGCCCATCCACACGACGTGAAAATCACCAAGGAAGCCCCGAATTATCGGACGTAGTTTCCAGAGAGGACAGTTGCAAAGCGAGGTTTGGAACCGCGAAGACATGGAAACCATATGATCCGAGACCTGGCGCTTAGGAACCGAACCTGCCGGCGTTTCCAGCAGAACGAATCCGTCACGATGCGGACGCTTCTGAAATTGGTTGACCTGGCCCGGCTCTCCCCATCCGGCGGGAATATGCAGCCGCTCAAGTACATCCTGTCCTGCGACCGCGAGAAAAACGCGATGATCTTCCCACACCTGGCCTGGGCCGCCTATCTCAAAGACTGGAATGGGCCGGCGGAGGGCGAACGGCCCTCGGCCTACATTATCGTGCTGTGCGACACAGCGATCCGTCAATCGGCGGATTGCGACGCCGGCATCGCCTGCCAGAGCATTCTGTTCGGCGCCACCGAGCTGGAGCTCGGCGGATGCATCGTGGGCTCAGTCCAGCGGGACAAGCTCCGGAAAGCGCTCCAGATTCCGGCGAACTGCGAAATTGCGCTGGTCATCGCGCTCGGCAAACGCAAGGAGCAGGCTCGAATCGAACCCGTGAAGGCCGACGGCGATATCAAGTACTGGCGCGATGCCGACGGCGTTCATCATGTCCCGAAGCGCGCGCTGGAGGGGATCGTTCTTGCGTGACCGAAACATTGTTTCTTGATGCCGCGGCGAACATAGGGCAGACTGTCCTAGACCTGTCTATGAATCTCAAACTGGCGATCACCAACGCTTGCTGTTTTCCGAACCTGAGCGGCACGACCAAGAAGGAGATCATCGAAGAGATGATCAACCTCATGGCAACGGCGGGCAAACTTTCGGATCCCAAGGCGGCATTGAGCGCGGTACTCGAGCGCGAAAAGAGAATGTCAACCGGCATGCAGGCCGGAATCGCGCTGCCGCACGGGAAGACAGCCGGCCTGCAGGAGATCGTGGTGGCCTTTGCAATCCGGAAGGAGGGGGTGGACTTTGGTTCCATTGACGGCCAGCCCACCCGGATTTTTGCGCTGACGCTCTCGCACCCCAAGGCCACGGACGCCCACATACAAATCCTTGCCGCCATCGGCAAGCTTCTGAACAGCGCAGAGGTCAGGAGCCGGCTTCTGCAGGCGGAAACCGCCGAGGATATGGTCCATGTCCTCCAAAGCGCCGCTGAAGCGGTCGGCGCTTGACTCGGCCGATATGGGACCGGCTTCAGTTTTGGTTGCGACCGTAGGCTGCTTTGCCAAGAACTGTCGGCGGCCGCGCCGCCGAGCAGCTACGGTTTGTCGTCCTTCACCGTATCGCTCTCCTTGTCCTTGGGCTTGGCTTCTACCTTGTCGTCGCCCCAGCCGAACAGCCGCTGTAGAAAGCCCTTCTTCTCCTTCTTGTTCTCCTCTTTCGTCTCTTTCGCATCGCCCTTCTTCTGCCCTTCCTGCGCCGAGGCCGCGTCCCGCTTTTCTTCCTTGGTCTTGACAAAAGCCTTGCGCTCAACCCCGCGCGCGGGGTCAATGCCGGCGGCGTCAACCTTGTGCTTGGCCACGATGTAGGTCCAATTCCTCAGCTTGGCATTGAGATCCCGCGCGTCCTTCTCCGCCTTTTCCCGATCTTCCTTTTTCTTGGCGTCGTCAGCGGCCTTGGCGTCGTCGGACTTCTTCTCGTCCGCTTTCGCTGCGTCGGGTTTGACGGGCTCGGCGTCCTTCGGCTCCGTGGCCGGCGTCATGGCAACGCTCAGCCGGATGTGCCGGTCATTGCCGATGGACGGCTTAGCGCCAATCTTCATCGTGTAGACCTTCTGATCCTTTGCGCGGGCCGTGACGGTGACTGCCTTGTCGAACCCCGTCGCTTCGTCGGTCAGTTTCGGATCGGCGACGTCGTTGAAGCGCAAGTAGCTCAGTATCCCCGCCAGACTGCCGACCTTCGCGGCGTCCATCTCCTCTTTTTCCCCGAGGTCCCCGACCTTCAGGTCGCCGCCGCCTTCCGCCCGCTTGAGGGTGAGTGTCTTGCCTGCCGCGTCCTTGATCTCGATTTCCGTCAGGTCCGACGCGCTCACATTGACCAGGTCGGCGTCCAGCCAGTCTTTGTCGTTGGCCGGCATTCCGTCCAACGTGTCCGCCACCAGGTAAGCGCGGCCGTCCACGGCCACGAATCGCCCGTCCGGGTAGCCGGCGCCGAACGGCGAGTCCGGCGTGGACCGCCGGTGTTCCTTGCCGACGACCATGGATGCCAGCATCTTCCCGTCCTTGTCGGCCAGTTCCACCAGCGCGCCGGTCTGGGCATTGGTTCCAGTCGCCTCGGCGGGCGAGAGCAGGTTCAAGTCTTCCAGTTGTTTGCGCTCTTTCCCCACGCACTGCCCGACCTTGAGATCGCGGACTTTCCGAACAAAATCGCTCACCTTGTCGTAGTCCGCCGGATAGCCGTATTTCGCCGGGACCACCCAGGCGTCACTGACCCGCGCGACCGCGACAGTGCTGCCGGCCGAACGGAAAGTCAGGCGCTCCACGTTGTTCAGCGTATCGGTGTCCTGCAGCGCGTGGACGGCGGGTTTTCCGATGACGGCCAGTGACGCGGGCGGTTTGCGGTTCCGGGTCGAGGACAGGTAGGCCAATCCGACTAGAATGACGGCCACGACAACGAGAACAACCAGATTTTTCCCTTTCATCGGCGCGCTCCTCCAGCTTTCAACGGTCAGCTCTTGACGACGACCCGCCGCGCGACATGTGCGATAACGCCCGCGGCCGCAACCAGCAGGGGCACGAGCAGGATGTTGATCGCCTTGACTTTGACGCCCAACTGCTCGATATCCTCGCGCAGGTTGCGGCGGACCTGACGAAGTTCTTCTTTCGTGGTGACTACCTGCTTGCGGAAGTTCTCGATCTCCGCCTCCTGTTGGCGGGTGAGGAACATGCGCTGCTTCTTGTCCTTCTGGCCCTCCAACTCGGACAGGCGGCGTTGCGCATCCTCCAGCTTCCGTTGAAGCTGGAGTTCCCGTTCCATGTAACGTTCCTGCGCGCGGCGCTCAAGGGTGAGGACCCGTTTGAACGGCCGCATGATTTTGCCGCGGGTCCGAATGCCGGCCAGGGCCTGGCCACCGGCCATCTGCTCGACCAAGTTGGCAAAAAACGTCAGGTTGTTGTTGAACGGAGTCATCCCCGAATAACCGAGGAATTGGACTTCCTGCACGCAGTTCCGGTCATACAGCATGTCAACGTCGCCAACCAGAACGACCATGCTCGTGGTCTTGCTCTCTTTCAGGCCCGGTGGCGCTTTGTCGGCGACCTTCGCGGCTTTCTTTTCAGCGGTCTTCTTGTCGGCCTCCGCGTCTTTCGCGTCCGCCTTCTCGTCATCGAGTTTCTTTGCCGGCTTGCCGTCCGGGAAGGCCGTCTTGAGCTTCCCATGCAATCGCACCGCCAGCGGCAGCCGAACGCCCTGTGCCTTGAATTCTCTCTTTAGCGCATCCCCGCCGAACTGGGCCATCATGGCATCCACCAGACAGGATGAGCCGGAGGCGCTGAGCAGCGTGGTGACTTTCACGTCCTTGGTCTCGTTGACCGAGAAGGATCCCGCCACGGGCATCATGATAGATTCCATGTGAGATGTCAGGATGTCGGCCTGGTTGAGGTTGTCGGGCCGCAGACTGAGCCACAGCAGGCTTTCTTCGATGCGGCCGCCCATGCCGCGAACCCGCGTGGTCGCCTCGATGTCCGCCACCACTTTGCCCGGATCGTACGTTACGCCCCAGGCATCCAGGAGCTTCTCGAGATTCGAGGATTTCGGACCCATCCGCATCTGGGAGGGTATCATGGGCGAATCCGCTTCCGTCCCGCAGAACGGGTCCAGGAACACCATAAGCCGGCCGCCACGCAGCACGAATTGGTCGAGCGCGTAGAGCGTCTCGTCCGTCAGTTGCTTCGGATGCGCGAGGATCAGGGAGTCAACTTCCTCGCCGATCGTCTCCGTCGGAACCGCGATTTCGCGGATGTCGTAGTCCTGCCGCAAATCTCGGAACGCAAACCATGGCGGCGGTGGCTCCGGCATTCCTGGCATAGCGTATGGCTGGTGACGCTCGCCCATCACCGGCAGGCTGCTGATCAGGCCCACGCTGCGCTTCTTGGAGGTAGCCACTCGCGCGACCGTCCGGCTGATGTTGTACTCAAGGAGGTCCTCGGCGCGCGGATCGAGGAACGCAAGCGCCTCCTCCCGCTCGCCCATTATGGCTACCAGCCCGATGTAGAGCGTCGGCCCCGCCAAACCGAGCGACTGCCCGCTCAGGCCGTGCTTCTGCGCCCATTGCTCCTGGTCCGAATCGGGCTTCGGATCGAATCTCTCGATTTCGATGTTGCCCCGGCCCGCAATCTCGTATTCCTTAAGCAGGTCCTCTACCCGGTCGGCAAATCCCTTCAACTGCACCGGGATTTCAGCCTCGCTTCGGTTGAAATAGAACTGAAGGGTGACTTTGCCCGGGAGGCTCTCCAGAATCTGCCGCGTCCCGGGCGAGAGCACATAGAGCTGGTCTTCGGTCAAGTCTTTCCTCATAATATGCGCGTTGGCGAGAATGACGTTCGCGGCAATGGCGATGAGCGCCACGAGCGCGAAACCGACGATTCCGCCGCTGGTTTTCCACGCCGATCGAAGCGATTCTTTCATGGTCCGTCGGGTCCTCCATCAGGTCGTTTTGCGGTTCTGCAGTGTCAGACGCGTCGCCATCAGCATGACCAGGATCACGCTCGCGTAGTAGCCAAGGTCCCTGATATCCAGCACGCCGCGCTGGATCGAGTCGAAGTGCGGCCAGATTCCCGCCAGCGCCACGCCCTCGACCAGACGCGCCGGCGCGCCCCAGCGGATCAGCAGGTCGGAGAACGTGCCGAATCCGATAATGACCAGCAGCAGATTGATCACTACCGCAATGACGAAGCTGACCACCTGGTTCTTCGTGAGGGACGAACTCCAGAGCCCCACCGACAGATAGACGCCGGCCACGAAGAAAGAGCCGAGGTAACCGGCCACAACCGCACCCTTGTCCAGATCGCCCTGGAGTATCCGGCTCGTCGTGAAGACGATCGGGCAGGTCAGCGCGAGCCCCAGCCCCAAGAAACCCCAGGCGGCCAGGAACTTGCCCATGATGGCCTGGGGCATGGTCACCGGGAGCGTCAGGAGCATTTCGATCGTGCCCGAACGCCGCTCCTCCGACCACAGCCGCATCGCCACCGCCGGCACCAGCAGCAGGTAGACCCAGGGGTGCCAGAAGAAGAACCACCGCAGGTCCGCCTGCCCAGCCTCGTAGTAGCGGTGCACCAAGAAGGTGAACCCGCCGATCATGAGCAGGAAAACCACGAGGAACACATACGCCACCGGCGAACCGAAGTAGGACTTCAGCTCGCGCCGGGAAATCAACCAGGTGTTTCGAAGCGCTTCCATGTCAATCCTCCCGTCAACTCGCTTTTTTCATTTCCTCGCTGCCGAGAGTCAGGGCCCAGAACAGATCGTCCAGACGGCCCGTCGAACTGCGCGACTTCAACTCCGCCGGCGTGCCGTTGGCCACGATCTTGCCGTTGGCAATGATGATCGCCCGCGTGCACACGGCGTCAACTTCTTCCAGGATGTGCGTCGAAATGACAATCGCCTTGTTCGCCGCCATCTCCTTGATCATGGCGCGCACGATCCGCTTCTGGTTCGGGTCCAGCCCATCCGTCGGCTCGTCCATGATCAGCACCGGCGGATCGTGCAGAACCGCCTGCGCAAAGCAGACGCGCTGCTTGTAGCCCTTGGACAGCGTCTCGATCGCCTGGCGGCGCACCTTGTTCAAGTAGCAGCGTTGAATGACGTCTTCGACCCGCTTTCCGGCATCGGCGCCACGGAAGCCCCGGATGCCGGCGATGAAAGCCAGGAACCCAGTCACGTCCATATCCTGGTACACCGGCGCGTTTTCCGGGAGGTAGCCGACGCATTTCTTCGCCTCCACCGGTTCCGCCAGAATGTCATGCCCGCAGATCACGGCCGTGCCGGACGATGGGGGAAGGAACCCAGTGATCATCCGCATGGTGGTGGATTTCCCCGCGCCGTTGGGCCCCATGAATCCGAGGATTTCTCCTTTCCGCGCGTAAAAGGAGATGCCCTGAACGGCGCGAATGGCGCCGAACGATTTCTTCAGTTCCTTGACCTCGATCATGGTGTCTTGCCTCCAATTCCCTGATCACCGAGCCTCTTTCAAAAGTCCGGAGTTGGCCACAAGAGAACGCAAAGATCGCAAGGGAAAGCCTGTCTTTTGCGTTCTCTGCGTTCCTTTGCGGCTATTTCTGAAAGCGCCTCCACCGACAAACCGATTGCCGACTTGTTCCGCTCCGCTGGATTGCCTACCACTCCCCTCCCCTCCACAGCGCCGACAACCGATAACCGACCCCTACGGCGGCGCGGCCGGCTCGTTCGAGGCGGTGGGCGCGGACGGCGCTGGCGCATCCTTAGCAGGCTGAATATCCGGAGCGACGACTGGTGGCGCTGCGCCTTGTGCCGGTGGCGTCTCATTCGCCGGTGGCATTGGAACCGCGTTTTCGGAAGCCGGAACGGCGCCTGCGGGCGCCGGCATTGGGAGCGCGAACGGCTGGCCGGCGCCGCCTGCCGGGGCGCTGGGCGAGGCGGCCGGCGGCGTCGGTTGGATCGTATCGGTGATAGAACGGCCTGCCGGCGTCGCGCGGACGAGGGTCAGCAGCAGCGTGGTGACCAGAAAGATGATGCTGAGCGCCACGGTGATTCGCGTCATGACGTTGCCGACCTGCGCGCCAAACAGGGTTTCACCCATCCCCATGCCGAAGGCCAGTCCCATCCCCTGACTTCTGGGCTTCTGGATCAGGATAACAGCCACCAGGAGAAAGGAAACGATCACCTCGATGACGACGAGAAGACAGTGCAGAAACGTTTGCCACATGGCGCAATCCTCGATCCGTCGGTTTCCAATCTATTCGGCCGCACTTTATAGAGCGCGCCGGACGATTTCAACAAAAAGCCGCGCCTCGAGCGAGGCGCCGCCAACGAGTCCGCCGTCAATGTCCGGCTGTGTCAGAAGATCGTGAGCGTTCGCCGGCTTCATGCTGCCGCCGTACTGAATGCGCGCGCATTGCGCGGTCGCCCGGTCGGAAATAGCCTCCAGTACCTCGCGGATAAATGCGTGAACCTCTTGGGCCTGATCCGGCGTGGCCACGCGGCCGGTTCCAATGGCCCAGACCGGCTCGTAGGCAATGACCACCTTCGCGAGTTCCGATCCCAGCCCGGCCAGACTGCGCTCGACCTGCTTTCTCACAACGTCCCGCGTCTGCCCGGCGTCACGTTCCAGGAGCGTCTCGCCCACGCAGACGATCGGCACGAGCGTCGCTGCAAGGGCCGCCTTGACCTTGCGATTCACAGCCTCGTCGGTCTCGCCGAACAGCGCGCGGCGCTCGCTGTGCCCCAGGATCACGTACCAGCAATACAGGTCCCGAAGCATATTGGCCGAAATCTCGCCAGTGTACGCGCCCTCGGGCTCCGCGTGCATATTCTGCGCGCCTAGCTTGATGCTCGTGTCGGCAATGACGTCGCCAACCGTCTTCAAGGCCGTGAACGGCGGACAGAGCACCACGTCCGTCTCGCTGTGCTGGGCCAGTTCCCGCTTGATCTCCTCGGCCAGCGCCTGTGCGTCAGCCGTGGACTTGTTCATCTTCCAGTTCCCGGCAACGATCTTTTTCCTGAATTTGGGCATATGTCCGTACCCTGCGCCGCTATCTCCGAAAAACGGCGGGCTGGCGGTCGCTCAGCGCCGTCACTCCCGGCAACGCCTTGCCTTCCAGGAACTCCAGGCTGGCGCCGCCGCCCGTGCTGATGTGCGTCATTTTCTCCGCCAGGCCGCTCTTGTTCACGGCGCTGGCGCTGTCGCCGCCGCCGATGATGCTGACGCACTTCGCCTTGGCCAGCGCCTGGGCCATGGCGAACGTGCCCCGCGCAAACGGCGACATCTCGAAACAGCCCATTGGCCCGTTCCACACCACGGTCTTCGCCTTGCCGACTTCCGCCTCGTAGAGCGCCACCGTCTTGGGCCCGATATCCAAGGCCAGCCAGTCCGCCGGAATCTCCGACTCGCCGACCACCTTGGTCTTCGCGCCGGCGTCAAACTGATCGCCAACCACGTGGTCCACCGGTAGAAACAGCTTGACCTTCTTTTCCTTCGCCCGGTCCAGAATCCGCCCGGCCAGATCAATTTTGTCCTCTTCCACCAGCGACTTGCCGGTGGGAAGCCCCTTGGCCCGGTAAAACGTGTAAGCCATGGCGCCGCCGATCAGCAGCACATCCACCCGGCTGAGGAGATGGGTGATCACCTCGATCTTGTCGCTGACCTTGGCTCCGCCCATGATGGCGAGGAACGGACGCTCCGGATCGGCCACGGCCCGGCCCAGGTAGTCCAACTCCTTCTCCATCAGGAACCCGGCGGCGTTTTCCTCGCAGAACCGGGTCACAACGGACACGGAGGCATGGGCGCGGTGCGCGGTCCCGAACGCGTCATTCACGTACACGTCGCCCAACTTGGCGAGGCGCCTGGCGAACGCCTCCTGTTTCTTCTTCATCTCGGCCTTAGCGGCCTCGATTTCTTCCGCGGACGCATTCTCCGGGACATTGGCCTTTCCTTCCTCCTCCCGGTGGAAGCGCAGGTTTTCGAGCAGGAGCGCCTCGCCGGTCTTCAGCGCCCGGGCCTTGGCCTCGGCGTCGGCGCCCACGCAGTCGGTCGCGAACTGGACCGGCCGGCCCAACAGTTCGCCCAGGCGAGCCACCACGGGCTTC
This sequence comes from Verrucomicrobiota bacterium, assembly GCA_030018915.1. Taxonomy (GTDB): domain Bacteria; phylum Verrucomicrobiota; class Kiritimatiellia; order UBA8416; family SLMC01; genus JASEHE01. The sequence continues at coordinate 10,430 of JASEHE010000026.1, forward strand.
AGGCTGAACCGCGGCTCCGCCTTGTCGCCCTTGGGGCGCCCGAGGTGGCTCATCAGGACGACGGACGCGCCGTTGTCAAGCGCGTAACGGATCGAAGGCAAGGCCGCTACGATCCGGGTGTCGTCGCTCACCATGCCGTTCTCCACCGGAACGTTGAAGTCCACGCGCATCAGCACGCGCTTGCCGCGAAGATTCAGATCGCGGATCGTCTTTTTGTTCATGTCTTCCTCAACCGCATCGCACCGCGGTCGAACCGCCGAGTTTCATCCGCGGACGCCTTCCTTGCGTGTCGGCAGGCGGTAACATGCCCTGCCCTCTCTCAAGATGCAAGCTTTACCTGCAGCGGCAGACTTGACGGCCGCTCCCACGGATGGTACTCGTGCCGCAAAGAGCCGCTTCGCCGTCGAATCGAAACCGCAAGAGTCAAGGCATGAATAGAAAGCTGGATGCGCTCCGCGACATTCTCCGCGATATGAACAGCGTGCTGGTGGCCTTTTCCGGAGGCGCCGACAGCACGTTCCTGCTGAAAGTCGCGCGCGATACGCTTCCAGGCGCCACGCTTGCCGTCACCGCGTTGTCCGACACCTACACCGAGGAAGAAAGCGAAGAAGCCGCCCGCATCGCGGCGTCGTTCGGCGCGCCGCATTTGCGGATTTCCACCGGCGAACTGGAAAACCCTCGGTTCAGCGGCAATCCGCCCAACCGGTGCTACTACTGCAAAAAGGAGCTCTTTGGCCGGCTTGCCGACATCGCGCGCCGCAGAGACATCCGCTGCGTGGCGGACGGAACCAACAAGGACGACCAAAGCGATTTCCGCCCTGGCAGAAGGGCTGCCGCGGAGTTCGGCGTCCGCAGCCCTTTGGCGGAAGCCGGACTGACCAAAGCCGAAATCCGGGCGCTGTCCCGAGACATGGGTTTGCCCACCTGGGACCGGCCGGCGGCTGCTTGCCTAGCTTCGCGATTTCCGTACGGCGAGGCGATCACCCGCGAGAAACTTCGCCGGGTGCGAGACGCGGAGAAAATCGTTCGCGATCTCGGTTTCCGCCGGGTGAGAGTGCGGAGCCACTCGAATATCGCGCGAATCGAAGTGGATGCCGACCACATCTCCCGCATCGCGGAACCGGCCATGCGGCAAAGGATCGCGGAAGAATTGACCAGGCTCGGTTTTCGATTTGTCGCCGTGGACCTTCGGGGCTACAGAACGGGGAGCCTGAATCCGGAATTGGACAACGCTGGAAACCGCGGCGGTTGACGTCCGCGTCGGAGAACGGGGAACAATCCTCATGGACAACGCGCAGCGCAGAATTTACGTCATCGAATCCACGCACTGGGATCGCGAGTGGCGGTTCTCATTTGAAGCCACGCGCGTCCGCCTGCTACGGATGATGGACAACCTCCTGGACATCGTGGAGAAGAACCCAGACCACAAGTGCTACCACCTGGACGGCCAGGCCATCATGCTGGAGGACTACCTCGAGCTCCGCCCGGAGAACGCGCGCCGGCTCAAGGCCGCCTGCCGCGCGGGCAAGATACTGGCCGGCCCGTGGTACACGTTGCCCGAGGAGAACCTCGTCCTCGGCGAGAGTCTGGTGCGCAACTTTCTGCTCGGCCGCAAGGCTTGCCGCGACTTTGGCGGCGCCATGCCGGTCGGCTACAGTCCCACCAGCTACGGCCAGGTCTCCCAGATGCCGCAAATCATGGCCGGCTTCGGCATTACGAGCATCCTTTTCTACCGAGGAATCAACAACGTCGTCACGCGTCACGCCGAATTCCAGTGGGAAGGGCCCGACGGATCGAAACTGCTGGCCTTCCGGTTCAGCGACTACGGCCGCGCGAACTTCTTTCACCTCGTCTACCGCCCGATGGTCCACGACCGCGACCGCTCGAAGCAGGAACATCGCTGGGAGGACGGCGGAATCCCGTTCCGTCTGGCCGGCGCCAGCTCGATTCAGCCCTACGAGCTGATCGAGCCGCCCCTCGGCCGGCGCCCGGACAACGCCGTGAAGGCCGCCGAGGCGCTGCTCGCCGAACTGCGCGACAACGCCACGCCGCTCGCCCTCGGCATGCAGACCCAGGACTTGCTCGAGGCCTACCCCGACCTGCCAGCGCTCATCCGAACGTTGAACGAGCGCGTGGGCCGCGAGCTGTTTGTGGCCGCGTCGCTCCCGGAATACGTGGCCGCGATCCGCGCGCTCAACCCGGCGCTCGAAACGCTGACCGGCGAGATGCGCCACACTCAGAAAACGGTCACCATCACCGACCTCCATCCGCACATCTTCCCGGCCCGCGCCTACGTCAAGCAGGCCAACCGCATCGCCGAGTTGGAACTCTCGCGCTGGAGCGAGCCCGCCGCCGCGCTCGCCTGGCTCCTCGATCGACCGTACCCGGAACCGTTCCTGACCCGCGCCTGGAAGCTCCTCGTGGCCAACCACGCCCACGACTCGATCAGCGGCTGCAGCATGGACGCCGTGCACGAGGACACCATGTGCCGCAACCGCCAGGTTCGTATCATCGCCGGCGAGCAGACCGCCCTCGGCCTGGGTCGCTTGGCCGCCGCGATTGACGGATCCGCGCTCGCGCCGGAAGACATCCTCTTCGTGGCGTTCAACCCGGAGCCGCGCCCGCGAAGCGAGGTGGTTGCCGCGGATCTCGACGCGCACGTGGACGAGAAGTTCGAGGCGTTCGAGATCGTGGACGAGGCCGGTCGGCCCGTGCCCGCGCAGGTCCGCGGAGAGGAGCCGAAGCTCACGATCTTCCAGAGTCCGCATGAGCTTCCGCTCCGCATGCGGACGCGGTCCCGCCGCCTCTATTTCCAGGCGGACGACGTGCCGGCGCTTGGGTACAAGAGCTGGCTGCTCAGGCGGGGCGGGACCGGCTCGATTCGCGAAGGTTCGATGGCCGAAGCCGGCGGGCGAGCGCTGTCCAACGGCTTGGTTCGCGTGGAGGTCAATCCGAACGGAACCTGGAACCTCGCCGACCTCGCGCGCGGCCGCCGGTTCGACAACCTGGGATTGCTGGAGGACGACGGCGAGGTTGGCGATCCCTGGGTGCGCTACGCGCCCAAGGAAGAGCGCCTCGTCACCAGCGCCGCCTGCCGCGCCGAGGCGAGCGTCGCGGAAGACGGGCCGCTCTCGGCCACGCTGTCGGTCCGCTTCCCATTCCGCGTCCCCGCCTGCGCGCTCGGGTTCGATCAAAAACGCAGCGAGGAAGAAGTCCCCTTGGAGATCGAGCACCAATTGACGCTCCACGCCGGATCGCGGCGGCTGGAGATCGTGACCCGATTCGACAACAAGGCGAATGATCACCGGCTGCGCATCAGCTTCCCGACGGGCATTCGCGGCGCGGCGCAGTCGGCGGCCGAGTCGGCCTTCGACGTCGCGCGCCGCGACATCCGCGTGCCTGACGGCGCTGACTGGCGCGAGCCGCCGTCCGGCTGTCACCCGCACCTCGGGTTCGTGGACGTGAGCGACGGGCAGGAGGGCCTGGCCCTGTTGAATCTGGGGATTCCACAGTACGAGGTGCGGGACGACGAAGCGCGCACGCTGGCGCTGACGTTCATGCGCTGTTTTGCGCAGAAGAACACGATCCGCCGCGCCGAGTACCCCGACCAGCCGGGTTCGCAGTGCCTGTTTCCGCAGGAATTCCGCTACGCGCTCGTGCCGCACGCGGGCGACTGGGAAGCCGCCGGCCTGCTCGCTGAGGCTGGCGCGTTCCTGCTGCCGCTGCGCGTGGGGCAGGCGGGCCGCAACGCGAGGGGCGCGCTGCCGCGCTCGCTGAGTTTCTTCGAGGCGAGCCCCGGCATCTTACAACTCTCGGCTGTGAAGCGGTCTGAGGACGGCAGGCGGCTGGTCGTCCGGCTGTGGAACCCGACGGACCGCGCCCTGGACGGCAGCCTGCGCTGCTTCCGGCCGCCGAAGGCCGCGCACAGCCTCACGCTGGCCGAGGAGCGGGCGCGGAAGTTGCGTGTCAAGGATGGCGTTGTGCTGTTCAAGGTCGGCCCGAAGAAGATCGTGACGCTGGGACTGGCGTTATAGACAGCCTGGAAGACGCCGGAAGAAGAAGTATGGAATCACGAGTTTCCTTGATGGCGCAAGGCGCGCGAAATTCAGGTGGCACATGGATCGGATTGGCGGAAGGGGAGGGATTCGAACCCCCGGTCCCTTGCGGGACTCCGGTTTTCAAGACCGGCGCGATAGACCGCTCCGCCACCCTTCCGTCGGACATTGGGTAATGATGTATCACATGTCGCCTGCCAAGTCGAGACAACTCAACGGCGCTGAAAGACAAAACAGCTTTGCATTCGGACAATCCCCGCGCTATGGTGCTTCCGCTCTCGGCGGAAAGACACCATCATGAGCGGGTTCGCGAGTCTGGGCAGGCGACTGGTCAGCAGCGCGGTGATGATCGCCATCGCCGTCGGGGCGCTGTTTTGGCTGCCGGCGGTCGCGCTCGCGGCGATGTTGACTGCGATGGCCGTCCTCGCGATGCTGGAATTCTTCCGGCTTCTCCGCCAGGGCGGATTGCCTGCCTACCCGCTGATCGGGGCGCTCGCCGGCGGCGTCCTCACCTGGGACATCGCCTGGGTCGTACTCAACGGCGGAAAGGATCTCCCGTCGCATCTGTTGGTGATCCTGCCCTTTGCGGTCATGGCCGCCGTGTTGCTGCGCACGCTGCTCGGGCGGCAGTCCGGTTCCCCGCTGGTGGCCGGCGCCCTCACATTCCTGGCCCTCATCTATCTGCCGGGCCTCTTCGCGTCACTCAGCTTGCTGCTCTTCAGCGGCCACTCCGGCCCGACTACGCGTCCCATCCTCCCGGAAAATCGCGCGCTGTTCATCTATCTCATCGCGGTTGTCAAAGTCTCGGATTCCGGCGCCTACTTCGTAGGCGCGCGCTGGGGCCGCCGCAAACTCATCCCGCGCGTTTCCCCCAACAAAACGTGGGAGGGCTTCTGGGGCGGCCTCGCGGCCGGCATACTGGCCGGCATGGCTGTCTGGGCGCTCACACGAGGCCGACTCGGCGGCCTCGCCTTCACCGCCCTCGATGCCTTGGCGATCGGATTCGCGCTCTCGCTGGCTGGCGTGGCCGGCGATCTCGTGGAGTCCGGAATGAAACGATCGGTCAACGCCAAGGACTCCGGCGGCTGGCTGCCGGGAATCGGCGGCATCCTCGACATGATGGACAGCCTTCTCTTCGCCGCCCCTTTTCTCTACGCCTACGCTCGCTTCTTCCTCGTTCCATAGCCGGCCGTGGTTTGCCGGTTTCCCCCGCTCACAAGCCGCCCGACGCGCTCCCGGAAGTCCTCCATGGTAATCACCGTGGGCTGGTACATCGCTCCCGGCGCGCCCACCAGCGGGCCAAATGGCGTGAAGCCGATGTTCCGGTACATCTTGACCTCCCGCGTGGCGCCCGAAATGACGGCGAGATTGTGGCCCTTTTCGCGCCCGTATTCGGCGATCATCCGCAACAACCCGAGCAAAATCTTGCCCTTCCGCCGGCGCTTGCGAATGGCCAGGAGCCGAATTTCCACCACGCTCCGGCCCGCCGGCAGGTGCGCGTCGAGGTTCGGCAGTTTGTGATCCAGCGAAAACGGGCGTTGCGACCGCATCGCCACCATGCCAGCGAGCCGGTCACCGTCCATGCAAATCAGGTAGGTGTTCTGCTCGTGGAACTTGTCCACCAGCCGCCGCTGCGGATTCGCGTGATGCTGCGGGATTTCCTCCACGAACGTCTCGTAGTTGAGTTCGTGAATTTGCTCGAACTCCGACGCCTCCGTCGCAACCTTGAAGATCAGTCCTGTTCCCATGTGGTCACTCATTATCCCGCTCAGCTATCGGCGGGCAGGAGGCCGGCCGCCGAGTGTAAATGCGGACGTTGTCTCGGAGCGGGCCGGTCGAATCGGCGGACGGCAAAGAACCGGCCAATCCGCGTCTCGATCAGCCGACGATCCGGCATATCTGCGCCAGCCGCCGCCAGCATTTCCCGCCGCTGCTCGGCCGTGTTGGCCACGCAACTCATTCGTCGTTCTCCAGCAGGGCCTCGTACTGGTCGGCATCCATGAGGCCGGCAACTTCGGCCCCGTCGAAATTCTTCGCCTTGAAAATCCAGCCGGCGTCGTACGGGCTTGCGTTGATCGTCTCGGGCTTGTCTTCGAGGGTCGTGTTGACCTCGGCGATTTCGCCGGCGATGGGCGAGAAGAGGTCGCCGGCCGCCTTGACCGACTCGATCACTCCGCACTCTTCGCCCTGTTTGAACGCGTCCCCCGCCGCCGGCAACTCGACGAACGCGATGTCGCCGAGCGATTCCTGCGCGTAGTCCGTGATGCCGACGACAGCCAGGTCGTCCTCGATCTTTACCCATTCGTGCGTCTTGGTGTATTTTCGGTCGTCAGGTGTCATGCGCTGAACTCCTCTTCGTCCGCGGTCGTCGTTCGTCCGGGCTTTCTTGCCGCCATCCAAGGAATTTGACGCCGGATTTTACAGAGGAGAAGACCTTTCCGGCGTTCTCAATCCGTCAAAGGCGCGTCGCCCAGGACAGGAACCCCAACGCGTCCATAACGAGTTTCGCGTGAAGGCCATCCTCGAAGCATGTTCGTGACCGCGCCGACAAGTTCGGAACGGCGAACCGCAATTTGTCCTGCCTGACCGGCCTTCACATAGGCTTCGTGGTCTTCAATGCCCGTCCTCTTCTTGCCGCCCGTAATTAAGTCCTTCACGGCGACTGTTCCGCTCCTGAGTTCATCTTCGCCGATGATGACGGCAATAGGGATTCCCCGCGCGTTGGCAAACGAGAGCTGGCTCCGCATGCCCGTTCCCGCGTCGCTCATGAAAACTTCCGTGGGAATCCTTGCTGCCCGAAGTTCCCGCGCCACTTTCAGAAGATCGGGCATGCGTACGCCCTTGAGCGACAGCACCAGAACCTTAGTGACCGTCGCGGGAGCGTCCAGTTTGCCCGCAGCTTGCAAGGCGGCGATCAGCCGATCAAGACCGATGGATGCGCCCGTAACAGGCACGGGAATATCCAGGAATCTCCGGACTAGTTGGTCGAACCGTCCGCCGCCCATGACCGAGCCATATTCCGGCAGAATGGTGAGAAGACCTTCAAATACGGGACCTGTGTAGTAGTCCAATCCTCTTGCAAGCGTGGGGTCAAAAACAGCGGCTTTCTCGCCCACGGCAAGACTGTCCAGCGCATCGGCCAGTGCCATCATGCCCTGCACGGCGACGTCTGTCGTCGCGCTTGACGGAAGAACACGCCTTACCCCTTCCAGCACGGCGCGGCGAGACTCGGCTTTTACGCTGATGAACGCCAGTATCTTTTCGATTGTGGCGTTTGGGAGCCCGACACCGCGAATAGGATCGCCCGACTCGTCTACCCGACCCTCGCCGAGTTCCTTGCGCGCGTTATCCATGCCGACCTTTTGAAGTTTATCCACAACTCGCAGAACATGCTTTTTGACTTCGGCATCGGCAATGCCGCCCCCCTCCAATAGGGCGTCCATGAGGTTCCGGCTGTTGACGCGTATTTGGTATTCGGCTTTGCCGGCATTCGAATCCGTGCCGGCAAGTCCAAGGGCCGTGAATACGTCGGACATCGCGGCAACAATCTCGGCATCGACCGCCACGGACTCGGCCCCCGCCGCGTCTATATCGCATTGGGTGAACTGTCGAAAGCGGCCCGGTCCGGGTTTGTCCGCGCGAAAAACCGGCCCAATGTGATAGCGACGGAAAGGCAGCTTGATCTTGTCGGGGTGCTCCGCCAGCAGACGGGCAAACGAAACGGTGAGGTCGAACCGCATGGCAATCGGTTCGCGTTCCGGGCTTTCCATCCGGAATAGTTGCTTGTTTGTTTCCTCTCCCCCTGTGCCGATTAGAGTGACGAGATGCTCCAGCACCGGCGTATCAATCGGCTGGAAACCGTACCGTTCGTAGACTTCACGGATGATTCCAACCACTCGGTTGCGCGAAATCATGTCTTCCGGCAGGTGGTTTTGGAATCCCTTCAATGTCTTTGGTTCGACAAGTCTGGACCTCCATGCTTGAACGGTTGTCATCGCATCACCTTCCTGAACTGGAGATAGCAGTCGAAACTCCCGTGGTCATTCACATTGGTACCGGGGACGGGATTCGAACCCGTAACATGTTGATCCACAGTCAACCGCTCTAACCAAATTGGAGCTACCCCGGCGCTTTCAACCGCGCGAATCATCCGTGGAACAAGTTATCCTGATAGGCGTGGGCGCATTCTCCGTTTCAACGCTCTTCACGCGCACAAACAAAAAAACCCCTGAATCGGACTCAGGGGTTCATCGCGCGTCTGTGCCGTTTACACAGACCGTGGCGCCCAGAGTCCGACCTTCTCGGCCGAACCGTGGTGGCGGTGGCCGTGACGATGATGTCGTTCTCTGTTGACTTCGCGCATACACTTCGTTTTCATGCCGCCCTCTCGTCGCATCTGGCCGGCAGCCGCAATACGCGCGCATGAATACAAAAAGACGCTCGGCATGTCAAGCGTTGTTCGCCGACGCCGGCGATTCCGCAAGCTGGCGGAGAGGAGCGCAGGGAGAGCGCGGCAGGAGGCTGTT